>CAZDHU010000242.1:0-5075 GCA_964505355.1 uncultured Myxococcaceae bacterium | reverse complement strand
GCGGTGCACGGCGCGCGGATCGGCGAAACGCACTTCCCACTTCGCGGGATGCACGTTCACGTCGACGGCATCGAGCGGTAGTTCGAGAAAGAGCAGCGCGGCCGGAAACCGGCCCCGTGGCAGGACGTCGCGGTAGACGTCGAGCAGCGCATGTCGCAGCAGGCGATCCCTCACCGGTCGCTGGTTGATGAACAGGTGAATGCTCTCGGCGGATCCGCGGTGCCAGTCGGGACGGGAGACGAAACCGTGCACGGCGAGCGTCGTCGTCTCGCGCTGCAGCGGGACCATCGCTGCCGCCTCTTCCTCGGAGAGCACGGCCGCGATGCGCACCAGCGGATCCTGCGTCGTGGGCCAGCCGATCGCGGGCCGGTCGTCGCGCTGCAAATCGAAGTGCACGTCCGGACGCGCGAGGGCCGCGCGCGCCACCCAGTCCGACACGTGTCCCCACTCGGTCGTCGGGGTCTTCAAAAACTTGCGCCGCGCCGGGATCGACGCGAAGAGATCCGCGACTTCGATGCGAGTGCCCTCGGGGCCACCCGTCGCGCGGCTGGAAACGATCCGTCCGGCGTCGACGCGAATCTCGAACGCTTCGTCGGCGCCGCGCGCGCGCGTGCAAAGACGCAGTCTCGAGACGGACGCGATCGCGGGCAACGCCTCGCCGCGAAATCCGTAGCTCGCGATCCGCGCGAGATCCTCGACCGAGGAGAGCTTGCTGGTGGCATGGCGCTGCAGCGCGAGGGCCGCTTCTTCGGGCGTCATCCCGTGGCCATCATCGGTCACCGCGAGGAAACTCGATCCGCCGTCGCGCACCTCGACGCGAACCCGCGAAGCTCCCGCATCGAGCGCGTTCTCGACCAGTTCCTTGACCACCGACGCCGGCCGCTCGACCACCTCGCCGGCAGCGATCTGATCGACCAGCGCGTCGGGCAGCACCCGGATCGGGCGGCCGGCACGGGATCGATCGTCGGGCGGGGGCAGGCGATCCATCGTCCAGCCCCTACCACGACCGGCGAGGCTCTGCCAACCAGCCCCGGCGGATCGGCAAGAAACCGGCGCTCGACCCGCATTTTCGTTGACAACGACCGCGTCTTTCCAATAGTTTCACGGCGTCGTGGGCGGGGGGAGCGCATGGCGAACAGCAATCAATCGGCCGGTCATTCCGTGAGCGAGCTTCAGGCGGCCGCCGCCGTCAGCGGGTCGGGGTCGTCGTCGCCGTTGTCCGGCGTCGCGATCTCCGAGGCGAGACGGGCACTCGATGGCGCTGCCGCACCGCGCAGCGCGATCGGACGCCGCCGCGAAGACCGGCTCGTCGGCGCCAGCCGCGCCAGTCAGCGTGTGATCGAACAGGCGACGGCGGCGGCACGCGATGCGCTTCCGGTCCTCGTCTGGGGGCCGTCGGGGAGCGGTCGCGAGTTCGTGGCCCGCGCAATCCACGCCTGGAGCGTGCGCGCGGCCGCCCCGTTCGAAACCGTCGCCTGCGATTCGATTCCCGAGAGCCTGCAGCGTCGCGAGATCTTCGGCTGCGTCGCCGGCGTCCACCCGCTGTTGCCCGAAGGCCATGAAGGACGCATTGCGCGCGCGGATGCCGGCACGCTCCTGATCGACGGAATCGATCGGCTGCGAGACGACGTGCGCGCGCTACTCCGTGACGCACTCGCGCGCGGCGTGTTTTCGCCGGAAGGCAGTACGGCCGAGCAGCCCGTGCAGGCGCGCGTGATCGCGACCGGTGAGCTTCCGACCGCGGCCGCGGAGATTGGCCGCGGTGCACAACATCAGATCGAAGTGCTCGCCCTCGGTGAGCGTCGCGAGGACATCCTTCCTCTCGCCGCGCACTTTCTCGCCTCCGCTTCGGAAGTCCTCGGCGTCGAACCGGTGGGTTTCTCGCCGGATGCGCGTGCCTATCTGCTGTCGGAGCCCTGGCCCGGCAACGTGCGCGAACTCCGTGCTCGCGTGCGCGAAGCCGTGCGGCTCACGGGAGGCGGTGCCATCACCGCCGAGGCATTGCTGCTCGCGGCCGACGAAGCCGAGCTGCCGTCGTTCAAGGACGCGAAGCGTGCCTTCGAGACGCGCTACGTGATGAGTCTGCTACGGCGCTGCGGCGGCAACATTTCGCGCGCGGCACGTCTGGCTCGCAAGGATCGGAAGGATTTCTACGACGTGATTCGCCGAACGGGCATCGATCCTTCCGCGTTCCGCGGCGCTTGACGCCAGACACGGCTTCGCGACGCTCGGTCGACCGATGCGCGTAGCGGCCGTTCAGATGACGTCGACCGACGATCTCTCCGCCAACCTCGCGGCGACCCGCGAGCTGGTCGGCCGAGCTGCCGCCGAAGGCGCACAGCTCGTCGCGCTGCCCGAGAACTTCGCGTACCTGCGTCTCGAAGGAACCGCGATCCCCTGCGCGCAGGGCCTCGACGGCGAAATCGTCGAGACGCTGCGTGCGCTGGCGACGCAGCATCGGATCTGGCTGGCCGGTGGAAGCTTCCCGGAGCTGCTGCCAGACGAGACGCGCGTCGGCAACACCAGCCTGCTGCTCGCCCCCGATGGTTCGATTGCCGCCCGCTATCGAAAGATCCACCTCTTCGACGTCGACCTTCGCGCGCGGGGCGGCGCGACCTATGCGGAATCGTCGGTGATCGCGCCGGGCAGCGAGATCGTCTGCGCCGAGACGCCGCTCGGACGAATCGGCCTTTCGATCTGTTACGACCTGCGATTCCCCGAACTCTACCGGGCGCTCTCGGCACGCGGCGCCACGCTGCTGCTCGTGCCGAGCGCATTCACGCCGCAAACGGGTCGCGATCACTGGGAGGTGCTGCTTCGCGCGCGCGCGATCGAAAACCAGTGCTTCGTGATCGCCGCGGCACAGTTCGGCCAGCACGGGCCGAGTCGCGCGAGCCACGGCCGCTCGCTGATCATCGATCCCTGGGGACTCGTCCTGGCACAGGCCCCCGACCGCGCCGGCGTGATCGTGGCCGACTGTGACCCCGACGCGCAGGCAGGGATCCGCGAGACGCTCCCTGCCCTGTTTCACCGACGTCTCTGACCGCTCGCTCAAGGCCCCGCCGAAGTCCTCCGATGCCAACGGGGATGGCCGATCCTGCGCCCGCAACTCCTGCGTCCGAAGAACCGGCGATCGCGCGCCCGCGCGCGCAACTCGTGATTCGCAACGGCGGGTTCGTCGGGATGACCTACGACCTCGCGGGCGAAGAAACGCTGATCGGACGAAATCCGACCACCGACATCACGCTGCTCGACGAAGGCATCAGCCGCGAACACACGTTGATCGCTTTCGATGCGGACAGCGGCACGCACACGATCGAAGATCTGCAATCGACGAACGGTACGCGCGTCAACGGAAAGCGCGTTCGCTCGGTGACGCTGCACGACGGCGACGAAATCCAGATCGGCCACACCCTGTTCCAGTTTCGCGTTCTCGGCTGAACTCCCGACACCGCCCGGTGTCGGCGACGTCGCGAATCAGCTCGAGATGCGCCGCCGAATCGGCGGGCCGAGGCGGCGCGTCCATCGAAGCGGCAAGCGCTGCCAGACGCGCGAGAGTGCGTGCAGCGCCCGACTGCTACCGGGCGACGCCACCGGCTCGACCGCTCCCGAGGCGCCGAAGCGGGTCCAGGCGAGCGGTCGTTCCTCGGCTCCCCAGCCGCGCTTGAATCGATGGGTTCCGCTGTCACGCGGCGAACGACCAAAATCGAGTTCGCGCGCACCCCGTTCGATCGCCCAGCGGATCGCTTCCCAGTAGATCTGGTTGTTCGGGCAGCGCGGCCGTTCCGCGCGCAGCGTGGACGCCCACGGAATCGTGACCACGCCGGCGTAGTCGATCGCGATCAATCCGCCCACGCTTTGCTCGCCGTCGGCGCTGACGACGAAGCGCATCCGCTCGCCGAAGGCGTCGGCCATGGCGCGGAAGAATCGCAGCCCGTGAACCGGTGAGCCGAGATCGCGCATGTTGATGCAGAAGGGGTCGTAGAAACCGAGACAGAGTTGCTCTTGCCCCGCATCGGACAGCCGAAGGCCCGCGCGCTCGGCCTTGCGGCACTGGTTTCGCACCGTGGCCGGAAGTGCGCGCCATTGCGCGTCGGAATCGCTCTGCAACGGAAGCGCGAGGTCGATCCGTTCGGCGAACTCGGCGGGGCCGACCGATTCGAGCGCGTGCAGCGATCGGAGTTCGACGGCGGCGGCCCGCCGCTCGCGCGCGAGATCGAAGGCTGCCCCGAGCAGAGCGCGTTCGGCTTCGATCGATCGCGCCAGCACCCCCCCGGTGTCGAGATAGGGCATCGAGACCAGATCGATCCCGCCGGCAAGACGGGGAGACTCGACGAGAGGCAGTACGCCCGCGATCTCGCCCGACGGTTCGCGGGCCGTCAGCGCATGCGTCGCGAGCGCGTAGGCTTCACGACACACGACGAGCCAGGCGGCGGCGTGCCCGAGGGCGGCGCGGGGAGACCTTGCGACGAACGCGTCCCATTCCTCGCCGGCGGTTTCAGCGCGTTCGATTCGCACGGTCCGCACTATACGACAGCGAATCGCCGGCTCAGGCAAAGCAGCGGGCGCGCCGACAGGGTATAGAGGGGCCTGCGCATTCATGCGCCGGCAACCGGGAGGGGATTGCGATGGACCGGACGAATCGTGTCACCGGCGGTTTGCGCCGCGCCGCCGTGACGGCCTTGACGTTCACCCTCGTCGCGCTCACGACCAGCGCGTGCTCGACCACGCTGAAGCCGCTGCCCGAAGGGAAAGCGACCTTCGGCGGTCCGTACCACGTCGGTCCGCCGGATCAGTTGCTGGTCAACATCCAGCCCGAGCCGGTGATCGATCGCACCGTCGTCGTTCGCCCGGATGGAAAGATTTCGATCGATCTGATCGGCGACGTGCCGGCGGCCGGCCGAACCACGCAGGAGATCGCGGAAGAGATCCAGGAGCGAATCGGGAAGTTCAAGCGCGATGCGACGGTGACCGTCTCGGTCACGACGGCGGCGAGCGTGGCCATCACGGTGCTCGGCGAAGTGCGCAACCCGACGGTGTTCCCGCTGATCCGCGAGACGCGCGTGGTCGAAGCC
>CAZDHU010000241.1:0-9638 GCA_964505355.1 uncultured Myxococcaceae bacterium | reverse complement strand
TTCGCCGACGTCCGCACGATCATGAGCGAGATGGGCATGGCCCTGATGGGCACCGGCATCGGCCGGGGCGAGTCGCGTGCGATCGATGCGGCGCGCGGCGCGATTTCGAGTCCGTTGCTGGAGGAGCTTTCGATCGACGGCGCCCGCGGGGTGCTGATCAACATCACCGGTGGCCCGGACATGACGCTGTACGAGGTGAACGAGGCCGCGACGCTGGTACAAGAAGCCGCGCACGAAGACGCGAACATCATCTTCGGAGCCGTGGTCGACGAAAGCCTGTCGGGAAGCGAGATGCGGGTCACCGTGATCGCGACCGGGTTGCAGGACGGTCGGGTGCGCCGCGACCGGCCGATCGACCTCGGGTCGGACTGGGGGCAGAGCAAGCCGACTCCGGGCTGGCAGGAGACGGAAGAGATCTCGGACAACGGATCCCTGCGTTTTCTGCGGCGCGAGGCCGCCCCCGTCACCACGCCGGAACGGGCAGCCTCAGCGGCGACACCGACACGCGTCGACGCGCCGATGAATGGCGTGCCCGAAGCGGACGCGCCCCTCGACTACGTCTCGCCCTTCGAAGACGAGCTCGACGTACCCGCCTTCCTGCGGCGCGCGGGCAGCGCGGAAAACGCGGTGCGAAACGACGATCGCGAGGTGCCGACCTTTCTGCGCCGAACCGCCGACTGAGCGAGCACGCGCAGGGCGCATCGCCCGTGACTTGATCCCGAAGCGGGGCTCCGGCAGGCTCGCAACATGCCGGAGCCCCTTCTTCGTTCCGAGTTCCCCGAGCGCGGCATCGCCGTGCTCACCTTCCACGACCCCGACCGACTGAACGCGATGACCGAAGCCATGGGGCAGGCGCTGTGCAGCGAGGTGGCCGCCCTTCGTCCGCGGCGCGACCTGCGCGCCGTGATCCTGACCGGGTCGGGCCGCGCGTTCTCTGCCGGCGGCGACCTCGGCATGATCGCGTCTCGCGGCAGCGAGGGGGCGGGCGATCGCGGCGGCGCGACGCGCTCGCGCAGTCGTTCCTTCATGCGCGGCTTCTACGACCTCTTTCTCTCGATCCGCGAGTTCGACTGTCCGACGATCGCGGCCATCAACGGCCATGCGATCGGCGCGGGGTTCTGTGTCGCGCTCGCCTGCGATCTGCGCATCGCCGCCCGCGACGCGAAGCTCGGACTCAACTTCGTCCGGCTCGGGATTCACCCCGGCATGGGCGCGACGTGGACCCTTCCCCGCCTCGTCGGTCCGGCGATCGCCGCGGAGTGGCTCTACACCGGCCGCATTGCCGATGGCGAGCGAGCGGCCCGCGACGGTCTCGTGAACCGCGCCGTCGCCCGCGACGACGTGATGACCGAGGCCCTTGCACTGGCGCGCGAGATCGCGGGCGCCGGCCCGCTCGCCGTTCGCGGAACGAAGCAAGCGCTGGCGCGATCGGCGGGTGCATCGCTGGCCGACCAGCTCGGGTTCGAAGCGGCACGACAGGCGGAGTGTTACGAGACGGCCGACCTCGCCGAAGGAATCGCTGCCGCGCGAGAGAAAAGACCTCCGGTCTTCGAGGATGCCTGAACGGACGAACCGGTCTCGCGGCGCGCGATGAAATCTCCACCAACGAGTTTTTTTTCGGTTCGAAACAAAATGTGGCCGCTACACTTCAGTGCGTCGGCATCTCGTACGAAGAGATGACACGAGGGATGTGTGGGGGGCCTCGTGACGCGTGCATTTCGCAGCCAGGGACTCTGGCTGTTCGTGACCTATCTGAGCCTGCTCTTCCTGCTGACCCGCGCGTATTCCTGAGCATTCCGCCGCAGGCGGAATGCTCGTCTTCGCGGCAGCTGCGCACCGCAGGACGCGAAGCGTCCGAGGAGCGCAGCGAGAGCGCTTCCTGAGCATTCCGCCGCAGGCGGAATGCTCTCCCCGCGGCAGCTGCTCAGTCCGGCAGGGCTTCGACCGGGGCCATCACCTGCGCGGCATCGAAGAAGTACCGGATCTCGATCCGGGCGGTTTCGGGTGCGTCCGAGCCATGGACCGCGTTTCGTTCGATGTCGGTCGCGAAATCCCGCCGGATGGTCCCGATCGCGGCTTTCGCGGGATCGGTGGCCCCCATCAACTCACGGTTCTTCGCGATCGCGTTTTCTCCCTCGAGAACACTCACCACCACCGGTCCCGAGGTCATGAACCGGACCAGCGAGTCGAAGAACGGCCGCGCCTTGTGCACGGCATAGAACCCGCGGGCCTGCGATTCGCTGAGCCGGACCATCTTGAGCGCGATGATGCGCAGCCCGCTGGCCTCGAATCGGCGCAGGATTTCGCCGGTGGCGTTCTTCTCGACCGCGTCGGGCTTGATGATGGACAGCGTGCGCTGGACTTCGGACATCGTCGGCTCCCTTCGACCTCGTCTGGATGGACCGACCCGCGACCGCGTCACGCCGGCGGATCAGGCGGCGCGCACCGTAGAAGGCCGGCGGATCTCACGCCACCCGCAGGACGACCTTGCCGAAGTGCGTGCTCGCCTTGACGACGCGGTGGGCCTCGGGGGCTTCGGCGAGCGGCAACACCCGATCGATCACGGGCTGTAGCCGTCCGGCGTCGAGCGCAGCGCCGAACCGATCGAGCAGACCGCGCACGATCGCGCCCTTCTCTTCGACCGATCGCGAGCGCAGCGTCGACCCGATCACGTGGAGGCGCCGCACCAGCAGCCCGGCGAGGTTGAACTCGGTCTTCGCGCCGCCCATCAGACCGATCAACACCAGGCGGCCGCCGATCGCGAGGCTCGCGAGATTGCGTGCGAGATACGGGGCACCGATCGAATCGAGCACGACATCGACGCCCCGCCCGGCCGTCAGCCGCGCGAGTTCGATCGCGAACTCGGGCGTCGCTCGATAGTCGATGGCCCCGGTTGCGCCGAGTTCGAGACAGCGCGCGCACTTCTCCGCAGACCCCGCCGTGACGAATACGCGGGCGCGGGCTTCGAGCGCGAGCCGAATCGCGGCCGTGCCGATGCCGCTTCCGCCGCCGTGCACCAGCAGACTGCCTCCGTCGGGCAGCGCACCGAGCTGAAAGACGTTCGAGAAGACGGTCAGAAAGACTTCGGGAAAGGCGGCAGCCTGTTCCCACGAGAAGGCCTCGGGAACCGGCATCGCGCAGGCTGCCGGCACGACGACCTCTTCCGCGTACCCACCCCCGGCGAGCAGCGCCATCGCGCGCTCGCCCTTCTTCCAGCCCGTCACCGCCGCGCCGAGCTCGATCACCTCGCCCGCGCATTCGAGCCCGAGAATCGGAGACGCACCGGGTGGCGGCGGATAGTGCCCCTGGCGCTGCAACAGGTCGGCGCGATTGACCGCAGTCGCGATCACGCGCAAGCGCAGATCTCCGGCGCCGAGCTCGGGCCGCGGCGCCTCTCCGATCCGCATCACGCTCTCGTCGCCAGGAGTCTCGATCACGATCGCGCGCATCGGCGAGCAGCCTATCCGAGTCGCGATTCCGTCGCAGCGCAGGGCCGGCCGCGTTGGTACTCGGCGAGCCAGTCCCGTAGGCTGCTCCTGCCGGAGGTGGGCGAGGGATCGCTGGCGGACACACATCGTCCGCGGGAGGAAAGTCCGGGCTCCACAGGGCAGGGAGGTCGCTAACGGCGACCCGGGGCGACCCGAGGGAAAGCGCAACAGAAAACACACCGCCGATGGCCGTCGATCCCGTGTCCGCGAGAGGCGGATGCGGAGGAGGCACAGGCAAGGTTGAAATCGTGGGGTAAGAGCCCACGCGCGACAGCCGGGTGACCGGCGGCGTGGCAAGCCCCTCCCGGAGCAAGCTCGAATAAGGATGCCGCCGAGAGCGGCCCGCTCGAAGCGCCGTCGAATGACGGCGCTCGGCATCCGGGTGAGAGTGCTCGAGCGGCGCAGCAATGCGTCGCCTAGAGGAATGATCCCTGCCGTCGCCATGCGCGACGGAACAGAACCCGGCTTACAGCCCACCTCCGGTTCCTGTCTGCGCGGCGCCGAGTTCGCGGCGTGGAGGGGCGGCCAGCCCGGACGGCGCGCCGGCGCTTCGGTGGGGCTACGCCAGCGGGTGTGCGAGAGGATCAGCGGCGAGATCGAAGACGGCGGCGCCCTGCGCGCGGCGGATCTCCCGAATCAACCACTCGATGCGGTCGTTGCCCCAGAATCGTTGATCTCGCCAGACGAAGAACGGAACGCCGAACACGCCGTCCTGCCCGGCCTGCAAGAATCCGAGCCCGACCGTCCGGTGCAGCTCGGGATCGTCCGCAGCGCGCACGACGGCTTCGGGATCGAGTCCGCTGCGCTTTGCGAGATCGCGCAGCGTGTCGTCCTCGCCGATGTTTCTCCCCTCGCAGAAGCGCGCTCGAAACGCGGCCCGTGCGAACGCTTCGCCCTTGCCCGCGCTGGCCGCGTGAACGAAGGCCGCGTGCGGGCGCATCCAGTTCGTGTCGACGTCCCCCGCCCAGTTCATCGCGGGAAGGCCGTACTCGCGAGCGATCCTCGCGGAGTCGTGAACGATGTACGCGAGCTTCGCGGGCACGGCCGCGGGGTCGTTCGGGTAGTCGGGCGGCGGAAAGACCGGGATCTGCTGCGCGGTCACCGGTAGCCCGCGCATCGCGCGCTCGAACCGCTCGTACGCGAGCCAGGCGTACGGGCTGCGGAAGCTGAAGTAGAAGCGGACGGATTCCGGAGTCGTGGTGGCCATCGCGATCCCTTCTGCGGCAGTTCCGCCGAGCGTATCCCGCGGCGGCCCCGCGGCCATCGGCGATGCCGTCCGTATACTGGCGCCTTCCCCGAACCTGGAGTTCCCATGCAGATTCACACTTCGGTCCCGATGGCGGACTGGCGCGCCGTACCCGACGCAGCTCGCGCCGCCGAGGCGGCCGGCTTCGATGCGCTGATGACCTCCGAGATCGCGAACGATCTGTTCGCCCCGCTCGCCTTTGCCGCGGTCGCGACCGAGCGCATTCGCCTCAGCACCGCGATCGCCGTCGCCTTCCCGCGCAGTCCGATGGTGACTGCGATGCAAGCGTGGGACCTGCAGGTGAACTCGCGCGGTCGATTCACGCTCGGTCTCGGAACGCAGGTGAAGGGGCACATCGAGCGGCGCTTCTCGACGCCGTGGACCGCGCCCGTGGCCCGGATGCGTGAATACGTCGAAGCATTGCGCGCGATCTGGCGCGCCTTCGAAACCCGTCAGCCGCTGCGCTTCGAAGGCGAGCACTATCGCTTCACGCTGATCACGCCGGAGTTCACCCCGCCGGCCTCGGGGTTGCCGATGGTGCCCGTCACGATCGCGGCCGTCGGACCCGACATGCTGCGCATGGCGGGGAAGATTTGCGACGGCGTTCGGCTGCACGGCTTCTGCACGCGGCGTTATCTCGAAGAGGTCGCGCTGCCGAAACTGAACGAAGGCCTCGCCGCGAGCGGCCGCGATCGAACGACGTTCGAAGTCTGGGGCGGCGGCTTCGTCGCCACCGGCCCGAACGAGGGCGCGGTCGCGAAGATGCGCGAATGGGTCCGCTACCGACTCGGCTTCTACGGATCGACGCCGGCCTACTCCGGCGTGCTGAAGCTTCACGGATGGGGCGACCTCTACGAGAAGCTGCATCACATGTCGAAGACGGGCGGGTGGAAACAGATGGCGGCCGAAGTTCCCGACGAGGTGGTCCACGAGTTCGCCGTGGTCTGTCGATACGACGAGCTGACCGGCGCGATGGAGAAGCGATTCGGCGGCCTCGTCGATTCGATCGCGTTGCAGCTACCGGACGGCACCGCGCCCGAGCAGGCCCGTGAGGTCGTACAGGACGTGCAGCGCGTGACGTCTCGTTTCAAGGGGTTCTCGCCCTCGCGCTGACGCGTCCACCTCGTGCGGGCGAGCGTCAGCAGTCGGCGAGGTCTTCGCGAAGGCAGATCACGGAGGGTCGCCGCGCGTCGTCGTACCCCTTCCATTTCGTCGCGGGAACGCATTCCTGCGACACCACGCGGAGTCCGTTGCGCTCGAAGAACGAAACCACCCGCGGTGAAGTGGTACAGGCGAAGAGACAGCAGAGCCGCTGCTCGCGAGCAAGAGTGCGCGCATGTGCGACGAGATGCCCGCCGATGCCCTCGCCGAGAAACCGCGTCAGCGTGTACATCGAAGCGATCTCGCCGGTTCGAGAGACCGGATCGACGAGCAGCGCACCGATCCCGGCCAGATGGACGTCTTCGACGAAGGCGCCGAATCCGCTCGCCAGAACTTCGTCGATCGCGTCGGAACTCCGGCGCGCGAGCCAGCCTTCCTCCACACCGCGCGAAATCAGATCATCCGCGGCATCGAAGTCGTCGAGGCCGAGCGGGCGCACGACGACGTATCGATCACGCGTGAACAGGGTGCCCGAACCGGCGTAGGTGAAGAGCTCCTCCGCGAGACCGTCGATGCCGCACAGGTTGAGCGCGGGCAGTCCCTGTCCGAGCAGCGCCCGGATCTCGCGCAGCAGGGCGAGCCGTCGCGAACCAAACGCCTCCGGCGTGCTCAGCAACTGATCGAGCTCGTCGAGATGTACGAACGAAAGCCGTTCTCCGCTCGCTCGCATCAGCCCGCCCTCACGATCGGTCCAGACCAGCTTCGAACAGCGGAGTCGCGCCGCGACGTCGCGAACGGCGGGCGCGAAGGCGAGCGACCCGCCGACGAGAATGCCGGCGAGCGGTGCGGCGCGTAGAAGTCGCCAGGTCACGGCTTCGATCCGCGGCGTCGCGGCCGAAAGGATCCGATCGCCGACCAGCGGCTCGAGGGCGCTGCGTTCGGTCGAGATCACCACCACACCGGTCCCGTTGTCCGCGAGTTCACGCAGCAGCGGCCCGATCGGCGGCCCGTCACGCAACTCCGCGGCGCTGGCGGCAATCGCGAGATTCCGCCCGCGGAACTCCCGCAGGTAGAAATCCTTTTCGAGAAAGATCGCGCTGCGGGTCGTGCTGGTTTCGGGCCGGGTCATCCGCGCACCGTGTAGCGCGGATCCGCGCGGACCCGCACGGGAGTCTCCGAGTCCGGCGCGAGCAAGGCCGACCGAAACGTGCGTGGCGGCCGGAACGCCGTGCCCCTACCGCTCCTCGGGGCCCGCGATCTCTTCGATCGTGACCTCGCGCGATTCGTCCGCGCTGCGCGTCACCGCGAGCGCGACGGCGAGCGTGCGGCGCGCTTCCTCGACACTTTGCGCGGCACAGCGCCCTTCGCGAAGGGCATCGATGAAATCATGCGCGCCGAGGCGGAACGATTCCGCCCAGTCGGTGGCGAGATCGTGAAAGGCCCGCGTCTCGCCGTCCCGGTACAGCACGACGGACGGCTCGTCGAGTAACTTCCCCGTGCAGCGGTTGACCCAGACGATGCCCTCGGTTCCGTGTACTTCGAGACGGTCGTCGCTGACGTAATACTTCGAGCGCACGCGCATGCCGAGCGAAGCGATCACTTCCCACGAGCCGTAGCGCGGAATCTCGCCGGCGTACTTCCAGGAGATCAACGCCGGACCGTCGTACAGAGCGCCGTTGCCGAGATCGAACCAGTGCACGAAGGCGTGCACGCGCTCGATCTCCACCGGCATCAGCCAGCGCGCCATGTGGAAGCAGTGGTAGCCGTGGTCGAAGGTGGTGGGTCCGCCACCGCAACGCGCGCGATCCGTCCGCCAGACCTGCGATGCGGGGCCGACCGTCCATCCGTCGCCGAGACGTCCGGCCGCGGTCTTGAGCCGGACGGAGAGAGGGCTCCCGATCGCGCCGGCTTCGATCAGTTCCTTGAGTTTTCGATGCGGCGGGTAGTGCATGAAGTTTTCGAAGATGCGCAGCCCGGTTCCCGTCCGTCGTGCGACGGCCGCGACCGCGTCGAACTCGGCCAGCGTTCGCGTCGGCGGCTTCTGCAACGAAACGGCAACGCCCGCTTCGAGTGCCGTGATCGCGTGCTCCGCATGGAGATGGTGCGGGGTCAGAATCTCGACGGCGTCGAGCCGGGCCTTACCGAGCATCTCGCGAAGATCGGTGAACGACGCCTCGGCGCCCCACTCTCCAGCGCGTCGCCCGGCCAGCGCGGGATCGACGTCGCAGACCGCGACGATCTGCGCGCCGGGGTGATCGAGGTAGCCAAGGCACTGCAGGTCGGCGATTCGGCCGCAACCGAGGATCCCAACACGCAGCGGTCGGTCGTTCGGGTTCACCAGAAATGCCTCCGCGGGCCGCAGCATGAGCCGCGCGTGCAGACGCGTCCAGCCCCATCGACATCGCGCCCCCCGGAGGGCGCCGCTTCTCCGGGGACAGCGGCGTCACTTTCCGGCCGCTCGAAGCCACATGGCTGGTGGATCAGAGTCAATGAATCGAGGATTCCGGCGATTCCCCGGGATCAGACCGCGTGCGAGCTGACCGATAGGGAGGCAATGAGGGAATTTCGCCTCGAACAGACGCCTTCCCGACCGGAATTCCGCGGGCGGGAGCACAGGGTCAGACCCGGGGTTGCCTCAAAGGCGGGGCCTTCTCCGCGACCCGGATCCGGAATCTCTTTCGCGGATCCATGTGAAAAATTGCTGGAAAAAGTCCGCGTGCACCGGCAATATCGGGTCAGGCTCAACGGCCCCCCGAACAATGAGCACTCGGCGCTCGTCTCACCCGGCGGCAGGCGCATGCTTCGGCAGAGCACCTCAGGGTCGGGCCAGACGAGCGGCAAGTCCGATGAGTGGTCCGGAACCGAGCTCCCGGTTACCGGGCCGTATGGAATGCGCAGCCCCTTCGCCTGCCGGAAGAAGCTGCGCGCGTGTGTGGCCCCACCGCCCACGCAGACGCATGAAACCGGAATCTTTCGGGCGGTATCCGTTCATGGGAACCGCACCGGGGGAAGCCGAGAGGTGAACCAGTGAAGCTCGAAGATCAGTTCCCCGCAGCGACGGGAGAGGCCAGCGACATCACGGGTGCCACACCCGTCGTGTCTTCGGACGAGCTCGACCCCGGGCGCGAACGCCGCCCGCTCGAGTCGTACTTCCAGGAGATCGGCGGCACCCGGACGCTCAAGCGCGAGGAAGAGGTGATCCTCGCCAAGGATCTCGAGTCGGCCACGGCCGAGCTGCGTGATGCGCTGTACTCGATTCCGCTTTCGTCCCGTCACGTCGTCAAGCGCTGGGACGATCTGCGTGCGCTTCAGCACACCGGCGCGAAGCTCTCCGAGTCGGCGGGTGATGAAGAGACCGGCGAGATCGCGATGCGCGTCGAACGCGCCGTCGGCCGGCTGAAGAAGCTGCTGACCCAGCGCGAGCGCGCGATCCGCGAGGACAAGCCGGCGCAGGCCATCAAGCGACTCGACCGCAACATCGTCAAAGAACTGGGCGGGGCGCAGCTTTCGCTGAACCTGCTCTCCGAGCTGCGCGATCGCGCCAACCGGCTCTTCGAGCAGATGGAGCCGCGCGACAAGTCGCGCCGGCCGAAGCGCGGCACGCGGAAGCTGCGCGAGCTCGAAGACGAAGCCGGCGTCACGCGCGAAGAGATGGGAGCGCAGCTCCGCCGCGTGAACGAGGCGCACGAGCGGATGACGGCGGTCAAGAACCGCTTCATCGAGCACAACCTGAAGCTGGTGGTGGCGATCGCGAAGGACTACCGCAACCTCGGGCTCTCGTTCCCCGACCTGATCCAGGAAGG
>CAZDHU010000240.1:0-8672 GCA_964505355.1 uncultured Myxococcaceae bacterium | reverse complement strand
GGCAGCGGGAGTGTCAGCGTCTGCGTGCCGAAGCCCGTCGTGCCACGAATCGTGGCCGAAACGTCTACGCAGAGCGAATCGGTGCCGCAGGCGGTGATCTCACTCGTGAGCACCTCGAGCACGAGCGGCGTGGCGCGGGCGGGCGAAGGCGTGAGAAGCGCGGCAATCGCGAAGGCGAGCAGCGTTCGGCGAGCGGAGTTCATGGGCGGGCTCTCCTCGGGGATACGTGGTGTGGCGCGATCGAGTCCGCGAAATCGCCGAGGTCGCGAACGCGTCGCCGGGATCGACGGTGGCCCGTGCGTGCGCGCGTCGCCAGCCCCGCGAGGGCCGGACGCGACAGAAGCGGTCGGGCTGAGGCCGTTTCGGGGCGCGCGCTGGCCTTCCGAGGCCGCGTGCAGGCGGAAATTCGAAATCGGCGAGTGGATGCAAGCCAAACGCCCGCGATCCGCGCTCGTCGCTACCCCCTGCGTCCGGCCTCGTCGCGGTCGCCCCAGAGTGCGCGGTAGGCGTCGATCATCGCGTCGATCGAAAACTCGTGCGCCGCGCGCGCGCGCCCGGCGTCGCCGAAGCGTGCGCGGAGATCGGCGTCGGCGAGCAGCCGCGCGAGCGCGGCGGCCAGTGCGGCCGGGTTTTGCGGCGGAACGAGGAGACCCGTTGCTTCGTCGTGCACGGCTTCGCCGACGCCGCCCACGCGTGTCGCCACGACAGGCAGGCCGAGGGCCATCGCTTCGAGGATGGCGAGCGGAAGGCCCTCGGATCGCGAGGGTTGAACGAAGAGGTCGCCCGCGAGCATCACCTGCGCGACGTCGTCGCGCAGGCCGAGCAGGTGAACGCGCGAAGCGATGCCGAGCGCTTCGGCCTGCGCGCGCAGCGGCGCCTCTTCGTCTCCGCGACCCGCGATGGCGACGTGCACGCCGGCGGCCTTCCAGATCGGCGCCGGCGACGCGGGATTCGTTTCGAGCGTCGCAAGCTCGCCGACCGCTGCCAGCAGGTTCGCGTGATCCTTCACGGGATAGAGGTTGCCGACGGCAACGATCACCAGCGCATCTGCGGGCAGCCCGAGCGCGGCTCGTGCCTCTGCGCGACGACGCGGGCGGCTCTCGCCGTCCATCGCCGGCGGCAGCGAGATGCCGTTGTGCACGACGTGGATCGCTTCCGCCGAAAGTCCGAAGCCCGCGGCAAGAAAGCCGGCGAGATCGTGTGAGACTGCGACGATGCGAACGCCGAGCCTGCGAAGCACCCGGTAGGCGAGCGCGCGGCGCGGATGTCCGGTCGCCCAGTTGCGCCCGTGCACCGTCGCCACGCAGGGAATGCGGGCCAGGATCGCGGCCGCGCCGCCGTAGACGTTCATCGCGAACTCGTGCGCGTGAAGAACATCGATTGCCTCGCGTCGCAGCCGCCGCGCGAACGAGGGGATCCAGCCGGGATCGAGCCCCTGCCGTTGCGGAACGATCCAGACCTCGTGCCCGGCGGCGGCCGCGCGTTCGGTCATCCAGCCCGGTCGCAAGGTCGCGACGATGGGCACGTCGCCGCGCGCGCGCAGGCCGTCGGCGAGGCGCAGCACGACGTTTTCGGCGCCACCGGGGCCGCTCGATTCGAGGGCGAGGACGATGCGGCGCGCGCGGCGGCTCACGGCGTCCGTTCTCGTCGCCAGACGACACCGGGAAGTGTCGGATGCGTCGCCTCGTCGAGATCGGCGAGCGCGAGAAGGGCCGAGGCGAGCGCTTCGCGTGTGAGCGCGGTGGGCCGGTCGGATGCGTCGTGAGTGAGGCCCGGCACGGCGGGCGGTGACAGAGCAGCCTCGACGCGGGCGCCGTTCGGATCGCGTCGAACGACGGCGGCGAAGACCAGCGTTCGCGTGTCGACGCCGAGATCGCGCAGCAGGTTTCGGATCGAAACGGTCGCGAGATCAGCGCCGTCTTCGGCATGCGCTCGCCGGGAATCGGAAAAGTCGATCAGCAGCGCAAACGGAGAATGCGATTGATCCATTCGCCAGCGAACGAGCCAGCCTCGCGCGTCCGAGGCGATCTCGCCCGGCGCTCGAACGCGCCCGCCGAGGCCGACCCGTTCGAGTGCGCGCGACGGGAGGACGCGAAACACCGGGCCGGCCGAGACGTGATGGCCGAACTGCGCGAGCCAGAGAGCGGCTCCCGGGCGCACGTCGCGATGAAGCACGGGCACCGTCCCAGCTCGATCGGGGTCACGGAGGATCGCGCCGGCGGCATAGCCGCGACCCGCGAGCGCTTCGAGCAGATCTCCCGCTCCGATCGACTCGCTCGCGCCGCGCTCCCCGCTCGCTTCGAGCGTGTAGGGGACGCCTTCGCTCGCGAGCAGCTCGATGCCGACCGGGGCAGGCTCGTCCGCACGCACCGTTCCGAGATCGACCAGCAGCAGATTGGGCGGGCCGGCCGCGATCGCGGGCAGTGTGCCGTCGGAGACGAGCCAGGGCAGTACGCGCGATGCGAAGGCCGCGGCGACCAGCAGGCTCAGAGCCCCGAGCGCACCGAGCGTCCAGCGCGCCGGTGACACCGTCCGGTGTCGGACGCCGCGCAGCGCGAGCCGCGTCCCGGCGAGCGCGATCGCAATCGCGAGCACCCCGGCGAGAGCGAGCCCGCGCGGGGTGGCAATCGCCGCCAGACGCGAGGCCGTCTCGCCCGCGGCGACGAGAAGCGCCGCGATGGCGAGCACGGAGATCCCGGGCAGGGGAAGGCCGCCGGCCTCGAGGTTCGCGCCGAGGCGCGCCGCGACGCCGCCGGCCCCGACGGCGAAAGCGAGAGCGAGCCACGATCGCGCGTCGCTCGCGGTGCCCGTCGCGAGCAGGCCCCCGAGAACCGGCGCGGCGAGCATGGCACCGAGCACGCATCCGACGAGTGCGGCATGCGGCGGCCGGCGGCGCGCGAGCCGCAGCAGAACGCCGAGCACGAGGCAGGGCAGGGCGACCAGCAGTGCGCTGCCCGCGCCGAGCGCGAGCGCGAGCCGTTCGGGGGGAGCGGGGCCGATCCATGCGACGAGCACGAGTTCCGCCGCGCCGAGCAGCGCCCCGGCCGTCACCCCCGCGAGCCACCAGTCGCGACGACGAGGCGGCGGCGGGAGGATCCGCGGCCGCGTCGCTCCGCTCACTTGCGCGGGGCGGCGAGGACGGGCGAGCGGCCCTCGCAGGCGGCCGATTCGAAGCGCGCGGCCGACGAGACGCGCTGTCGTTCGAGCCAGCCGAGCAGCTCGTCGCGACGGAAGCGCAGGGGAGCGTTGCGTCCCGAACCGAGTCGATACGCGGGCATCTCTCCGTGTCGCACCAGATCCCAGAGTTTCGTGCGACCGATTTGCAGCAGGTCGAGCACCTGCGCCGTCGTCAGCAGCTCACCCTCGAACATCGCCGTCCTGCTCCCGCGCCGAATCGTCGTC
Organism: uncultured Myxococcaceae bacterium; assembly: GCA_964505355.1. Lineage (GTDB taxonomy): Bacteria > Myxococcota_A > UBA9160 > UBA9160 > UBA9160 > CAZDHU01. The sequence goes on along the minus strand of CAZDHU010000240.1, from coordinate 5,270 downwards.
GGAGGCCTCGCCGTACGCGTACCGCGAGTACGCGTCGTAGTAGTAGTAGCGACGGAACGAGCCGGGGCTGACCTCGTTGAAGATCAGGCCCGCCGCCGTACCGAGTTCTTGCAGACTGCGCAGCGCGGCTTCTCGCGGCGTCGCATCCGCGCGTACCACGAACAGAACGAGGTCGGCGAGCTTCTTGAGAAATCGCGTGTCGACCACGGGCATCAGCGGCGGCGAATCGATGAAAATCGCGTCGTAGCGGGTGCGGGCGTGCGCGATCAGATCGAGAAACGTCTGGCTGGTGAGCAGCGCGAGCGGATTCTTCGCCGGTCGGCCGGCCGGAAGCAGCGAGAGATTGGGAACGGCCGTCGGGACGATTCCCTGATCGAGCGAGATCTCCTTGCGCAGCACGTCGCTGAGGCCGGTCTTCGCCCGCAGATGCAGCAGTCGATGCGCGGTCGGCCGCCGCAGGTCGCCGTCGATCAGCAGCACGCGCCGGTTGAGATCGACTGCGACCGTGAGCGCGAGATTCATGCACGAGAGCGACTTGCCATCCCCCCGCTGCGCGCTCGTCACCAGCACGACGCGTCGATCGTCCTGTTCCAGCAGCACGGGAATGAAACTTCGATACTGCTCGGCCGGAGCCGACTGCGGCGCGGTGAAGACGACGAGGCGCGGATCGACGTCTTCCGGCGGCGCCTGCTCGTAGATCTGATCGCCTTCGATTCGGGGAATCGACGCGACGACCGGCAGACCGAGCGAACGCGTGAGGCGCGCGACCGAACGGAAGGACGGGTTTCGCAGCTCGCTGGCGAGAATGGCGAGCGCGCAGAGCGCGAGCCCGAGGCCGAGACCTCCGGGAAGCAAAATCAGCAGATTGGGAAACGACGGCGAGTCGGGCAGGCGCGCGGGGTGCAGCACCTTGAAGCGCTCGCCCTTTTGCGCCTGTTCGAGATTGCGCGCGAGTGCGGCGTCGAACTTCTTGGCGAGCAGCGCCTGATAGGTCTTCTGCATGTTGTCGTAGTCGCGCATCAGGGCGAGCATGTCCTGCTCCATGCGCGGCGTGGCTTCGACGCGTGCCTCGAGATCCGCGAGCTCCTTGCGCAGGCGCTCTTCTTCGCGCCGCAGGCGACCGGCATCGAGCTGCGCGGCGTCGAGGTCGCGCCGCAGCGCGAGATAGGTGGGATCGGCGGCGGCCGGACCGCTCGTCGTGCTTCCCTTCCCGGTGCGCACCTCTTCTTCGAGTTTCGCCACCTCCGCCCGCCAGCGGCGCACGGAGGGATGTTCGTCGGTGTAGGTGCGCTCGGCGGCGCGAAGCTGCTCGCGCGCGCGCTGCAGTTCGGCGGCGGCGCTGCCCACGGCGGGGCCGATCGGGATGCCGGTGGCCGTCGCGCTGGTTCCGCGAAGCTGCCCGTTGACCAGCGCGACGCGCTGGGCGGCCGCCTCCTGTGCACTCAGGTTGGCCGCGAGCTCGTTGTTCAGGCGATCGAGCGAGCGCAGATTGGCGTCGAGTTCGCTCGGCAGCGAGCCCATCCGCTGCTCCTTGAAGGCCCGGATTTTCTCTTCGTGCGCGGCGACTTCGGTGCGCATGCGCTCGAGCTCGCGATCGAGAAACTCGGACGTCGCCTGCGCCTGCTGCGCGCGGTCTTTCATGTTCTCGGTGATGAAGAGGCTCGCGATTTCGGAGGCGACGGCGGCCGCGACCTCGGCGGTGTCGGCCGTGTAGCTGATGACGAAGACGCTGGCCTTCTTGGAGAAGTTCTGACCGACGTCGACCACGAGGTTCTGCGTGATGAATCCGATCAGTTGCTCGCGGGTCCGGTTGCCCGAGGGATCGAGGCGTTCGGCGCCGACGCGTTCGATCAGTTCGTTGATGTTCGCGAAGCCCGTGACCCGTTCGCGCAGCGTGTTGAGACGCTGCTCCATGTCGAGCGTGACCGTCGAGCGCACGTACGATTCCGGGACTTCCTGCGGCTCGACGAGAATCGTGGTGCTGGATTCGTATCGCGCGGGCAGGACGAAATAGAGCAGCAGGCCGAGCGACAGGCCGGCGATGGCGGACCAGACGATCCAGCGGCGATGGCGCTCGAGGATCTCGAGCACGTCGTCGATCTGAAGCCCTCCGGCCGGGGCAGAAGCACCGAGGTCGCTCGACATCCATGTCTCCCTGCGCGGCGGCGAAGTGCCGGATCGTTCCGGCGCGCGGCGCGCTCCGCAGTGGCTGCTTCGGAGAGTATCCCGGTCCACTTGAACCGCGACGAACGAACGCGAACGAATGCGAAGACCCCGTGACGGCGGGGCGGGTTCACATCGGCGGGTGCGTCCCCGGCGACGGTTCAGAGAGATCCAGCCGGCGCGTGGATATCCGTCCCGAAGCATCGAGGCTGCGGAGCACGTTGCCGGCGGTGGTGAATCGGAACCGTTCGAGTAGCGCGCGCAGCTTTCGCTCCATCCGATCGAGACCGTGATAGTGGTTCCAGCGGATGCGGCGGCTGACGTCCTGCCGCGGCTGATCGGGGTCGATCTCCCAGGGGTGGAGATAGAGGATCGTCGGCGTCCCCCGCCGGATCAGCCACGCGAAGCCGAACTGAAAAAAGCGCGCCGGCAGCAGCCGCAGATACGCGCCGCCCGCGAGCGGGAAGGCGAGCGGCCCGATCGGGAGCGTGGTGAGTGGAAACTCGAGCAGGCTGGCGCCCGAAGGCAGCTCGATCCGCACCGGGACGCGGTCGAAGTCGGGAATGCCGTACCGGTGGTGATGGACCGGGAAGATCGAGGAATCGAACGTGAAGCCTTCTTCGACGAGGATCGGCAGTGCCCAGAGCGAGGCGCGCGTGATCGAGTAACTGGGCGCGCGATAGCCCTCGAGGCGCCGTCCCGCCGCCGCTTCGATCGCGGCGCGCGAACGGCGCAGATCGGCGCGAAAGCGCTCGGGCCCGAGGTCGTAGACGAGGTCGTGTTCCTGGCCATGGCAGGCGATTTCATGGCCGCGATCGGCAATCTCGCGCACCAGCCGGGGATGTCGTTCGGCCACCTGACCCAGCACGAAGAACGTGGCGCGCTGGCTCGTTTCGTCGAACGCATCGAGCAGGCGACGCGTCGAATCCTCGACCCGGCTCGGCAGCGCATCCCACGCGTCCCGAGCGATCACGCCCTGAAAGTTCGAGACCTGAAACCATTCCTCGAGATCGACGGTGAGGGCGTTGAGGACGGGAGGCGACGCGCAGGCCGTCACGCGGCGCGCATCGCTCGCGGATTTCGTATCGCTCACACGCCGCTCAGCAGCACCACGGTCTTCAGCGTCTTCCAGAGAATCATCACGTCCATCAGGAACGACCGGTACTTGAGGTAGTAGAGATCGAGCGCGAGTTTGTCTTCGTACCCGATCACGTCGCTGACGTAGCCGTGGCGAATCTGCGCCCAGCCCGTCATGCCGGGTTTGAGCGCCGAGCGAAGCCGGAAATACGGGTACTTCTCGTTCAAGGCCTCGACGAACTCCGGACGCTCCGGTCGCGGCCCGACCATGCTCATGTCACCGACAGCACGTTCCACAACTGCGGCAGCTCGTCGATCCGCGCCATGCGCAAGATCGCACCCACGCGCGTCTTGCGGTCGTCGCTCTGGCCCGCGAAGACGGGGCCGGTCGCGGCTTCGGCGCCATGTCGCATCGAGCGCAGCTTCCAGCAGTGAAAGACGCGTCCGTTCTGGCCGAGGCGCTCCTGGCCGTAGAAGACGGGGCCCGGCGAATCGAGCTTGATGGCGATGGCGGCGAGCGCGATCGCGGGTGCACCGAGCAGGAGGCCCGTCGCCGAAAGCGCGACGTCGAGCGTGCGCTTCGGCAGCTCGATCCAGGGCCCGCCCGCGAAGCCGGAGGAGAAGATGAGATAGCTCGCGCGGAGCTCGCGGAGATAGATCCGACCCGTCACGCGTTCGTAGAAGGAGACGCCGGATTCGACCTTCACACCGCGCAGTTTCGACGCCAGCAGCTCACTCGCCGGGAAGTACTCGTCGCGGCGCTTCGAAGCAACGACGACGATTCCGATCCGCTCTTCGGAGAGCACCTTTTCGATGTGATGCACTTCGCCGAGCACGGGAAAGCCTTCGACCCACGCGCCCTGGTCGTCGAGATCATCGGACAGGAAGCCCGCCACCTCGGCGCCGAGGTTTCGCCGCTCGCGCACCGCACGCGCGATGGCGCGAGCGAGATCGCTGGTGCCGACGATCAACACGCGCCTCGTGAAGCGCGGATGCGACGAGAGCAGGCGGAACATCATGCGCCCGCCGAAGAGCAGCGGAATGTAGAGCCCCGCGATGTTCGCCATCGACTCGACCGTGTGTTGCTGGAACCGGAAGAGGAAGTGGAGGGCCAGCAGACCGACGACGCCGACGCCGATGGCTGCCGTCGCGGCTTCGAGCGTGCGCCGGCCGCTGCCGAGCACCGTGAGACCGTACGCGCTCGTGTAGTAGAGCATCACGAACGAACCGATCGCGCCGAGCACGGAGACGGCCGCGTACGAGATCGGTGCAAAGGGAGGCTCGAGCACGAACCAGGTGAGGGTGGCCGCGATGAGGAACGAGGCGAGGTCGAGCGTCGCGGCGAGCGCGACCCGGCGGATGTAGAGATTGAGCAGGTAGTACCGCATGCGTTTCCGTCTCGGCCGATCGCGCGTTGCGCGGGTTCATCGACGCGGCCACAAACCCGCCCGCACACCTTCGGCCCGGGGGGTGAGTGCCCCCGTCGGAATCCCGAGTTGCAGGCCGAGCGCGGCCCGGCGCGTCCCCCTGGCATCGGCCGGTGAAGCGCGAGCGTTGACGAGTTTCGCTGATCCCCCCGGGCGATTCCATGAAAAACTGCGGGAAGACCGGCAGGAAACCGGCAACCCCGGATGGATGAGACCCGCACTGTCGTGTGGCAGCCCGCCCCGCCGACCTGGTCCGAGATGGATCGGATGCACGCGATCGGAGCACGAGACCCCGGCGCCTCTAGTTGCCGCCGCGGCCTCCGATGCCGGCGAAGCCGCCGCCCGCGACCGTCGAGATGATCGATCCGCCACCGCCCAGGAGCTGCTGGAAGGGGAAGAAGACCTGGCCGATCGCGTAGCCGACCTTCGCAAAGATGGTCGGTTCGATGTAGACGATGTCGCCGCCGCGCAGCAGCACGTTGGTGCTGAGATCGCCGTCGGTGATGTCGTCGAGATCGACTTCGTAGACTTCGGTGCCCGCGTCGCCGGTGCGAATCACGCGGATGCCGCTCGAACTCGCAAAGAGCGAAGGCCCGCCGACCT
>CAZDHU010000239.1:0-24513 GCA_964505355.1 uncultured Myxococcaceae bacterium | reverse complement strand
GCGAGCAGGTTGTCGGGAATCAGATCGCCATGGATCAGTTCCTGCGCGGAGCCCAGCGCGCGCAGTCGGTCGCGCGCACGATCGCGCGCGGCGAGCAGCAGCGTGCGCGTCTCGGGAGCGAGTTCCGGCAGTTCCCAGAAGCGGCCGAAGACGGGCGTCTCGCCGACCAGCGCATCCGCATCCCACGCCGGACGCGTGAAGGCCGAAGGGCGCTGCCAGCCGATCCCGTGCTCGTGAATCCGGGCGGCGATTTCGCCGACCGTCGTGTAGGTGCGGCGGAGCAGCGCGTCGTCCATCTCGACGCCGTGTTCGAGCGTGCCGACGGGTGCGCCGTCCAGAAACGCGAGCAGATCGCACTGGCGCGGTTCGGGTACGCCATCGGCCGATGCCGTGCAGAGCACGTCACCCTCGCGCGTCGCCAGCAGCGCCGGTGTCTCGACGCCGGCTGCGGCGAGCGCCTTCATCCACGCAGCCTCGGAACGGATCTCGTCGTCGCTTCGATAGCGCGGGCGATGAACGCGCAGAACGTGGCGCGCGCCGGCCGGCGTGGTGACGCCGAAGACGGCGTTCTCTCGATACTTGATCAGCGAGATCCGTGCGCCGCCGAGATTCCAGGCGGCGAGCGCGCGACCCGCGAGAGCAGCGAGCCGCGCGGCCTGTTCGGCTTCGGGAATCGTGTCGAAGCTCACCGCGCGTCTTCTCGCGCGATGTCGCAGAGCGCTGCGTCGAGTCGTTCGATCAACGTGTCGCAGTACGCGTCGTCGATCAGCAGACCCGGCTTGAACTGCAGGACCGAGGTATCGAAGCCCGCGAACATCGCCCAGACGTGTCGTCGATAGAGCGCCTGCGAAAGCCGCACGCCACCGAGCGGCCCTTCGAGCTCGAGCCCGATCACCAGCCCCTGCTGTCGCACGCCGCGCAAGAACGCGTGACGGGCTCGCAGGTCGGCGAGCGCGGCGCCGAGCTTCGCCGAGATGCGACGCACGTGGGCGAGCGTTTCGGGCCGGTTGCAGATCTCGAGCACGTGCGAGGCCACGCGACACCCGACCTCGGCGCCACCGAAGGTCGAGACATAGGCCCATCCCTGTTCGCGCAGGAACGAGCCCACGCGCCGGGTCATCACGACGGCCGACATCGGATAGAGGCCGCCCGAGAGGCCCTTGCCCGTCACCAGCAGATCGGGCGCGACGCCCGCGGCTTCGATCGCCCAGAGCGAGCCGGTTCGGCCGAGCCCCGTCTGCACTTCGTCGGCGACGTAGAGCGTGCCCGCCTGCTCGCACAGTGACTTGACGCCCGCGAGATAGCCGGGACTCGCCACCGGGAATCCGTAGGTGGCGGGGATCGTTTCGAGCATCACGGCCGCCACGTCGCCCGGCGCGAGCGCCTTTTCCATCGCCGAGAGATCGTCGAACGGGACGGTGCTGAACTCGGCGGGATAGTCGGCATGGAAGAGCTTCGCGCTGGTGTCGCGGCCCGCGGCCGCCGAAAGCCCCGTTCCGCCGTGAAAGCCCGCGTCGAGAGCGACGATGCGGCGTCGCCCGGTGGCGTGTCGCGCGGCGCGAATCGCGAGATCGTTGGCTTCGCTGCCGGAAGGAACGAAGACCGAATCGTGCAGATCGCCCGGCGTACAGGCCGCGAGCCGTTCGGCGAGTTCGCCACGCGCTTCGGACGGAAAATGATGGTTGCCGACGTCGAGTTCGGTCAACGCTTCGGTCAGCGTCGCGATCAGCTCGGGGTTTCGGTGTCCGAGGTTGAAGGTGCCGCCATTGAGATGCAGGTCGAGCAGCTCGTGGCCGTCGAGATCCCAGATCCGATATCCCTCGCGACGACCGATCACGAGCGGGATCCCGATCCGCATCCATGTCTCGACGCGTGCGGGCATCACGTACTCGCGGGCGAGCCGAATCGCGCGCTGCTTGCGTTCCGACATGCCCTCGAAGGGGTCGCCTTCGCCCATGGAATCCTCCGTTGCTGGCGTGTGACCGCGAGGCCGAGATTCCGCCGGCCGGGCCGTCGGGTTCTTCTCGTCTCCGAGCCGGCGAGCCTAGGAGAAGGCTGCGGGGCTGGCATCGGCTGCCGCGGGGCGCATCGGCGCGGGCGCCGGGCGAGGAGGGAGAGCGGCCGCGCGCCTCACCCGGCAGGATCCGATCGAACAATTTGGCGGCGATCGCGCCACCTCCTCGCTCGCCCGCCTACAACTCGAATGGAGGCCTGCGCATGGAGGGCATTCGTCGTCTCCTTCGTTGGTTTTGCCTCGCGGCGGCCGGAGTCGCCGTCAGCCCGGCCGCCCGTGCGACGGACGGCGTGCGCGAGATCAATCAGGCGGCCGCGCTCGCGGGCGGAATCACTCCCGGCGATACGGCGGGGTTTCCGGTCACCCTGTCGGTAGCGGGCGCGTACCGGCTGACCGGCAACCTCGTTCCGCCCGCGGCGACCGGCGCCACCAGCGCGATCACGATCACGGCGAACGATGTCTCGATCGATCTCGCCGGCTTTCGGGTCGTCGGGCCCGTCACGGGATGTCCGGCGGCCTGCACGCCCGCCGGTACCGGCAACGGCATCTCGGCGGTCTCGCGCAGCAACGTGAGCGTGCGCAACGGCACCATCCGGGGCTTTGGCGGGAACGGAATTGCGCTCGGGTCGGAGGCGCGGATCGATCGCGTGCAGGTGGCCGAGAACGGCGACGACGGCATCGAGGCGGGCTCCGGTGCCGTGATTTCGTCGTGCATCTCGCGCGCGAACGGCGACGACGGGATCTATCTCGGGACGTCTTCGAGCGGAGTCTTGCGTGGCAACGTCGTGCACGACAACGCGGGCGACGGGATCGACACCGGTTACGGCAGCACGCTGGCCGGCAACGTCGTCTACGAGAATGCGGGCAACGGCATCACCACGCAGAGCGGTTCGACGGTGAGCGACAACGTCGTCTCCGCGAATGGAACGCCGCTCGTCGACGGCGACGGGATCGAGGTCGGCGCCGACAGCCACGTGCTGTCGAACGCCGTGCGCGCGAACGAAGCCTACGGCGTGCAGGGCGGCAGCGGCGGCACGCTCGCCTTCGGACTCTCGGGCAACGTGATCAGCGGAAATTTCGCGGCGGTCGGTGCGAGCGCTCCCTGCTACCAGCTCGCCGGCGAGATCGTCGTCACCGGGCCCAACTCGTGCTCGGGCGATTCGCAGTGCCCGCCCGCGAGCTGTTTACCGGCGCCACCCGCGGCCTGTCCGAACATCGATGATCTGTTGTGTCCTCCGCTCGATGCGCTGTGCCGCGCGCTCGCGAACGCGGCCGCGGCCGAGGCGATCCAAAGGAGCGTGACCGGGGGCTACTGCCTGTCGAATGGTCAGGTCGTCCCGTGTCCGTGAGGAGAACGCGCATGCGAAGTCCGGCCCGCAGAGGCGGTTCGCTCGCGGCCGCGCGGCCCGGCGCAGGCGTCGTGCTCGCCGGCCTGCTCGGCGCTTCGGTGGCGGGGGCGATCGACGGCGTGATCGAGATCCACAGCGCGCCGTTCACGGTCTCGCAGCCCGGCAGCTATCGACTGACCCGAAACCTCGATCTCAGCGCCGCCTCGGTCAGTACCTCCGCGATCACCGTCGCGAGCGACGACGTCACGATCGATCTCGGCGGCTTCACGATTCAAGGCCCCGTCACCTGCACGGGGTCGCCCGTCAGCAGCTGCAGTGCGACGGGCTCGGGACGCGGAATCGCGGCCTCCACCCACACCAACATCGTGGTCACTCACGGCGTGGTGCGCGGCTTCGGCAACGCGGGCGTCGACGTCGGCGGAAACTCGCGGGTGGAAGACGTGCACGTCTCGCACAACGGGTCGAGCGGAATCGTGGCCGGAAACTCGCTCGCCGGCGGCTCGATCGTGCGTGGTTGCACGGCGAGCAGCAACGGAATCGCGGGGATCAGCGGTGGTCCGAACTCGCTGATCGAAGGCAATACCGCGCGCGACAACAAGTTCGACGGCATCGCGGGACGCAACGACAGCACGATCCGCGACAACCTCGCACGCCACAACGGAACTGACGGCATCGACGTGATGGAAGGCTCGGTCGTCGCCGGAAACTCGGCCTACGACAACGGCTCCGACGGCATCGAAGCCGGGGCCGACACGGTGATCACGCGCAACACCGCGCGGACCAACACGGGCTTCGGGCTCAACGGTCTTTCGTCGTCCGCCTACGTCGACAACGTCTTCTCGGACAACGATCTCGCTGCGGCCGACGACCTGCAGGTCAGCGGCGGGCTACAGATCGGCAGCAACGTCTGCCGGGCGGCGCAGCACCCGAGCAATCGCTGTCCCTGATTTCGGGCGTCGAGCACGGCGGCGCTGCCCCGATCGTGTCGCACTCACGGCGAGCCCGGCACGAACTCGTCGTCTCCCTGCTGCTCGCGTTCGAAGCGGAGAAAGTCGAAGTAGCCGCAGCGCGCGCCCGACGGATACCGCCGGCAGACCCAGGGTCGCGCGAGATAGATCCCGCAACGCCGGGCCTCGCGATCGAAGAAGCGGCAGACCGAGCGATAGATTCGGTCGCGGCGATGCCGCAGCACGCGCTTGCCCGAGTCGAGCTTCGTGAAACGCCGGCGCGCTTCGCGCACCGAAAGCCCGTGGTGCCGCGCGAGTCGCTCGACGTCGTGTGCGCTGACCTCGATCAGGTCGTAGCTGCAGCAATACCCCGGACACTTCGTGCAGTCGTATCGCGTGTGCATGTTCGCTCCCGCGGCACTGGCGCGCGCGACCACCGGCGTCGCGGCCGGCGCATCGCCACCCGCGCGCGGGGCGGCCGTGCGGGAGGCTTGTAACGCAGCGTCGAGAGAACGGCTCTTCGCGCCGGTGAAGCGAGCGTCCGGCGCCCGGTCAGGGGCAACTGGAAACGCCGGCCACCCGGTCGCATGCGACCCGGAAGAACGTGATCAGGATGTCGACGTTCGGAGTGTTGCCGTGCAGCACGTTCTCGCCCGAGAAGATCGTGGCCGCGCCGGCGGCCGCGCTCGACTGCGAGATGCCGGCGCCCGTGTTCGCGAGAATCAGGTTCTTCAGCAGATGCGTCACGGTCGTGCCGCTCGGGCGAACCACGCGCAGGCCCGAGCCGCCGTTCGATCGCATGGTGTTGCTCTCGAGCCGCACGCCGTCCAGCACCTCGATGCCGTGCGAGCCGTTGCTCGCGGCGAGATTGCCGACGAGGTTCGAACCGCTTCCCGCGTAGAATCCAGTGCCCGTGTTGCCGGTCGCCGAGTTGTTCGCGATCGCCGAGGCGGTGGTCGCGCGGATCCCGGTTCCCGTGTTTCCGCTCGCGCTGCACTCCGTGATCGTCGCGTCGCTCTGGGCGTAGATGCCGTTGCCTCCGTTGAGCCGCACGCTGGAGCGCGTCACCACGGTTCCCGGGCTGTCGACTTCGATCCCGTCGTCCGCGTTGCCGATGGCCACGCAGTCGCTCACGGTCGAACCCTCGTCGACGTCGAGGCCGTCCTGTCCGTTCGCACGGGCCACGACGCGCGTCAGCACGGCCGCGTCACCGAGCTGCGCGCCGTCGAACCCGTGTGCTTCGAGCGCGAGATCCGAGAGCCGGGCGCCCGCACCGAGCAGGATGCCGTTGTCGGCCATTCCGCGGATCGCCCCGTTGCGAACGATCACATGGTTGGAGGAAACGCCGTCGATGCCCGTTCCCGAGGTCGATGCGCAGGGCGTCCCGTTGCAGGGGCCGAGGATCGCGAAACCGTTGAGGTCGATCGAAACGTCGTGCACGCCGGCGAGGATCGAGATCGCGGACTTGTTCGGGACAGCGGACAGATCGAGATTGCTCGTGAGCACGTAGCTTCCCGGCGCGTTGATGTGGATCGGGAACGTGCCGCCCGCGCCGGTTTGTGAAAGTTCGCGGCGGCCGTCGTCGGCGCCGGCCCCCGGTGCCAGCGCGATCACGAACGCCGCGACGAGTCCGTGAAGCCTCGAGATGAGGCGCAGTACGCTCGGAATCGACTTCATCACAGATCGCTCCCGCATCGACCGGCCGCACGCGGCGCCTCGCTGGCGCCCGCTGGCCGAGTCCCGTCGAAGAGAGAGTGGCGCCGCGACGCATGTCGTGGCGAACGAATCTCGCCCGACCGGCCGAAATGCGTGGCCGGCCCCGCGGCACCCTGTCGCGCTTGCTGCTTCGCCGCCTCGGGGCGGTCGCCCGGCACGTCGAACCCGAAGATCCCGGCAAGGGTGATTGAGAGCGGGCTTGCGGACCGCAGCCCATCCGCCCGCGCGCCGCGACGCCCTTCCGTGACGATGGCGACCGTGTCGTGGCGCCGCGCCGAATCGGCGTGTGCCGCCCGAAGACCGCCTCGTCTTTGGGCACACCTGCTCGCTTTTTGATGCAAACACGGTCGATCGGCGCCGGCGCGGTTTCGCGCCGGGACGAATTCTCCGGCGAAAACCGTGTCGTCGCCGTGCGCGCGACGCTGGCATCCGGCGTGCACAGGGCAGGGGAACGACCTTCTCGGCGGAGACGATTCGTGCGCAAGATGAAGCTGATCGTGATCGGAAACGGAATGGCGGGCATTCGCACGCTCGAAGAGCTGCTGCGCATCTCCCCCGACTTGTACGACGTCACGGTGTTCGGATCCGAACCACATCCGAACTACAACCGCATCCTGCTCTCGCCCGTGCTCGCCGGTGAGCAGCGCTTCGAGCAGATCGTGCTGAACGATGCCCGCTGGTACGAGGAGCACGGGATCACGCTGCATCTCGGCAGCGCGATCACCCACGTGGACCGCCGTGCGCGCATCGTCACGAGCGCAGATGGAATGACGGAGCGCTACGACCGACTCCTGTTTGCCACCGGCTCCACTCCGATCCGCCTGCCGATTCCCGGTGCGGATCTTCCCGGCGTGCTCGCCTTCCGCGACATCGAAGACACGCAGGCGATGATCGACGCGGCGGCGCATCACGCGAACGCTCTCGTGATCGGCGGCGGGTTGCTCGGTCTCGAAGCCGCGAGCGGCCTGCAAGCGCGCGGGATGAACGTCACGGTGGTGCACCTTGCTCCGTGGCTGATGGAGCGCCAGCTCGACGCCACCGCCGCGAGCCTGCTGCAGACATCGCTCGAGCGGCGTGGGCTGCGCTTCCATCTGGGCGCGCGAACGTGCGAGCTCGTGCGCAACGACGAGGCGCCCGATGGTCGGGTGCGTGCGGCGCGCCTCGCCGACGGCACGGAGATCCCCGCCGATCTTGTGGTCTTCGCCGCCGGCATTCGCCCGAACGATGCCCTCGCGCGCGCGTGCGGCCTCCACTGCAACCGCGGAATCGTCGTCGACGACACGCTGATGACCTACGACCCGCGCGTCTACGCCGTCGGCGAGTGCGTCTCGCATCGCGGCGTCTCGTACGGACTCGTCGCGCCGCTCTTCGAGCAGGCGAAGGTCTGCGCGAACCACCTCGCACAGATGGGCTTCGCGCGATACGCGGGATCCGCCGTCGCGACGAAGCTCAAGGTGACCGGGATCGACCTCTTTTCCTCGGGCCATCTGGGAGGTGACAGCGAGGTGGAGGAGATCGAACTGCTCGATCGCAAGGGAGGCGTGTACAAGAAGCTCGTGCTGAAGGACGACCGCCTGATCGGATCCGTTCTCGTCGGGGACACCGCGGACTCGAGCTGGTACTCGCAGCTCTTGAAGGACGAGACGCCGATTGGAGCGATGCGCAGCCGGCTGCTTCTCGGTCAATCCTCCGTCGGCAGCTCCGGCCATCAGGGCGAACACAATGCCGCCGCACTTCCGGACGACTTCGAGGTCTGCGGCTGCAACGGGGTGTGCAAGGGCAGGATCGTCCGCGCCATCGAGGACAACGGTCTCTTCACGCTGGAGGACGTGCGCAAGCACACCAGGGCGTCTTCGTCGTGCGGATCGTGCACCGGGCTCGTCGAACAGATCCTTGCTTCCGTCGTCGGCGGTGCCTACCAGCCAAAGGCCGCCTCGCAGACGCCGATCTGCGAGTGCACGGAGTACGCGCACGAAGAGGTGCGCCGGGCCATCCGAGAGCACGAGCTGTGCTCGATCCCGGAGGCCATGCGCTTTCTCGAATGGAGCACGCCGAATGGATGCGCCACCTGTCGCCCGGCGCTCAACTACTACCTGCTTTGCGCCTGGCCGAGGGCGTACCGCGACGACCCGCAATCGCGCTTCGTCAATGAACGTCTGCACGCGAACATCCAGAAAAACGGCACGTACTCGGTGATTCCTCGAATCCACGGCGGCGTCACCACGCCCGCGCAGCTTCGCCGCATCGCCGAAGTCGCCGAGAAGTACGCCGTTCCCACCGTGAAGATCACGGGCGGACAGCGCATCGACCTGCTCGGTGTGAAGAAGGAGGACCTGCCGCTCGTCTGGGCCGATCTCGGCATGCCCTCCGGTTTCGCCTACGGGAAGTCTCTGCGCACGGTGAAGACGTGCGTCGGGTCCGAGTGGTGCCGCTTCGGCGTGCAGGACTCGACGCAGATGGGCATCGAGCTCGAGACGGCCCTCGATCGCCTGTGGACGCCGCACAAGGTGAAACTCGCGGCGTCTGGCTGCCCGCGGAACTGCGCGGAGTCCACGATCAAGGACGTCGGCATCGTCGGTGTCGACTCGGGCTGGGAGATCTACGTCGGCGGCAACGGCGGGATCAAGGCCGAGGTCGCACAGTTCCTGGTGAAGGTCGCAACCGCTGCCGAGGTGATGGAGTACACCTGCGCATTCCTCCAGCTCTACCGCGAAGAGGCGCGCTACCTCGACCGGACGTCGCACTGGATCCACCGCGTCGGGCTCGACTACGTGAAGAAGCGCGTCGTCGCGGATGAAGAAGGGCGCCGGGCGCTTCACGCACGGCTGCGCGATGCGCTGCGCGATCTGCCGGATCCGTGGGCCGAGCGCAGATCGAAACCGAATCCCGAGTTCGAGACGATCTCGGCCCCGGCCACTCCAGCGAGCGAAAGGAGCCGCCATGAGCGATTGGCTGAGCGTCTGCCCGCTCGATGAAATCCCGCGGCTCGGCGCGCGGGTGGTCCGCACCGAGCGCGGAGAGATCGCAGTGTTTCGCAACGCCGACGACGAGGTCTTCGCCCTCGAAGACCGCTGTCCGCACAAGGGCGGTCCGCTGTCGCAGGGCATCGTCTTCGATCGACGCGTCGCGTGCCCGCTGCACGGCCGCACGATTCATCTCGACACGGGCGAGGCACAGGCGCCCGACCGAGGCTGCTCGCGCAAGTTTCGCGTGCGCATCGAGAAGGGTGTGGTTCACCTGAACCTCGAGGCGTGAGTCTGCCTCGAACGGAGAGCGCATGTACCTCGAGACCCTCGAACACTTCGGCGAGATCGCCCGCGCGAAGGCAGAGCTCGGCCGTCGCTCGCCCCTGTCGATCCTCGTCGGTGCCATGATGGCCGGTGGCTACGTCGGACTGGGCATCCTGCTCATCTTCAGCGTTGGCGCGAAGATCGATCCCGCGTGGCAGCGCCTGGTGATGGGTGCCTCGTTCGGAATCGCTTTGACCCTCGTCGTGTTCGCGGGGGCCGACCTCTTCACGGGCTACACACTCTCGATGACCGTGGGCCGGCTGCGCCAAACGATCTCCGGCCGCGATCTCGCGACGTTGTGGGGCCTCTCGTGGGTCGGGAATCTGCTGGGTGCCGCGTTGCTGGCGACGATCTTTCTCGCGGGCGGAGGAGGCATGCTCCTCGGGGACGGCGCGCCGCTCTTTCGCGGCGTGACGAGCGCAAAGATGAACGCGCCCGCCGGAGAGCTCTTCTTCCGTGCGATTCTCTGCAACTGGCTCGTCTGTCTGGCGCTGTGGACGTCCGCGCGCACGAAGAGCGATGCGGCGAAGCTCGGGCTCATCTTCTGGTGCCTGTTCGCCTTCATCGCGAGCGGCTACGAGCACAGCGTCGCCAACATGACGATCTTCTCGATCGCGATGCTGGCGGAGCATCCGGCCACGATCTCGCTCGCCGGCATGGCCCACAATCTGTGGTGGGTGACTCTGGGGAACATCGTCGGCGGGAGTGTTCTCACCGCCGGCGGCTACTGGCTTGCTTCGCAGCCCGTGGCGCCGCGAGAGAAGGCTCGCACCCGTGCGCCGGAGGCCGACCGCAAGGCGGCCTGACGAACGACTGGATCGGACTTTGGAAACCCGGTTCGCCCGCGGCCGGGTCTGGATCGCCGAAGGATTCCGGCCAGCCGTCGCGCGCGCCCGCCCCGCGATGCCTCGGCCAGCAGCGGCGGTACGCTCGCCGGGCCGCAAGCACGCGGCGCAGGTGACGAACGTGTACGCGCTGCTCCTCGCACTCTTGTCGGCCGTCCTCTTCGGTGCGTCCACGCCGGCGAGCAAGGCGCTGCTGGTCTGGTTCGAACCGTTTCAGCTCGCCGGGCTTCTCTACGCGGGCGCGGCGCTCGGGATGGCGCCCGTGGTCGCACTCGAGCGGCGCACCGGGCCGTCGCTTCGTCTCGATCGCACGAACGCGCTGCGTCTTGCCGGCGCGGTGCTGTTTGGCGGCGTGCTCGGGCCGGTGCTGCTGCTCGCCGCGCTGCGCCTCACGCTCGCCGGCTCGATCTCACTGCTGTTGAATCTCGAAGGCGTCGCGACCGCGGTGCTCGGAGTGGCGTTCTTCCGCGAGCACCTCGGGCGCGTCGGCTGGATCGGCGTGGCCGGGGCCGTGGGCGCCGGTGCTCTGCTCGCCGGATTCGGCGGCTGGCCGGGCATCGCGGGCGCGCTGCTCGCGACGGCCGCCTGCGTCTGCTGGGCGCTCGACAATCACCTCACCGCATTGATCGATGGGATCACGCCCGCCCGCAGCACGCTCGCCAAAGGTCTGGTGGCGGGCACGACGAACCTCGCCATCGGCGCGTTCGTGGCTCCGTTTGTCGCACCGCCTCCGGCGATCGCGGCGGCGCTGCTCGTCGGCGCGCTGTCGTATGGCGCGAGCATCACGCTCTTCATCCGCGCGGCGCACGAGATCGGCGCGACGCGCGCGCAGGCCGTCTTCGCGAGCGCTCCCTTCGTCGGTGCGGCGGGCGCGTTTTTCTTCCTGCTCGAGCCGCTCGGGACTCCGCATCTCGTGGCTTCGCTGCTGCTGCTGGCATCGATTGCGGCGCTCTTCCGGAGCCAGCACGCGCACGCGCACACGCACGAACCGGTCGAGCACGTGCACAGCCACCGGCACGACGACGGGCACCATCTCCACTCGCACAGAGGCCAGCCGCTCGGCCAGCGCCACAGCCACCGGCACGGCCACGAATCGCTCGCCCATGCCCATCCGCACTGGCCCGACGTGCACCACCGGCACGACCACGCGTGATCGGCCGCGCGCGAGTGGATGCGCGACGCCTCGCCGCGGCCGCGCGTTCAGGGTGCGGGCGCGAGGCCCGGCGGGCTCCAGCGCCCGTCTCCGTCGGCGTCGACGAAGATCGGGTTGGTGAAGGCGAAGGGCCGAAAGTCCGGGAGGACGGCGCGATAGATCTCGCCCGGCGTGCCTTCGACTTCGACGGTGACGAACGCATCGTGCGCGAACTGCAGCGGCACCGCGATCGACCGGTCGACGGCGAGGTCGGTTTCGGTCGCGCGTTCGCCGTTCACGAAGACGCGCAGCGTCGACACCGTCACCCAGGGGGCTGCGCGCACGTGAACCACGAGTTCGCCAGCCGGGCCCGTGAAGCGGTCGCCGGGGCGTGCATCGCCGAGCCGAACTTCGGGCAGCGGACCGGTCGAGCCGATGCTGCGCCCCTCGCGCACGGCGCGCACGAAGGCCGCGGCGTCGAAGTCGCGAATCCCGTCGTTTGCGACCGGCACGAAATTGCGCGGGGCGGCGACGACCGTGCCGAGGCGATGCGAGTCGCTGTTCGCGGTGCCGGTGAGAACGACGCCCTGCCGCAGCAGCGAGAACCAGTCCGTGCGCACCGCTTCGTAGGATTCCATGCGCTCGCCGTTGAGCAGCTCGACCGCGTCGAAGTCGAGGTCGCGAAGTCCCGTCGCGGGATCGCGTTCGATCAGCACGCGGTTCGGTAGCGCGTCGAGCGGGCGGGTCGGGTCGTAGGGTTCGCCGACCGAAGCGAGATGCGTGAAGAACGAGCGCGGGTTCAAATGACTCGAGCGCGGATGATTGAGCTGCAGCACACGCTCGCCCGCCGGCGCGCGCAGGTCGGCGAGGATCTCTCGCCAGCGCCGTCCCTCGTTCGCGACCGCGCCGCCGCGATAGGCGAGGGGGGCGCGAGGGAACGGAAACGCATTGGCGTGTCCGGTGGTGAAGGGCGCGACCGGCGTCTTCACCTCGCTCGTCACCTCGACGCCGACCATCGTCGCGACGTCCGAGGCCAGCCCGAGTTCGGCGACCAGCGGTGCGTAGTCGGTCAGCATGTCGTGGTCGGTCGAGATCAACACATCGGCGCCTTCCGCGACGTACGAGGCGAGGCGCGCTTCGGCGGGAAGTGCGGAATCCGGGCTCGCCTGCGCGTGCACGTGAAAATCGGCCGAGACGAGGCCCGGCGTCTCGACGGCACGCACGGGCGGCGTGATCGCGAGCTCGACGCGTTCGCCGGCACGCGCTTCGATGCGCGCCTCGCGAACGTCGTACTCGGGGCCGCGCGTCGCGAGCACGCGATAGCGCCCGGGTGCCACCACGACGCTCTCGGGATCTCGTGCGGATCCCGAGAGCGCGAGATCACGGACGGACGCGGTGTGCTTCTCCTTCTTCGCGCCCGCGACGCGAAAATCGAGCAGATCGTCTCCGAAGCGGGGATCGGGCGTGCCCGCGTCCCCGAGAAAAACGAGCCGCATGGCGTGTCCGCGAGGAAGCCCGATGCGCGCGGCCGGCGCGATCTCGATCGCGCCGAGATCGAGGTCGTGCTCGCCGATCTCGAACTCGCGTGACGCCGTGCGCCCGCCGGGCGCGACGATCCGCAGCCGATACGCGCCCGGTGCGACACGGGTGCCGAATGATCCGTTCGCTTCGGGGCGCAGCTCGCTCGCGGGCGTGCCGTCCGCGCGATCGAGATGAAGGCGCGCCTGCGGGTCGCTGACGCGCCCGCGCAGCGCCGGCTGCGCGGGCGGCGCGATCGCATCGAGTGCCGAGGCGACGTCCGCCCGCTCGCCCACGGCGAGTTCGAGTTCGACCATCAACGCGTCGCCCGATTCGAGATCCATCCATCGCGTTTGCAGCAGTTGCGCGAGGCCGAGCGAGGTTTCGCCGCCGAACCAGAACGGGCGCGCGAAGACCGCGAGAATCGTCGCGAGATCGTCGGCCAGCAGGAACGCCGGCAGCGATTCGGCCGCGCCCGTCGAGCGTTCGAGACGCGCCGAGCGCAGGTGCACGGCATAACTCACGCCGGGCGAGAGCAGGTTTTCCCCGACCAGCACGGCCGTGTCGGTCGGGACGGCCGCCGCGGCTGCGGCACGTGCGCCGCGTCCAATGAAGGCCGTTCCATGAAAGCCCGCCGCCATCGCCGGCGCGGGCCGCGTCGGGAGCAGAAACGGGCGCAGCGCGTCGACGTTCGCGAAGGCCAGCCCGAGCGCGAAGAAGGCATCGCCGTCTCCCCGGCGTTCGATGCGCGTGGTGACGCCGAGACGGCCGGGCGCGTCCGCTCGCACGGCATAGGTCGTGGTGAGCGCGATCCCATCGCGTTCGCCGCGGGTGACGAGGCGCGCCGCATCGGCCTCGATCTCGGGGCGCACCTCCGAGATCGGGATCAGTTGCCGCAGCGAGAGATTCGCCATCCGTTCGAGGGCGAGAAACTGGTCGTCGGCGCGGCCGCAGCGGCCGAGGTCCATCAGGCTACCGCCCGTGGTCGCGAGATCGTTCTCGTGATCGGGTGCGGAGACGAGTGCGCAGATCACGCCATCTCCGATCACGAAGTCCCCGATTCCGCCCACGGCATCGGGCCCGGCGAGGCGTCGCGAAAGCACGCTGGTTGCATCGAGTCGCTCGGCGAAGCGTTCGCCCGCCGCGGCTCCGGCGAGAGACGTCGCCGCGGCCGCAGCGAAGAGGCAGACCGCACGCCGGGCCATCCGGTGCCGGAGCGAAGAGACGGCTCGGGGCTGCATGCGTTCGAATCCTCCGTCGCCAGCGGGTTGCCGGGCGAGTTGCGAACCAGCGTCGTTCGGCCTGCCGGTCCGCGTCAAGCCGGGGCCCCGCCCGGCGATCCCCGGGAAACCTGCCTCGGGCGGGTTTCTGCCGTTGTTCGTGCGCCTCGATCGTGAGACTCTGTCGGTCACGCGGAGCGGCGCCGGTGGGATGTCGTTCGCGGCAGCAAAAGCGGGTGGGAGGTGTGATGCGACACGCGGGACACGAGTCGAGGCTGGTTTCGGGGCGACGCGGTGCAGCAGCGATCGGATCGATCGGCCCTCGGGCGCTTCGGCTCGCGGTCGCGGCCTCGCTGGTTGCGTCGAGCGCACTCGCGGTCGGCGGCAACGACGTCGACACGTCCACCAAACTGGGCGCCGCCACGCGCGCCTGTCAGGCCGAGATCGCAAAGAAGGGGGCGCTCTTCGCGAGTAAGACGGCGAAGGCGATCAACACCTGCCTCGACGCGATTGCGAAGTGCGACGGCAAGAAGGATGCCGCGCGTGCACTCGCCTGCCGGCGCGACCTGCTGCGGCCCGGCGTCGGCCGCTGCGCCGTCGGCAAACTCGATCAGGGCGCGACGCTGACGGGAACCGGCGCTGCGGAACACGCGGCCACGGTGGCGGCGACGTCTCGCGCCGCGCTGATCCAGGAAATGAATCGCTTCACGGCGTCGATTCAGCGCAAGTGTTTCGACCGGGCGGGGGTCGATCTCGACAGCGCGACGACGGGCCTCGCGTTTTCGTCCGCGCCGAGCACGAGCCTCGAACTCGCCGACGCGACGAACGAAGAGCCCGGTGGCATCGCCTGCCTCGCCAACGGTCTCGTGCTGCGCACGCATCCGCTCGCCAACGATCTCGTCGATCTGCTGGCGCCGCTCGATCAGACCTGCGTGCGCTCGCAGGATGCGACGCTGCTCGGGACGGCCTGCACCTCGAACGCCGACTGCGGCGGCAAGGGCATCTGCGGCCAGCTCGCGGCGGTCTTGCAGGGCGAGATCGACGATTGCACCACGACGCCGCCGGTCTGCGGTGATGGCGAGATCGGTTCTCCCGAGACCTGCGACGACGGCAACCTCGTGGACGGGGACGGCTGCTCGGCGGACTGCGACGTCGAAGTCGAGTGCGGCGACGCGATCTCGGTCGAGCCCGAAGAATGCGACGACGGCAACACGACCGACGGGGACGGGTGCTCGTCGCTCTGCGATCTCGAAGCGCCGGTGACGACGGGCGCGTTCCCGGCGACCGGACAGACCACCTGCTGGGATGCGACCGACACGCCGACCGACTGCTCCGGCACCGGACAGGACGGCGAGGATCTCGCCGGAGCCGCGCGATCGTTCACCGACAACGGCGACGGCACGATCACCGACGCCAACACGGGGCTCGTCTGGGAAAAGCTCGCCGACGACGGCGGGCTGCACGACCGGGACACCA
This sequence comes from uncultured Myxococcaceae bacterium, assembly GCA_964505355.1. GTDB lineage: Bacteria > Myxococcota_A > UBA9160 > UBA9160 > UBA9160 > CAZDHU01. Next base: position 9,006 of record CAZDHU010000239.1, on the reverse strand, counting down.
CCTACACGTGGGCCGACGCGGTCGCCGTGAAGGTGGCCGCGATGAATGCCGCGAGCTTTGCCGGTCACACCGACTGGCGGCTGCCGAACCTGAACGAGCTGGAGAGCATTCGAAACCTCGAGAACGCGAGCCCGGCGGTGGATTCGGCGTTCAACGCCTCCTGCGCCGCGAGCTGCACGGTCACGACCTGTAGCTGCACCGCGGCGTTCGGCGGCGTGTACTGGAGTTCGTCTTCCTTTGCCGGGAGCCCGGCCCTCGCCTGGACGGTCGAGTTCTCGGACGGGGCAGCGAGCGGCGATGCGAAGGGAAGCAGCCATTCCGTGCGGGCGGTGCGCACGGGGCCCTGATTTCGCCCGCTCCCGAGGCGAACCGGCGTTGATCGCGGAACCGCGCGTTCCGAGCGTGGCTGATTCGATCCGTCGCCCGGGTCGAACGAATCGAACCCGGTTGCGTTGCGCCCGATCGCCCGCTGCGCCCGATCCGGCGAGCGAAGCCGCGGGTCCGCCACGAAATTCTCCACGCGTTTCGCCTCGCGGTCCGTAGAATCCGGCTCGCTGTGCCCGGTTCGTCGTGACGGCTGCGGATCTGCCGTGGAGGGGTGTCGTTCTTGTCGCTGCGCTGGCTCGCCCTGCTGGCCGCCCTGTGCTGCTCCGCGCCGCCGGCCCGCGCCGTCGTCTCCGTCGTCGGGCGCACGTCCGCCACGTTCGGCTGGATCCCGGCGGCCGGAGAGGTGGCCGCGTACGAAGTCTTCGTGTCACGCGATGGCGCGCCCTATCCCGTTCTCGCCGAGCGTACGGTCACGGCCCCGTCCGTCACGCTGAACGAAGTCGCCGGCCGCTCCGTGCGTCTTCGCGTTCGAGCCCTCGATGCCGATGGCGACGCCGGTCCGTTGTCCGAGGAGAGCGAGCGCATCGTGTTCGCATCGAGCGCGTCGGATCTCGATGCAGACGGCATCGCGAACCTCGTCGACGATTGCCCGGAAGTGCCGAATCACGATCAGGTCGACGCCGATGCCGACGGCGCGGGCGATGCGTGTGATCCCTGCACGACGCGCGCGTGGAGCGCCGTCCCGCTGCGGCCGCCCGACCAGAACCCGCGCTCGGCGCGAGTGAGCTTCAGCGATCTCGGCAAGCCGACCGGTGCGAAGATCGCGCTTGCCGGAGTCTTCTCGCCGGCGCCGGAGGTTCCGAGCTTCGATGCCGCGTTCGTCGGCGTGCACCTTCGAATCGACGACGCCGCGGGGACGCTGGTCGATCTCGTGATCCCGCCCGGGCCGATCGGCAGCTCGCCGTGCGATTCGCGTGATGGATGGAAGTGGCGTGGCAACGCGTCGAGCTACGTCAACCGCTCGGGGGCGCTTCCCGCGTACGGCTGCGCACCGGGGTCGGCGGCAGGCGTTCGGTCGCTCTCGATCGCGGATCGCCGTCCGAGGGACGGCCTTCAGTTCTCGATCAAGCTCGCATCCGTCGCACTGGCGCGAAGCCCGCAGACGCCGGTGCAGCGTCTTCGCGTCGCGCTCGCGCTCGGTCTGCGCGGTGATCCCGACGAAGCGACGGTGGCCGAACGCGCCGGGCAGTGTGCCGAGGTTCGCTGGAGCGGTACGCCCCTGCGCGAGAAGTCGCCGGGCCCGTATTGCAGGCCATCACGATCGCTCGGCGTGTTGCGCTCACTCCGCTGCGTCGGACCGTAGAGCGCGCGCGACTTCGGTGTCGGCGCGGTTTCGATCGATTCGCGCGCTTCGTCGCCGGGTCGCGTCGTTCACCCGCGGTCCGGTTCCTTCACTGCGACGCCCGCTCGATACTCTTCGTAGACGCAAACCGGAATCTTCAGTTCGCCGAGGTCGCGTTCGACGAGCGGGCGCACGTCGTTCCAGTCGAGTCCCCCAACGCCGGTTGCGAGGCGCGGCAACGCGAGCGACGGAATCTGCTCCGCGATCACGAGGTCGCGCAGGCTGCGCAGCGCGTGGTTCACGTGCGCGAGGCGGGCGCGGCCGGGGTGCGCGTGCTGGCCCGGTGCGGGGTCCTGCGTCAGCAGGTTGATGATTCGCACTCCGTCGGTGCCGGCCCAGGTCCAGAGTTCGCCGGGCTTCGGATGGCTCACCTGACAGTGGTGCCGAAAATCTTTGACCATCGAGGGCCAGCGTTCGCGCAGCGCGAGCGCGAGGCCGGTGTCGAAGTGATCGCCCGGCGCGACGCCATGGGCGATCGCGCGCGACGTGCTGAGCAGAAGGTCACCGCTGACGAAATGGATCACGTGAACTCCTCGCCTTCGACGGACGCGGACGACGCGCCGCGCGTGCCGAGGCGGAAACGCAAGTCGCGTGCCGCAGCGCGGGCGGCGGTCGCGCCGCCGGGCGAGGCCGAGTGCGCGAAACGGTCTCGCCGGGCGACGGAATGTCGCACGCGTCGCGCTGCGGCCTCGTTCGCGCGGGCTTCGTCGCGCCGGGTCAGGGCCGGGGCACGATTCGAAGGACGTGGGCCGATGTCGCGGGATCAGTCACGACGGCCAGCACCTCGCGGCCTGCATCCCAGCTCGTAGACCAGCGGCCCGGCGGATCGGAGAGCAGCACGTCGAAGCCGTGCGGGAAGAAACGTGCGGCGGGAACGTAAATCTCCGTCGGACCGCTCACGCCGGGTTCGTCGCCCCAGCTGAGGGCGAAGGTGCGCTTCGTCGCGTCGTAGGCGTAGGCGAGAATCTCGCCGGCGACGCGCTGCGGATAGATGCGCACGAGAATGTTCGCGCGTTCCGGCACTTCGCGATTCTGCGCATCGAGGATCGACCAGCCGTAGCCGCGGTCGTGGCTCCAGTGCGTCCAGCCGCTCGTCACGCGATCGGCCATCTCGACCACGTGCTGCAGGTTGAGCGCGTAGTTCGCGAACTCCGGACCGGTGCCCCATTCGCCCATCAGAAGCGGCGCTTCGAGCCGTCGCGCGTCCTCGCGTCGGTTGCGCTCCCAGTCGCGCACCGAGGTGTCGATCGTCGGGTCGTAGCTACCGGAGAGTTCGAGGAGCAGCGAGTAATAGTGCGGGTAGTAGGCGATGCGCGGCTCTCCGCTGCGGACGTCGTCGATCTTCGGCAGCGACGAGGCACTGCCTTCATTGACGCCGAGTGCCGGCGGTTCGATGAAGATCCAGGCATCGGGGTCGACGCTGCGGATCGAGGACACCATGCGATGCTGAAACGCGGCCAGTTCACTGGCTTCCCAGAGCGCCTGCTTCGCGGGATCTCCGACGACCACCCGCAGCGGTCCGGGAATCACGAAGCCGTATTTCGAGCCCGGAAACGGTTCGTTCATCGTGTCGTAGCCCAGCACGTTGGGCGTGTTCGCGAAGCGCTGCGCCACGTGTCGCCACATCGCGGCGTAGCGCGCCTGCAGTTCGGGATGCGCGCCGGCATCGCCGTCCCAGAAGTGATCGAAGGCTCGCAGGACGGCGGGTTCGAAGTAGTTGAAGCCCCAGGCGGCGGTCTGGAACACGAACGGTTCGCCGTCGGTGAGGGTGGCCCATTGCGGCGCGCCGTTGAAACCGATGGCGCGGCCGGCCGTGTCGCGCTTGCCGTAGACGTCCTGATGCATGTCGAGAATCACGTAGACGCCCGCGTCGGCCAGCCAGCGCAGGCGTTCGGCGACCGCATCGAGATAGGCGTCGTCGTAGACGCCGGGCTGCGGTTCGACGTGCTGCCAGAAGATCAGATAGCGGACGAGATTGAAGCCCCAGTCGCGCGAAATGCGATGCGCATCATCCTCGGTGATCCACGGCAATCCGGTGTCGGGCGAGGACGGCGTTCCGTAGTGCCAGATCGGTCCCTTCGCACTGCCCGACACGTTGAGCCCATGAAGGACGAGCGAGCGCCCCTGCTCGTCGCGCAAAAACGCCGTGTGTGGTCGGTCGCAGCCGGCGAGGGGCGGCAGAAGAACGGCAAGCGAGAGGCAGGCGAGACGCAGCCACGGGAGCGGTGAGCAACACGAACCCAGCACGGAATCCTCCAGCAGCGAGACCGATCCCTTGTACCACGAACGCGGGCTTTCCGTGCCGCGAGCATTTCGTCCGGAGACACGGCACGCTGGCGGTCCGGCAGCGGGCCGCGCCGCGCGCGCGAAGGAAACGGGCGATGACGGCGAACTCCGAAGCTCGGTTCGTGCAGGCCGGGCGCGTGCACGGCCCCGACACAGGAAAGCGACACGGCTCGCCATCCGGCCGCTGGCTGACGCGCGGGATCGCGCACGGCGGGTTTGCTTCGGACGAAGTGCCGTGAGCGAGCGCGCATCCGTCGACGGCCATTGCGCGTCGCCGTTCGTCGCGGTGCGAGACGCCTTCGCGCGCAACTTCGAGCGACACGGAGAACTCGGCGCGTCGGTCTGCGTGGTGCGCGACGGCGAGCGCGTGGTCGATCTCTCGGGCGGGTATCGCGACGAGGCGCGCCGTGTTCGCTTCGATGCCGATACGCTGGTGAACGTTTTCTCGATCACCAAAGGCATCGTCTCGATCGTGATCGCGCGCCTCGTCGAAACGGGTCGCCTCGATCCCGCGCGTGCGGTGGCGGATTACTGGCCGGAGTTCGCGGCCGCCGGCAAGCAGCAGATCTCCGTCTCGCAACTGCTCTCGCATCAGGCGGGTCTGCCCGCTCTGCGCGCGACGCTGCCGCCGGACGCGCAGATCGACTGGATGCGAATGTGCGAGGCGCTCGCCGCCGAGCGGCCATGGTGGGCGCCCGGACGTCGCGCCGGTTACCACGCGCACACCTGGGGCTGGCTCGCGGGCGAACTGATCCGGCGCATCGACGGGCGCACGCCCGGCGTCTTTCTGCGCGAAGAGTGGACCGCGCTGCTCGGCCTCGACGTGCATCTCGGCTTCGGTCCCGAGCTCGATGCGCGCGTGGCACCGATCGCGGCGCACGATCCCGGACTCGCACCGCGAGAGATTCTCTACTGGCTGCGAACGCCCCTTCGAATGCCGATGCGCCTTCGCATGCTGACCAACCCCGCGATGCCGAGGGCCGGTCTCGACACGCGCGCCTGGCGAGCGGCCGAGATTCCCGCCGTCAACGCACATGCGAGCGCGCGCGGGCTCGCAGGGCTTTACGAAGCCGTCGTGCGCAGCGAGCGACCGATTCTCGCACGCGAGACGGTGTCGCGGGTCACCCGCGAGCAGGTGTTCGCGCGCGAGATCGTCTTCGGCCATCGCATGCGATTCGGTCTCGGCTCGATGCTGAACGCGCCGGAACTCGGCATCGGCCCCTCGCCGCGCGCTTTTGGACACACCGGCGCGGGCGGTTCCGTCGCCTTCGCCGATCCCGACGCGAGACTGGGCTTCGCCTACGTGATGAATCGCCGCCATCGCATGCGCACGCTGCTGGTCGACCCGGCCGCGGCGCTGGTGCGAGCGGTCTACCAGTCGATCTGATCCGGCGTCAGTGCGTTCGCCGCGCGCGGATCATCGCGAGTCGCGAGCGGATCAACTCTGCGGCGATGCGCAGCGGGGTCATGCGCCGGGGCGGATCGAGCGCGGCCGCGACGAACCGGCGCCGCGTTTCCGCGCGACGGATCTTTCCACTCGAGGTTCGCGGCAGCGTGCCCGGCGCGAGCACGATCACCTGCTCGGGCGTGAGCCCGGTGCGATCGACCACGACTTCCGCGACGCGGTCACCGATCGCCGCATTCGTCGCGCTCGCGTCCCGCGCGCGTTCGACGAAAACGAAGAGCGATTCCCCGTCCGCCTCGTCGAGCACGATGCCCACCGCGGCGACGCAGCCCGGCCGCACGCCCTCGACCTCCTGCGCAGCCTGCTCGACGTCCTGCGGCGCATGATTGCGACCGCGGATCACGATCAGATCCTTCTCGCGACCGTGCAGGTAGAGCTCGCCCTGATGCAAGAACCCGCTGTCTCCCGTATCGAGCCATCCGTCGCGCAATGCGCGGGCGGTGTCTTCGGGGCGACCGAAGTACTCGCGCATCACCGAGGGGCCTCGCACCAGCACGCGGCCGAGCCGGCCGGGCCCGAGCCCGTGCCCCGCCGCGTCGACGATTCGCAACTCGAATCCTGGCAGGGGCGGGCCGAGACTGACCAGCGGAAGGCCATCGTCGTCGAGCCGTCCGATGCCGCGCGCGATCAGCGCCTCGCGATCGAATCGCGTCACGCGAAAGCGCTCGCGGAGCGAACTGAAGGTGACCGCGAGCGCGGCCTCGGCGAGCCCGTAGACCGGAGTCAGTGCTTCCGGTCGCAGGCCGGCGGCCGCGAAGCGCTCGACGAATCGATCGAGCACGCCGGGCGTCACGGGTTCTGCGCCGTCGAGCGCGACCCGCCAGTGCGAGAGATCGAGGCCGGCGAGTTCTTCGTCGCGGATGCGCTCGACACACAGCGCGTAGGCGAAGTTCGGCGCCGGACTGATCGTTCCCTTCCAGCGCGAAAGCGCCTGCAACCAGATCGCGGGGCGCGCGACGAAAAGCTCCGGCGGGATCAGCACCAGCTCTCCCGGATGCAGCAGCGCGACGAAGACGCCGCCGATCAATCCCATGTCGTGATAGAGCGGCAGCCAGCTGACGCCGGAATGCGGTCGCTCGGGATCTTCGGGATGCGCGTCGAGAATCGCCGAGAGAATGATCTGTGCGTTCGCGATCACCTGACGATGTGTGAGCGCCACCGGCTTCGGCTCGACGGTGGTGCCCGACGAGAACTGAAGAAACGCGATCGCATCGGGCGAAACGTCGACCGGCCGGAACGGCTCTGCGTCGAGTGATTCGACTGCTCGCCAGCCGAGTTCGGGCCGCGCCCGATCGATCGATTCGCCGAGGAGTCGGCCGACGCGCCGGTCGGTGAGCACGAGTCGCGCCCCGGCGGCGCGCAGCATCTGCGCCGTGCGCCGGTGATATTCCTCGAGTCGTCCGAGTCGAACCGGCGGATAGAGCGCGACCGGAATCGCGCCGGCGAGACTGGCGCCGAAAAACGCGTCGTAGAACGCCGGGGTCGTCGGCAGCACGATCGCCACTCGATCGCCCGGCTCGACGCCGAGGGCCTGCAATGCGCCCGCGACGCCGCATGCGCGCTCGTACAGCTCGGCGTAGGACAAACGCAGCCCGTCGTTCTCGGCGCGGGAGAGAAATCGGACGCCGCGGTCCGAACGGGCCGCCCGATCCAGCAGATCGCCGATCACCGGCTCACGCATCACTCGGCTCCTCGCGCGCCGAACCGAGTCGGCGCAGCAACACCGTCACCACGTCGCGCACCGTCGCGATGTCGTCCTCGTCCTCGGGCTCGAAACAGATCTCGAACTCGTTCTCCAGCTCGACCACCAGCGAGAGCAGCGCGATCGAATCGAGCCGCAGGTCGCGCGCGAGGTCGCTGTCGAGATCGACCGGTCGCGTGATCTGCAACCGGTCGGCGGCGACCCGGCGGATGCGTTCCAGCACGGCGTCCGGCGTCATCGCGACGCGCTCGCAAGGCGCGGCACGAAGCGCCCGAGCTGCGCGAGCTGGCGAGCGCCGGTGCCATGGCGCTCGAGCGCGTTCTCCTCACATCGAATCCGGACGCGGAGCAGGACGGCGTTGGCGAGACTGAACGCGAGGGCCGTGAGGTACGCACCGTGAATCAGCGGGATCGCGACGCCTTCGGCGATCACCGCGAGATAGTTGGGGTGGCGCAGCCAGCGATAGGGGCCGCCGGTCGCGACGGGCACCCCGGGGATCACGATCACGCGCACGTTCCACGCATCGCCGAGCGCGTGCATCGTCCACAGGCGGAGCGCCTGTGCCGCGAGCGCGATTCCGAGCATCGGGAGGCCGAGTGCGGGCACGAAGGGGCGATCGAAGGCGAGGACTTCGGTCGCACAGGCGAAGAAGAACGCCGTGTGCAGCGCCGACATGGCGGCAAGATGCCCGCGTCCGAACTCGACCCCGCCCCGTGCGAGCGCGCGCGCCGCGTGTCGCTGCGAGATCACGAGCTCACCCGCGCGCTGCAGCGCGAGCAGGCCGAGGCCGAGGATGAAGAGAGAAACCGAACTCACCAGCGCAGCAGCACGAGCTCGGCGCAGAAGCCCGGCCCCATCGCGATCAACAGTCCCGTCTCACCGGGCGCGGGTGACATCGCGAGTGTGTCACCGAGCACCATCAGCACCGACGCGCTGGAGAGGTTTCCGATCTCGCGCAGGCTGCGCCAGGAAAGGGCGAGCGCGTCCTCGGGCAATTCGAGCGCTTCCTCGAAGGCTTCGAGCACCTTCGGGCCACCCGGGTGGCAGATGAAACGATCGATCGCCGGCAGTTCGAGCCCCTGCGCGGCGAGAAACTCGTCGACGTCCTTGCGCAGACCGCGTGCGATCGCGGGCACCTCGGCCGAGAGCAGCACCCGAAACCCGTTCTCGCCCACCTCCCAGCCCATCACGTCTTCCGTGCCGGGGAAGAACACGCTGCGACTCGCCATCACACGCGGCCCGCCGCTGCCACCGATCGCGCTGCCGCTCATCACGACGGCCGCGGCGCCGTCTCCGAACAGGCCGCTCGCGATCAGGTTCGGAATCGAGAGATCGTTGCGCTGCAGCGTGAGACTGCACAGCTCGACCGAGAGCAGCACGGCCACTTCGTCCGGGAAGGCGCGCAGGTAGTCCGACGCGCGCGCGATGCCGGCCGCGCCGGCCACGCAGCCGAGCCCGAACATGGGGGTTCGTTTCACGTCGGCCCGCAGCCCGAGTCGATTGATCAGCCGCGCGTCGATCGACGGGGCGGCGACGCCGGTGACGGTGGTGAAGAAGACGTGACGGATCGCAGCGAGCGGAACCCCTGCCTGTGTCATCGCGTCGCGGATCGCGACTTCTCCGAGTTCGACCGCGGTGCGAATGAACGCGTCGTTGGCCTCGCCGAACGAGCGCAGCGCGGGATAGGCCTCGATCGGCAGCGCGAGGTGTCGTCCGCCGACCAGAACGTTGCGCTGCAACTGTTCGAGTCGTCGCGGGTTGTGCAGGCGCGCGCCCCAGTGCGTTCGCAGCGCGTCGAGAATCTGTTCCTGCCCGTAGAAGTTC
>CAZDHU010000238.1:0-21047 GCA_964505355.1 uncultured Myxococcaceae bacterium | reverse complement strand
AGCGTGTCGCCGCCGCTCGTGTCGAGAATCCTCCGCGACTGCCCCATGCCGTCGCCCGAGACGATCTCGCATTCGTAGCCGTTCCACGCGTCGTCGGACCAGCCGGGGCTCGGCATGAAGGTGAGTGAACCGGGCAGCGCGCTCGCCACGGTGAATGTTCCGAAGACGGTCTTGCCGGCGATGTTCGACCCAACGGCAACCGAATACTCGGCTGAGATGTTGAGAGTCGTCTCGCCGAAGGCGTCGAATGCGGCAACGCGGAGATAGCAGGTTGTCCCCGGTGTCCACGGGAACACGATCGAGGCCTCTGCGCTTCGAGCGACCTCGGTTGCGGAGCCGACCACGAACCCGGATGCGTCCGAAGCCCAGACGATGAACCCCGAGCGGTCCGGATCGTTGGAGCCGTTGACCGTGACGAAGACCGTTCCCGACCCGGTCGCGAGCGAGACGCTCGACGGCGCAGGCGGCGCCGCGTTTGAAACGACGATCGACGACGGGGCCGAGACGTGTCCGAGCTGATCGAGCACGCGGACCTCGACCCGGAACGAGCGGCGAGGAGCTCGCTTTCCCGTGCTCTGGTCGAGAGGCGAATCTTCGAGATTCTTCTCGCTCGTGTAGGTGAAGGTCTCGGTCTGCACGACCTCGGCGCGAACGATCTCGCCGGTCGCCGGGTCAACGATCCGCACCTCGAAGCCCGCGAAGAACGGATCGAGCCCGGGCGTTCCAGCCGGATCGGCGCCGATCTCCGGCGCAGAGAACGAGGACGTGCGCCGCCAGACGAGCTTTGCCGCTCGGCCGGTGAACTCGGTCCCGTGCCCGAGCCCGTCGAGCGCAAGTCCGGTGACGGGCAATAGCCCGCCAGTCACGTCGGGCACGTAGTCGTAGGTGAGCGTCGCCTCGGCGCCCTCGCCCACCGTCCCGACCGAACGCACCTCGAAGTCATAGACGCCGCGCCGCGCGTCGAGCACGTCGTAGATCTGCGCCCCGTAGACCGTCGCCATCGTCCACGCGCCGCCAGAGATGCGCCAGCGCACGACGAACCCGACGGGCGGAGAGCTGCCACCCACCACGTCCCAGAGGAGCCTCAGCGCGAGCCTTGCCCCACCCGGGCCGACGGATGCGGCCTCCACCGCGCGCAGATTCGTCGGCGCCGGCACAGCGCCGAAGAGCGGCTGCGCGGATGCCGTGACCCAATCCGACGTCTCGCCCGATACCGACACCGAGCGCACGCGGAAGTCGTACGACGCGACGCCGTCGGTCAGTCCCGTGATCGGCCCTACTTCGACGTAGCCCTGCGAGGCCGGCGTCTCGCCGAACCCCATCCAGTCGGACACGGAGTCGGCTTCGGCCGCCGAAGGAATGCGGATCTGCGCGAGGTAGCCGCGCGTCGCGACGACCCCGGAGCTCGCCTTCACAGCCGCGAGCACCGTCCAAACAGGCGACCCGCCGTCTGTGCGAGAGGCCACCGAAGCGCGCACTGAAACGATCGTCGGAGCCCCGGGCTTGCGATGAAGCGGAGCGAGGTTCGATGAGATGTTCGGCGTAAAGGCCGGGATCGCCCCGACGTCTGCCGTGAAGATGGCCGGCGCGTAGTCGACCAGCGTAAGCTGTGCCGACAAGTCGTCCCGAGGCTCGATCGCCTCGATCAGCAGCGGAACCGTCTCTGTGCCAATGAGGCCAACGATCGCGATGTCGCCGACGGAGGCGAGATAGCCTCCGGGGGACGGACCGAGCGGCGACACGAGCGCGATCTCTCGAGTCTCGTACTCCGCCGAGTGACCCGTCTCGTGCTGCACGTTCGCAAGAAGAGCCGCGCCGTCTCTGGTGCGGATTCGCACCGCGTAGTTGAGCTCCGCGTCGAGCGTGACAAGCCCGACATGGCTGAACCCGGCAATGGACGTCCCTGCCGCGTCGAGCGTGACGGCGCGAATCCGATTCCACGCATCGCCCCACGCGGGGACGTCGTGCGAGACAAGGACGAGGTCGCCGCGCTCCGCGACAAGGTGCTCGAAGTCGACGTTGAGCTGATAGAGCTCGGGTCGCAACCTGCGCCGCGCGATCTCGCGGCGCCCTGATTTCCAGACGGCGTCGCGATCGGTGACGCCCGGGATCTCCCATCCCTCGAAGACCGTCGCGTTGTTCACGTCGTACCCGTCGTCGTAGACGACGCGCACGTCTTCTTGCCATCCCGAGTCTGCGTCTACGAATCGCACGCGGAGCGCGTGTGTCGCACGCGCCAAGAACTTTCGCTGACCCTGAAACCCCCACGAGTTTCGCGGAGTGAATATCTGCACCGGGGACGTTCGCACACGGTCTTCGATGATCGAGAAGAGCGAATCTCGCTGATGAAATGCGGCGTCCGCCGAGCGAGCGATCGTCTGAAGCGCGTCGATGACTGTCGTCTGTTCGCGAAAGACGTAGTCGAAGGTCCGCCCGTCCGCGTCGCACCTGTCGGCCCATGCCTTGAGGGAGGCTAGGTCAAACCGAGCGTCTCCGACCGAGCGCCTGTTGGCCGCGCCGCGCAATACCTCGCAGTAAGCCCATGCCGGATTTCTCGTTGTTGCCTCGACCCACGCCGAGCCAGTCCACGTCGGGAGTTTTGCCTCGACGATGCAGTTGAACCTATCAACAATCCCGTTGAGCTGGTCGGTGGCCTTGATGCGAAGCGCGACGACGCACAGCCCGCGCAGCTTGATCGGGTCTCGGTTCGTGTGCGAGGCCAGCGTTGTCCACTGGAAGTCGCTGACGAGCATCGTCGCGTCTTTGCCTGATCCGCCATTCGTCGCGGGGAAGTTGTTAGACCCCTCGCGCTCGCGCCGCCGCACTCGGATGTCGTACTGCCCGCGGGCCGGGAAGTCGCACCGCACTCCGATCATCTTCGTGCGCATCTGCGCATCGCTGATGTGCTGCGAGTAGGCCGTGGTCCACGCGCCGGTGTCGCCGAAGAGTCGGAACTCGACGTCCACGCCCACGGTGAACTTCTTGTTTTTCCCGTTCTCGTTCACGCGCAGGATGCCCTGCGGGAAGATCAGCTCGACGATCGCAAAGTCGGCGTCGAGGACCGTCGTCCGCGTGACTTCGTGCGAGGTATTGATCGCATCGGCTTTGAAGTCGACGCCGACCGACACCGGGGCCACGTCGTGCGTGTAGAGCGTCAGTGCTGGGTCAGCCGGATAGCCTTCGCGGACCTCCCAGCGCACTTCTGCGAAGTCGCCGATCGGTGTGTCGCCGATCTTCATGTCGGAGACGGAGAGCGGCCCGTATCCGCAGCAGAAGACCATGTTGAGATATTGACTGTCGCCGACGCTTTCGACGTATGGCTGCGCGCCGAGGTCGGGATATATCCGGTGGCGCCCGAAGACGCGCGGCACGGCCTCGTTGAAGCGCGCCTCGTTCTGCGTGCCTTCCACCGTCGGAGACGTGTCCTGCCCGTTCGCCGAGCCCTTGCTCAGTTTCGGCGTGAACACGCCGAACGCGCTCAACACGGAGAGCGCCACTGATGCCGCAAGACCGACGTAGAACGCGACCTTCAAGGCGATCAGGACACCCGCAAGCGTGATCCCCGGAACCGGCACGATGACGAACACGTCGCCGTGTTCGACGGTTGCCGTCTCGACGAGCGCTTCGTCGACGAGCTCGCCGTTGCGCAGCGCGCGCCACTCTGCCGGCGGGTTGGCCGCCGCATAGTGAGCCGCGTAGATCCGCCGCGATGCCTCGTCGATGAGGCTCTGAACGCTTCTGCCGGCCGCGGCTACGAACTCGATTCGTTCGCGAGCGAACGGGGTTGAGAGAGCGATGACGTAGCCGAAACGCTCGCTCACTGGTCCATCCTGCCGTGCCGATAGACGCCTAGCATTCTCGATTCCCACCTCGGACCGCGCCATCGCTCGATTGCCGCCGTCACTGTCACGAACGGATCGACGTGGATGAACGTTTCAGAGTCGATTGCGACCCCGACGTGAAGCGCCGTTCGCAGCCCTCTGAAGAGCAGCACGTCGAACGCGGAAAGCGTGTCGCCTCCCTGAATGTCGATCGGAAACCACTCGTCGGCGACGGATGCGATCAGCCCGCGAGCGTCGTCAACCGTGCAGAAGCTCGAGTATGCCTCTTCCCACGACGGCGCCTCGATGCCTGCTTCGCGCGAGAGAACGAGGCGCACGAGGCCCCAGCAGTCGAGCCCGGTCGACGGGTCGCGGCCTCCCTCGGCGGCGGGAAGCCCGACGTACTTCTGGACCCACAGCCCCGCAGTGCTCAGAACAACCCCGGGAAATAGGCGGGGTCGTATCGGTCTCCCGGGTACGGCTCGTCAAGGACGAGCTCGACGCCGAGCTCTGCCGCAATGACGAGCGCGTCATAACTCACGCGCGCAATGACGAGATTCCACGGACCGCGCTGCACGTTGTCGGGCTCGGACGCGATGATGATCTCCATCATCACGTCGGCCGGCGACGTTAGGCCGCGAATCTCTGCGATGAGCTGACGCGACACGTTGTCGATCTGAAGCGTGGCACCTGAAAACGAGTCGCCATCCTCGCGGTGAGGAGTGATGATGAACGGGAAAGGCAAAAAGACGTTTCCCCGACTCGTGATCGCCTCGGGGTTGTTCACCATTCGCACGGTCGGGAAGCTCGCGTGCGAGATCGTCAGCAGGACGAGCACCGCCTCCTCTGTCGATTCGGCGAAGGCGGCTTCTTTGAAGCCCTGCGTAATATTCGGCGCCGGGCTCACGGCATCACCTCGAGCACGAGATCGACCTTGAAGATCCCGCCGCCGAGTGCCGAATACGTCGGCTCATTCACGAATCGCATTCGCACGGGGTTACGCGTTACCGGGTGCGCCCATGTGAACTCTCCGGAACCTCCGGATAGATCGACGTCGTGAAACCGCTGCAAGTGATCGAGCTGATCTGCTGTCACCTCGATCGATCCAAAGAGAGGCTGCACGGACGCCGTGAAGCGTCGGCGCTGCTTTGCCGGACCAGCTTCCATTTCGGTGCGCAGCTTCGTCTTGGCGAACTCGCCACGGAATCCGTCGACCAGCATTTCGGCCGGAAGGTTGAAGGGCCAGTAGACGGGCGCGCTCACTATCGCGTCTCTGGCCGTCGCGACGCGTTGAACGAGCGAGGGATCGCCCGCGCCATCGGTCCCGATCCTGACGACAACCGATCTGCGAGGCGCCGCTCGAACTCGATGAAGATGTCGACGGTCCCGTCTGCGCCGCGCTGTGACCGCACGGCGGGTTTCGATTCTGCCGGCGCGTTCGTCACGTAGACGTTCACGTTCGAGTCGGCGCTAGCGCCTCCCCGCATCGTCACCGGGATCGTGCGCCCGTCGGGTAGCGGCACGACGGCCTCGCCGGTGTGCGCGATGATCGGCACTTCGCCCGGGGCCATCCCGACCCTGCCACCAGCAGCGAACCGCGGTGCATTCTCGAAGATCGAGCGCGAGACGAGGCGCTGCATTCGCAGCGCGCCGGTGAGCCCGCCCGAGTGTCCCTGCATGATGCCACTCTTGCGCGTCGTGTTGATGGAAACCTCGTCTGGGTTCTGCGCGCCACTGCCACCGCCGAACAGTCCTCCGATGCCTCCGGCGATGCCGCCAATCGTGCTGATCCAGCCGAGTGAAGATCGCAGCCCGCCGTTTTTCGAGCTCGACCCCCCGCCGAAGAGCGAGAGGACGCCGGTGATTGCGGTGAATGCGCTCGCCAGTGATCCGCCCATTGACGAAAGGCCGACCTGAAAGAGCCGACCAATCTCTCCGATCGTGTCTTTCAGTGGTGAGGCCACGGCATCGGCGTTGACGATCGAGACGGGTGTGGCCGACCCCGTGCTGATAGACGCTCCGGACGATACGGCCGAGCTCGCGCTCGTCGCCGTGCCCGGCGCAGCTCCGCCACCTTCGGCCCCAAAGACCATATCGAGCAGCGGCTTCGTGATGAACTGCTGCACCGCGCGCTTTACGAAAGCCTGCTGAATCGAAAGCAGCGTGTTCTTGAACGCCTCCGCTGCCTTTGTCGGCCGCGTGAACGCTTCGGTCAGGCCGTCGTCGAGCGACTGCGCGACGCTCTGGCCGACTGCCTCCATCGACTCGAGCGACTCGGGAAGGCTCTGCCGGTATCGCTGCACGCCGCGCATGAATCCGGGCTCTGTCGATCGGATCGCCGCGAGGCTCTCGCGCTCGCGCGTTTCTCGTTCGAGCGACTCGACGCCGTTATCTCGCGCGAAAGCCTCGTTATTGAGCGCCTTCGCGAGTTGCTCTGACGAGAGAAGCTGCTGGTCGTAGAGCGACCGGAGCTTCGAGGCCGCGACTGCATACTTCTCTGTCGGCGTCAGCAGGTCTTCCCGAACGCTCGTCGCTTCTCGCTCGGCGTCGACGAGCTTGTCGACCTGCTTCACGAGGTCTTCGTGACTCGCGCTCGCGCTGCCCGCTGCGCGTTCGATCTGTTGCAGCCCGGTGGTCAATCCGACGGACGGCTCGATCGCGTCTTCGAGCGCGCTCTTGACGCGCTTCTGCACGTCTTCGAGGCCGTCGGCTGCGCGCGTCGCCTCCTGCGCGGACTTCGTGAGGGCCAGAAAGCGCTCGCCTTCTGCGCTGCCAATATCGAACCCAGCCGAGCGCGCTCGCGTTTCGCGCTCGATCGCGTCTTCGACCGAGCGTCCCGCTGCCGGGCTCTTTCGCCGCGCTGCAAGCAGTCGCTGCGCGGCGTCAGCTTCAGCGGCAGCCTCGGCGAGCGCCTTCGCGCGTCGCTTCGCCGCACTGATCGCTGCCTTGTCAGATTCCGTCGTGTCGAGCCGATCCGGCGCCGATTGAGCCGCCTTGCTCGGGTCTAGCGGGGTCGGGTAGGCGTCACGCAGCATGACTGGTCCGCGCTGGTTGAACGGATCGCCCTGCCCGATGCTGTCGAGCAGGACGTCCGTGTTGAACCCTCGCCGCGACGTAGCCGTCGGCCCGCTCGCAATCTGCCTCTCGAGCTCGTCGATTCGCGTCTGCGAGGCGGCGCCCGGCGGAAGCAGGCCCTGAGCGCTCATGTCTTCGACCGACCGCAGCTTCGCGCGCTCTGCGAGTGCCTCGCGTTCGCGCTGCATCGGCAGCCCTGCCATGCCGGTCTTCGCCACCGCGTCGATCTTGTCTGCGAATCCGGTCAGCCCGAAGAACCACTTGTCGAGCATTGCCCCGATGACTTGCATCGGGCTGATGACGCCCTCGAACGCCGCCTTCACGAGCAGGATGCTCTCCTGCCACTTGTTGATGCCTGAGAGGACCAGCGACAGGACGAGGAATCCCTTCTTGCCGAAGAAGGCGGCGCCGAAGAGCCCGATCTCTTTCACGATCGAGGGCAGCGACATGAAGGCGCTTGCGACTCCAGCCGCGAACCCGGAGAGCTGCTTTCCGAGCGCGGCGACGTCTTCGAAGAGACTCTTCGCCCCGGTGATCGTTGCAGGGTCTCGCAGGATCTCGGTCATGCGCTTCATCGAGTCGATGACTGCGTCGAACACGCCCGCGTTGGCCGACGATCGAAGGAACTGGTCCCATGTGTTCTGCAACCGGGCCTGCACGGCGTAGAAGCTCTGGGATGCGGCGAGCGCCTGCGGGCCGAACGTCTCTTTCAGTCCCTTGGCGAGAGCCTTGAGCGCGATGCCTGCCGGAAGCATCCCCTTCTCGAGCAGCTTGTTGAGCTGCGCCTCGGCGATGCCCAGACCACGCGCCATGATCCCGACAGCCCCCGGGATGCGCTCTGCGAGCTGCCCGCGGAGCTCTTCGGCCTGAACCTTGCCCTTCGATGCAATCTGCGTGATCGCGCGGAATGCTCCTGCGACTTGCTCTCCAGAGAGCCCCATCGCAGTTGACGCCTCGGCGACGCCTGTAAATATCGACTGCGTGTCCGACAGCGAGAGCCCAGCAGCCTTCGCACCGACCGACAGCTTTGCAAACTCGGGCGCGACGTCCCGAAGGTTCACGCCGATTCTCTCTGCCTCGTTCGCGACGAACGCATACGCTGCGGCGCCCGCCTCGGCGCTTCCTGCTGACACCCGCATCGAGATGTTGACGGCGCGAAAGGCTGCCTCGGACTGCGTCATTTCGTTGATGAGCGCGGCGAATCCGACTGCGCCAACCGCTGCGCCTAGACCGCTGAATGAGTGCGTCAAGTCTGTGATGCTCGCCGCCGCGGCGGCTGCGCCAACCTTGATCGTGCTCAGCGATGAAATGTCTCCACCGCGGCGCGCGCCGAGTGCCGGGCGTGCAGATTGAGGAGCCACGCGGGGCGCCACGGTCGGGCGAGCGACGGCGACCACTTCCGTTTGGCGATTCACGGTACTCACGACGATCGGGCTACGCGCAGCAGCACGCAATCTCGAAATACTCTTGTGTGCATTTTCGACGGCCTTCTGAAGCGACGCGAGCGACGCAATCGAGCGCCCGGCGGATACCGACCCGAACGCCGACGTCAGAGACGTCCCGGTCAGCTTTGCTGCGCTTCGAACCTTGTTGAGCGCAGCGGTTACTTCTGCGGCGCCGCGTCTGGCCTTTGCCGAGCGAATCTCGATGTCAATGCCGGCGGAGAAGTTCACTTCTTTCCCCCCGGCCTTCGATCGCGTATTGCTTCGAGGAATGCGATGTCCATCGCGACGATGAGGTCGAGCATTTGCTCGCGCTCTTCGTACGACTCGACACCGAGCAGAACCGCGTAAGAGAGAATCGACTCCATCGAGATCGGCTGAACGTCGAACGTCGCGCCGCGACGAGACGAGAGCCGCCAGAACGCGCGCCAGTAGAAGGCAAGGTCAAACGGGATTTCTGGCTTTCGCAGGAGCGCTGCTGGCGTCTGTCCCGTCTCGGCCTCGAGCGCCTCGAACCATGCGCCGCGGTCGCCGTACTCGATGGCCCAGCGCACCGCGTCGGCTAGGACTCTTTTCCCGTCTCGTCCTCGTCAACCTCTCCTGAATCGTCGGCCGCGTCTGTCGCTTCAGTGTCTGCATCTCTGAATACCTCGACGTTCGCCGCCACCTCGACGAGCCAGTCGTAGAACTCGGGCACCGATGCGAGCAAGCGCATACACGCCTCTTTCGAGTACGCCACCGGCTTCCCGTCTTCGGTGACACCGCGCCAGTCGAGAAGGATCGTCTCGGCGTGGATAGCGTGCATGATCCGGTCGCTCTCGTCGGAGCTGAGCGCCTTGCGACGGATCGTCGATTCGTAGCGTCGATGGGCGCGCTCGACCGCGCGCCGGTAGCGGTGACTGCGTGACGATGCGACGAGAAACTCGCTCCCGTCGTAGTCGAGCCAGACGCCTTGCTCGATCTTCTGCTCGCTCACGCGTAGCTTCGCAATGTCCACGGTCTCGGATTCCTTTCGATGGGCTGGAGCGCCCGGGAGACGCGCCCGATCAGAAGATCGGGAGCAAGTCGATCTGAATCTGGTACGCGCTTCCGTCGACGTCGATGAAGCGGTTGGCCGTGAACTCGAGCGGGATCATCACGTCCTGATTGCCGCCCGGCGTCTTCGGCGTTGCATCGCCGCTGTACCGGAGCGAAGGCACGGTCACGATGATGATGTTTCCGAGTGCGGACCCCGTCGGGTCATCGTTCAAGCGGAACTGAAGCGCGCTCGACGTGTGGTTGATGAACTTGTCGAGAAGCGTGAGATCCTCGAAGTATGCCTCGATCGAGCCGGACACGTCGCAGAACCCCATCGCCACGCCGGCCGCCGCCTTCTGGCCGATCTTCGGAAGCTGGCGCAGGTTGTTCCCGACGTTGACGCTCACCGACCGAATGCCGGTTGCAAGTGCGGCGGCGCCTTCGTAGAGCGATCCGACGTTCACTGTCCCGTTGAGGGACACGGAGCTGCCGGGGACCGTCGACGAGCCGGCACGAGTCGTGGTCGCAGTCTTTCCCTCCTTGCCCTCGAATGAGAACGTCGCCTGCGCGATCTGCTGCGAGGCCACCGAGAGGGCCATCGACCCGACACGCATTCCGTTCATGTAGACGAACGCGCCAGCGGCGAGGCCGCCGAACTGCTTTTCGATCAAGTAGCTCTTCGCGGTTCCTCCGTTGCGCAGCATGTTCGCGATCACGGCGATACCGGCCGCACTCGTCACGTCGACCAGCCCCGAGGTTGTCAGCGTGTCGAGCGTGAGTACCGTCGCCGTCAGCGACGCGACTTTGAATACTCCGTTGTTCCCGGCCGCGGCGAAGCTCTTCGTGCGAATCCACATGCCCGGCTTGATCTGGTCGCTGATCCAGCTTCCTGATGCGCGCGTCATGGTTCGTGCCGCCGCGACGACGGTAATCGTCAGGCCGGTGAGGCTGATCGTTTCGAACGTCGTCGCGAGCGCGCCTTCCATCAGCGCGCCGATTTCGGTCTTCGAGTAGGCGACCTCCATCTCGATGTCGCCACCAGCCGACGACGCCACTTCGACCGACGCCTCTCGCATTCGGTCGATGCGCAGCGTCTCGCTCTGAATCGTCTGCTTCTGGTGAGAGAGGGACTCGCCAGTGATTCGGAGCTCCTGCATCACGGGAGTTGCCGGCGTCTCTCCCCACACGGTTTCGGGGGAGAACCGAACCTGAACGCGATTGCTGTCGGCCTGCGGTGCCATTACTCGGTCCTCCTAGTAGTTGACGCGCCGGGTGTACGGCGCAACGACGTTGATCTGAAACCACCCGGCGTCATCGACGCCGATCGTCTGGGCGGAAGGCGTCTGACAGGTGATCTGACCGGACGCCCCTGCCGCAAACGAAACGGACCTGAAGCATTCGGCCGCAACGTCTGCGAGCAGTCGCGCGTCAGATGTCCCAGTGTTCTCGGGCGTGAACACCTGCACGATGATGAGCCCGGCGAACTTGTGGAGCGGGTTCGCCGCAAGCTCGATCTGATTCCCCTCGCCTTCGCGAATCGAAAGGCGCACCCACGCGACGCCATGCGTCGGCTCGAATGCGGTGTTTTCATAGTGGACCTTCGTTCTCGCGAGCCAGAAGTCTCGGAACCGCTCTTCGATCGCCTGCCGAGTGGCTGCGAAGGACACGGTCAGCGCAGCTTCCCGCTGACGAGGAACTCGTTGAGCGTGAGCCGGACGAACCCGTTCGGCGCCTTGCGGGACGAGCCGTTTTCGAGGTCCATGATGTAAGGCACGGTGTTGGTCAAGAAGAGCGTGTCGCCGAGGCGGAACGTCCCGATGTTTGTGCCCTGAGCCGTGTATCGCTCTTCGCCGGGGCCGTAGTAGCTCTCGGGTTGGTGCGAGAGGTCTGGCCTTTTCGCGCAGAGATTCCACGACGCCGAGGAGCGCCCGGTAAGGACCGGGTTCTTCTGCGTGATCGACCGGCGAAGGTCAATCGCAAGATTCTCTGTCTCGTCCTTTGTGAATGCTGCGAGTCGCTGAGTGAAGTCCTTCGCAACGCGGTTGAAGTGAGTGAGATCGACCGACACGGCTACGCCCCCTGCCGCCGCAGAAGCAGCGTGAACAAGGCTCCGCCGGGCACGGATTCGACGCCGACGACCTCGAGCTTTTCGCCGCCTGCGCCAACGATCCAGTCGTTGAGCGCAGGGGTAATCCCGGTCGCGTCTGCGCCTTCTAGGATCGCGCGCCTGTCGCCGAGCCTCACCGTGCCGCCGTTCACCTCGGACAACGTCACGTCGTAAAAGAGCGCGCGAACGGACTTTGCGACCGAGGCGCGTCCCGCCGCGCCAGTCGTCTCGTCGTAGGTGAGCGCACCCGATACGTGGTAGGTGACGGCTTCGCGCAGCGAATCGAAGGCTTCGAGCGTGTCGATCGTGGCTTCTGCGAGCTCGTCGCGAAGCGTCTTCATGCGCGCGCGAGATCCTGCCCGCCGCGATTGCTGCCAAGAAGTCGCGATAGGATGAGGTCTACCTTCGCGTATTCTGTATCGGTGCGTGCGCTCGATGCGTAGCTGACCGAACGCGACACGGGACCGGCAGAAACGGACGTGGCTGCGATCTCTCCTCCGCGCTCGCGGTCAGGAGTGAGGTCGCCAGTGATGGCTCGCACCGCAAGCTCGGCGCACGCGGCCTTGATCGCAACCGGGATTGTCCAATAGTCGATCTCGAAGCCTTCGTCGTCGAACGCGGACACGCGAGGCCACAGAAGGGCTTGCTCGCGCACGCGGCGCGTACCAGAGAACATTCCGCCATACGTTCCATCGAGGAAGACTGTTGCTCGACGAAGTGCCATCTCTTTCGTCGCGATCGTCACGGCGGGACCGTTGATTTCCCACGCGACGGTTCCCTGCGCTGCGTGATAAGCGTCGGCATCAGCGACGGAGAGATATGACTCTGCGCCGGGAAGCCCGGTTCCGTCTTCGACGATGAGCGCCATTTACTCTCCCTCGCTCATTCTTCAGGCTGCGGATCTTGCGCTTCCGCAACGCGCGGCGTACGGCGCGAAGGCTTCGCGTCTTCGCGGTCTACGAACCCACTCGCGCGAAACAGCGTATCTGCCTCGCTCCCGGGCTCGACGATGACCGCTTCGTCGCCCTTGTGCAGCGTGATGGTTGCAACGACCTCGTTCACTTTCTGTTCCTTCTCACTCGCCCGATTGGACGCGATGGCCCGGCGCCGCGCACTGGCCTCTACGGCGAGGACGCGGCACCGGGCATTCATTCAGCCGAGCACGCGCCAGATGAGCCGCGGGTCGATCACCTTCGCGCCGACGAGAACGTCGAGCGAGATGATGTCCTTCTTGAGCGAGATGTCGTAGCTCGAGACGTATCGCAGTCCGAGCCCGCGGAAGCTCACCACCTCCGCCTTCTTGGCCCCTTCCGGGATCTCGAGCGGCACGACCGCGAGCGCGATCGCGTTCGGATGGAACGCGAGGTTGGCGTCGTGCGTTGCCGTCGGCAGTGTGATGGCCGCGTTGTCCGCGACCGTCGCCTTCAGTCCCGGCGAGAACGAGAAGTTGTTGGCCGCGAGAGCCGACGTCACGGTGTAGGTCTGCGTGTGACCTGCGAACGTGACGATGTCTCCTTTCAGAATGGTGCCGGTGCCGGTGTCGACCGTCGCCGTCGTCGCACCGATGGCGAGTCCGGCACCGTTGTTCACGAGGTAACCCGCCCCCGTGCCCTTCGTGTGCGCTTTCACGTTCTGGTTCATGTACCAGTCGAAGCCCATGAACCGGCTGCCGAAGCTCGCGTCGCGCACCGCTCCGACTTCGCCGCGCTTGTCGGCGTCTGCGAAGTTGGCGATCCCGTAGAGAGCGGCCTTCGCCTTCGGGTTCACGACGATCCGGCGATTCTGCTGGGGCACCTTGCCGTCGTTCATCACCTTGTCGATGTCTGCGACGTTCGCGAGCGATGCCGGCGGGGTGCCGGCCGTCCCAACCGTGTTGTAGACCTCGAAATACTTCGAGGCGATGTACCCGTCGACGGCCTCGGCGATCGAGAGCATGGCCGGCTGAAGCACGCGCGCGGAGAACTGATCCAGTGAGAGCGTGCGCTCCCGAGAGGTCAGCGAGACCGTGGTGTCGAAGTGCTTCTCGATCACGAGCGGCACGCTCGACTCCGCGATGTCCTGCACGGTGACTGCGGAGCCTGTGAACTCGTTCGCCGTGAACGTCGCCGGACCGCGCACGGTGACGGTGTCGCCCACCTTGGCCCCGGTGAACTCGTCCTGATGGCCTCGGAAGACGAGGTTTCCGAACACCATGCTGCTCTCGAGAATCATCAGCGCCTCGCGGGCGATGACGGACGGGGTGAGGATGACGTTTGCCATTGCTGGATCTCCTGATGCTCACAGCGCGCTCGCTGCTGTTGCAACGATGCAAGCTATGCGCCCGGCCTTGCCGGGCATGGTGGGTGTTGCTGCGAAGCGATCGCGACCGCGGCGAAGCGAGAGATCCTCACGCCCGCCCATTCACTGCGACTCGCCAACGGGTCGCGATGCTGCTGGCGATTTCAGATGAGTTTTCCTTCTCGGCGCAGTCGCGCGAACTCGTCGAGCGGCATGGCCTTGATCTGCTCTTCGCTGTACCGGGCCGGGGCGCCACCGGCGCCACCAGCCGCACCGCTTCCGCCGGCTCCGCTGCCGCCCTGATTCGTACCCTCGAAAAGAGGCTGGAAATCCGGGTCCGTTTTCAGCTCGGCGACGAACTGCCTGATCGTCATGGGGTTCCCCTGCGCATCGCCGATGCGCGGGTTGCCGCTCGCATCGAGCACCTCGACCACGTACTTCCCGTCGACTTCACGCACCCGGACGGCGCTTTTGACGTGCGGCAGCAGCGCCTTTGCGCGCCCCTTCTCGCTCGTGATGGCCTCCATCGCGGCGGTGTCGATCAGAGAGGATTCGAGCGCGGCCTTGAGGCTCTTGACTCGCGCCTCTCGCGTCTCGATCTCGGCCTGATACTTCTTCGATTCCTTGGCGACCCACGCATCGACGCGCTGCTGCGCCAGCTTGTCAGCCTCTTTGGCTGGGTCGATCTTCGAGAACTCTTCGACCTTCGCGAGAGCTTCGCGCGCGGCTTCTGCGTCGAGTCCATCGAACGATTTGAGCGCAGCCTTCGCCGTCGACGCCTCTTCTTTCGTTCGTGCGAAGGCGTTCTTGAGCGCAGCGACGTCTTCGGCGAACTCGACGCCTTCGACGTCGATGCGAAACTTCCCGTCGTGCGGCTTGTAGAGCACCTTCATCGTGTCATCGAGTCCTTCGAGTGACTCCAGCGTTGCTTTGAGGGCCATGTCTCTCTCTCGTGGATCGCGTGCGCATCGCGCATCGCGCGCGCTCGTCGGGCGTCGCCCGTCGTGCGCTTCCTAGTGGCGCAGCTCGAACCTCTCGATCTGCGCATCAAAGTTTGCAGCGTCCGCCGACAGAATCAGCGGGGAACACCAGCAGTCGGTATTGCCTGCGTGCTCTCCGGGGATAAACCGGCAGATTGTCAACACCCGTCGGTCTTCTTCTTCCTCGAGTGCGTCTTCTCTCAGTACGGTGAGGCGGCTTCTTGCAATCGCGGCGAGCCAATCCTCTCGAGTCTGAAACATCTCGAATGACTCGGTGTCGTCTGGCGCCACCGCGGGGCCTGTCTCCGACTCGGCGGCGTCGAAGCACGCTCCCGCTAGGTCGCTGACCTTTCCAAGCCACTCGATTGCCGAGTGCAACAGGCGCAAGAGAAGACGCACGGCGCCGCCGAGCGTCTGTGCGTCATTCCCTGCCACCCGAATCAGCAGCAACAGCGCGCCGCGGCAAATCCAGAGCCCGCAATACGTCGCGGCGAGGATCAGGAAGCGCCCAAGGATCTGAGCCTTACTCACGAACGCGCCGCCCGTTCTTGTCGAGCCTGACACCGGCCCGCGCGAACGCGTCTTTCTCTTTCCGCCGCAGTGCTCGCAAGGTCATCACCTTTCCGCGGTTGTTGACGAAGTCGCCAACCGCAAGGCCGCCGCGCCGGTAAAGGGCGCCTCGCGTTGCGCCGAGCGCGTCGTCTTGTACGTCGGATGGCTGCCGCGCGAGCCACTCGGCAAAGCGCGGACTGGTCGGCTTCGGCGAGCCGCGAATGATCGGCGTCGTCCCGCAGCGGCAGCTTGAGTGCAGCGGTGGCCGCGGCCCGACGTTCACCGCGAACACGCGGCCGTCTAGGTTCATGCACCGAAGACAGGTCCGGCTGTCGAGTGTCGCAACCCACATGACGCCCAATAGCGGGATCGGCTCGTCCGCGATTGGCCCGGATTGTTCCACGGGGAACAACATTTCGGGCGTTGCGTCGACCTCTCCCGGCGCGAGCTTCTCGCGTCGTTGCGGCCGTGCCTTGCCTTTCGCCTTCTCGGCGAGCTTCGGAGCGACGCTCGCGGGCGCCTCTGCCGGCTTGCCCTTTGCCTTTGCCTTCGGGGGCCATGTGGCCGTGCGGTCGGTCGGCTTCGCGCGGCGCGGCGCTCCATCGCGGCGCGAGACGGTCTCGGCTGCCTCCTCGGAGGCGTGTGTGCTGACGTGAGAGACGGCAGAGCGCGCCACGTTGTCGATTGCCCTGCGATGCGACTCGGCAATCCCGTCGGTGCCGCGGGCCTCTTTCGAGCCCACCACGCGGCGCCGCACCATCTCGATCGGCTCGCTCCCGACTACGACGTCTTGCACCACTCGTCGCGCGGCCCGTGCAACGCTCGCGTCTGCCGCTGCGACGTGCTCGCCGAGCGTCCCGCCGTCGAACGGGCGCTCTCGCACAATGGCCCGTCGCTCGGAGGCGTCGAGCGCCACCGCCCGCAGCCGGCGGCCCGTCACGAGCAGGAGTAGACCTGCCGCGAAGTCGTGTTCGTCCTCGGCGACAGCCTCTAGGTCTGATGCGAGCCGCTCGGCCACCGGGGCCGATTCGGTCTCGATCATCGCGTCGACCTCTCCGAGCAGCGCAGCGATCAGCGCGGCGTCGGACGGCGAGAGCCTCATTCCGCGCCCGGCCACTGACCGGAGCCGCTCTTCGATCACCGAGGCAAGCCGCGGGTAGAGCGAGCGGTTGAGCCTCCCGATGGCCCGCGCAGCGATGCGCGCCTTGACCCGCTCCAGCAGCAACAAGTGCCTCACTGAACGGTCGAGAAGCGCCTCGTTCTCTGACGTGGCAGCAAGCCTCACGGCTCGCCCGTGTCGCCCGCCGTGCCTTCGTCGCTCCCGGTGTCGAGCGCCGCCGCACCGAGGGTCGAGAGCGGAGACCCTTCAGCGTCGATGCGAGCCGACTCCTCATCGATCGAGAACTCGGGTTCGAAGAGGCCGCGGCGCCGCAACTGCTTGAGGAGCGTCTCCCGACTGATCTCGCCGGTCTTGCGAAGCTCGATCAGGCTGATGACGTCAGCGTTCGCGCGCAGCGACAGTCCGATGTCGGTGAACACCTCGACCGGGACGTCATTAGGATTGATCGCGATCTTCAACCATTCGGCCGCGAGCACCGCAGCCCGCTGCAACGCCGTGCGGAGTCCGACGGCCCACGTCTTGAGCGGCGCCCCTGATTCGGCCGAATCGAGCGCGGCGGCGGTCGCTGTCGGATCGCCCGTGCGGGAGATCATGGGCTCGAGTCCGAGCATGAACATCTTCTCTTCGAGGTCGATGAGATCCTGCCGTCCCGCAGCGATCGCGGCGCCGCTGTGCTCGACCCATCGCAGGTTCGCGGACGGGTCTTTCGCCCGGTAGGCGCGGTTTCCGAGCACGAGCTTGCGGCCTTTCCCCCCGAGGTCGGCGTCTGTGATGCCAGTCGCGAAGAGAATGCCCGTGCGCGCGAAGCGCAAGAGGTTCCGCTGGTCGCTGCTCGACTGCCAGTGCGCGAGGTTGACCCAGCCAAGATCTTCGAACGGGGGACGCGCGACCATGAACCCTATGCGGTTAGCGTAGAGCGTCACGAGCGGGATCTTGTTGATCGTGAGCGTCCCGGCTCCGATCAGCGCGATCTTGCCCTGCCCCGCGTGATCGTTGACCCGCTGAAACAGCCTCCACGTAGTCGGCCCATTCGGGTCGCGATCGTAGACGCGGAATCGCTCGACGTTTTCCGTCCCGTACTCGCCAGCCGGGATGCTCGCCTGCTCTTTCACGCGGAGCTGCGTCAGCACGCTTGCCCCGTCGATCATCTGAGAACGCCAGCCGATGACGTCAACAGGCGAGAGCCTCGCGAAGAACGGTTTGATCCCGGCCTGCGTCTCTTCGGCAAGCGTCCTCGTGCGACCATCTTCGAGCGCCGGCATGTCGACCAGCACGTGCGCTAACCCGTAGGTGAGCGCGTCGCAGAATACCGACAACGCGAAGTCGTGAAGCGACGTTCCGCGCCGGTCGCAGTTGTCGTTCAGGTAGAGAAGCTCTGCGGGTGCGTCGTCTTCGATTCGCACGCCGCGAGAGAACGGCTTGAGCGATGCCTGCTCGATCGTCTCTCGCAGCCCCGGGAACAAGAAGCTCCGCTCGAGTCGGATCTCATGCGCGCGCGCGCTCTCTTCTTCTTCTTGAGGCAAGAAGCGCGCGCCAGCATCGCGCATCGCCTGAGTGCCGCCGACAAGCGCCTCGGGCAGCTCCCAGAACCGGGCCATCGCGTGATATTCTTCGATCGGGAAAGAGACGCCACCGGCGCCGTCGTCGTCGCGCATTGGCCTGTCTCCTAGACGATCTCGCTGGCCTGCATCAGCTCTGCGCCTGCTTCGAGGATTCTGTACCGGGCGGCGTCGTAGTCGTGATCGGGCTGCGACGTGTCGACGTCTTCCGGGTGACGCTCGTCGAGCTGAAGCAATGGCAAGTGAGCGATCAGCCGCCGACACCGTGAAAACAGGAACCAGCCCGGTGCTTCCATAGGGAACTGCTTCGACGCAGCGAGGCGCGAGCGCATCACCTGAAAGCCGTTGATTCGAGAGCCTGCGCTCTTGATGGCGCGCTCCCACGAGACGCCGCGCGTCTCCATGTCGAGCGCGATCGACTGTCCGTTGACGATGTCGAAGATCGACGTATCGGCTGGCCCCGGGGCCACGTCGAGCCGACCAAGAACCTCGTCTGCCTTCTCCAAGTCGTTGATGCCGTCGGCGATCTCGACGTTCAGCATTCGCAGACCTTCTTCGAGGTCTGTCCCGCCGTACCACTCTGCGATCGTGAAGAGGCTGCCCGCAGGAAACGTCTTCTTGCTGCCGTCGGCCAGAGTGACCTCGCTGCCGTCGCTCTGCGCCCACCAGAGCACGGAGAACGGCGAGCTCGATCCCCAATCGAAGCTGCGGTCGATGTGCCACTCGGCCGGAATCTCGAACGAGTCGATGACGTGAACGCGCTCGTCCCACACGCCGTCAAACGCGCCGCCCGTGACGATGTCCCATGAGCCTTCGAGCCACGCCTTTCGGCGAGACTCGTCGGTAATCGCCATCAGCCTGCCGACGTAGCCCGGATCAGCGCGCAGCAGCGACGGGTTGTCGAAGATCGTCCCGTGGATATGCACGCGCTGCATCACCGAACCGTCCGGCATCGTCTCGGAGTGAACGACGCCCGGCGCGGCCACGTCGATGAAATACTTCTTCACCCACTGGTGACCGGGCCCGTATGGGTTCGTCGTCGAGCGGTAGCAGCGCGGCACGCGCGGGTCGCTCGATCGGGAGCACGCCTTGATGCGATCGTAGCACTCCGCATCGGGCCAAGTTGTGAGTTCTTCCCATCCGATCCACGGATACTCGTGCCCGTGATATTTCCAGTAGTCGTCGGGCACTCTGATTGCGCGCAGTAGAAGTGCTTCGCCGTCAGGGAATGTCCACGTGTACGACTGCCGATTGAACGATGCCCCGGGAAATATCTGCGGGAACCATCGTTGACTCTTCGCGACGACGTCGCCAAGCTCTGGAAAGTTTCGCCTGAACATGACGCCGCGCCACGCGGGGCCAAAGCCCTTGCCGACGTGCTGCGCGAAGTCCATCAGCAGCGCATCGGTCTTTGATGCGCCGCGCGTGCCTTCGTAGAGCACTTCCCACACCGGGCACGTCAGGAAAAGAGTCTGCGGTCCCGGATGCGGAACCCACGGCGCGTCACGCAGCGAGGCTTCGACGGCCTGCACCGCGGATCTCTTGCGTGACACCGAATCAGGCGGCGGCTTCGGCGCTGCCCGTCGCGAATCCCGCGTCGACCATTTTCTTGTGCATCTCGCGCGAGCGGCGCTCGTGCTCGGCGAGCGAGACGCGCTGCCACTCGTCGAGCGACACGACACCCGGCACGGGAACCCTGTTCACCGAGACCGATCCCTTGTGCTCGACGTCGATCTGCTCACGCCAGCCGAGGCGGCATTTCGCGTAGAAGATCGTCGCCGCAACGCTGTCTCCGCTCGATGCCATCTCGACGAGCGTCTTGAGCACCTTGAAGTCGGCCGCCGCAGAACCGGCGCGAAGCTCGTCTTTGAACTTGTATTGCAGCGTCCGCTCGCTGATCGGATTGTTCGAGTGCGGGTTGATGACAAGCAGCGCGATCCTGTCGCGAGGAAGACCGATCTGTGCGGCTGCGCGCACGACCTTGCGCTGGTCGGGCGTCGGGTCGAATCGTTTGAATCGGTGGCTTGTTGCCATGATGTCCCTCTGCGCGCTCGTCGCTCATCGAGCGGCGTCGCGCCTGCGCCATCGGCGCAGTTGGATCGGATCAGTTGAGCGCCTTCACGTTGAAGCCTTGCGCTGCGAGCTCTTCGAGCACGCGAGACTGGTGGTCGATGTCGGCGCAGACGACGAGCACGTTGAACCCGGTGACTGCGCCGCTCGCGGCGCCTCCGTAGTCTGACGACCCGCCGCTCGACGCCTCTTCGCCACTCGTGCGCTCTGGCGCGTCACCGCGCGGAGCCTCGTCTGCATCGTCGGATTCTTCTTCGTCGTCGTCGTCAACAACGCCAGACGCGATTTCGTCGATCTCTTCTGACGTGAAGCCGATCATCTCGAGGTCGAGTCCGCCGACCGCAAGCGCAGTGAGCTGCTCGTCGAGCTGCTGGAGATCCCACTCGGAGAGCTCTGCGGCTCGGTTGTCGGCGATCTTGTACCCGGTCACGTCGTCGGCGTCTGTCAGGTTCGTCACCACCACGGCGAGGTGCGTCCAGCCGATTTCGGTGGCGGCCTGAAACAGACCGTTGCCCGCGAGCACCATTCCTGACGCATCTACAACGATCGGCTTCTGCTGGCCGTACAGGCGCAGGCTGGAGCCGATGGCCAACACGCTCCTTGCATCGTGACTGCGGGCGTTTCGCGGATCTGCGAAGAGGCCGGAGAGCGGCACGGCCAGCGCCGCCAGCGCGTCCGGGCCAGACCAGCGCGAGCCGGACGGGGCAGGCATCGACCCTCCTGAAGAGAAACGCCCCGCGCACCGGTAGGAGTGACGCGGGGCGTTCAGGGGGCAAGCACGCGAGGCAGCCGCAGACACGGCAGCCTGCCTATCTGATATGCAGAACCTGTGACTCCGTCAACAGAAAAGTGAATCGCCTCCTACGAATACTCTCCATGCTTGCCGGACGCTTTTTTTAGGGGTGCAACGGGAGGCCAGCGATCCATTTCCGGGAATAACGGGAGACTCTCCGGTGGCCGAGAGCCGCCCATGCCCCGGGGCCGCCTGCCGCCTGCCGCCTGCCGGGGCGGGGGCCCGGGGCCGGCG
>CAZDHU010000237.1:0-11518 GCA_964505355.1 uncultured Myxococcaceae bacterium | reverse complement strand
GGGGGTTCGGAGACAGCGTGATGGATCGATATCTGCCCTACTGCGACGTGGCGGAGGAGTGTCGCAACTTGAAACAGCTCTCGAAGATCGTCGACCGGCTCGTGCTCTGAAGCGGCGCGGCACCGCAAAGAAAACGCCCCGTCGAAGCAGTGCCTCGACGGGGCGCGACAGGGCGGAGGGCGGTGGATAGATGATGGGGGGTGAGAGGTTGGACATTTCCGTGAAGAAATGTCTGATCCACCGCCGCTCCAGAACCTGAAAAACCGGGTTGATTCCTCTTTGCGCTCCGGGCTCGGGCGCCCATTCGCCCGTCGCCGCGTGGCGACCCTCGCACCGGCCGCTCACGTTTCGCATTATGCCGGCGCTCGAGGGGCCTTGTCAAACGGGATTTTTGGCGCCCGTTCGAATCGTGAAACCGTCTTTCGTGCAGAGAGTTGGACCATGAGCGCGCAGAACATGCTGCAACTCGGCGTCGAGCCGGAGAAGGAGGCGCACCGAGAGCGGCCGCCGCGCTTCGTCCTGCGCACGTTCGGTTGCCAGATGAACGTGCACGACGGGACGAAGATCGAGAACCTGCTGCTGCACGCGGGCTGGGAGGCCGGCGACGAGATCGACGACGCCGACCTCGTGATCGTCAACACCTGCTCGGTTCGCGAGAAGGCCGAGCATCGGCTCTATACCGACCTCGGCATTCTTCGCGCGTGGAAGGCCGCGCGCCCGGCGCGCGTGATCGGCGTGGGCGGTTGCGTCGCGCAGCAGGCCGGAGACGCGCTGCTCGCGCGCTTTCCGCAGCTCGATTTCGTCTTCGGGACGCACAATCTGCGCTTCGTCGCCTCGCTCGCCGAGGCGGCGCGCGAGGGCGTGCGCGCGGCCCGCACCGAAGAGACGCGGTCGGTCGAGCGCTTCGACCTCCCCGAACGCCATTCCGCGCTGCGCAGTGCGACCCCGGGGCGCGCCTTCGTCACCGTGATGGAAGGCTGCGACATGTTCTGCGCGTTCTGCATCGTGCCGCGCACCCGGGGGCGGGAGATCAGCCGTCCGGCGGCGGCGATCGTCGCCGAGGCGCGCGGGCTCGCGGCGCGGGGCGTTCGAGAGATCACGCTGCTCGGCCAGACCGTCAATGCCTACGGGCGCCACGACCGCCAGCGCGAACGGAGCGCCGCCGCCCAAACCCTGCCGTTTGCCGCGCTGATCGCGCGAATCGCGGCGATCCCCGGGATCGCGCGCATTCGATACACGAGCCCGCACCCCCTGTTCTTCGACGATGCGCTGATTCGCGCGCACGGCGAGATCGAGGCGCTTTGTCCGCACGTTCACCTGCCCGTGCAGAGCGGTTCGGACGCGGTGCTCGCGCGCATGCGGCGTCGCTACCGGCGCGACGAATACCTCGGGATCGTGGACCGGCTTCGCGCGTCGCGGCCGGAGATCGACCTGACGACGGACTTGATCGTCGGCTTCCCGGGCGAAACCGACGCGGACTTCGAGCAGACGCTCGAGCTGGTTCGTCGCGCCGACTTCGTCGACGCGTTCTCGTTCAAGTACTCCGCCCGCCCGGGAACGGCGGCCGCAGAGGCCGGCGATCTCGTTCCCGAGTCGGTCAAGCAGGAGCGCCTCGAGCGGCTGCAGGACCTCCTGCGGGGACAAACGCTGGCTGCGCATCGACGCAGAGTGGGCGAAACGGTCGAGCTGCTGATCGAAGGGCCGAGTCGGCACGGCGGCCGGCAGCTTTCGGCCCGCGATCCCCGGCATCGGCTGGTCAATCTCGATCCCCCGCCGGGCGCCCCGGTAGAACCCGGAATCCTCCTCGAAGCCGAGATCGTCGACGCGCTACCGCGCTGCCTGATCGGGCGGGCTGCAGGGTCTGCCCCGACCTCCGAGACCTCTCTCTAGCCCTTTGCGGGATCGGCCGATGACGGGTCGGGGCGCGGGTACCGCGATCACGGGGCGGCGTGTGGCCGCCTCCGGATCGAGGCGACCGGCGCGGAGGTCCCATGGCGAAGTCGCGTGTGCTGGTCATCGACGCCGACGCTTCCTGCCGAGACAGCATGGTCAAGACCCTCGGCGAGCAGGGAGCGGAAGTGACCGCGACGCGAAGCTGCGAGGATGCGATCGCTGCCCTCGCGGCCACCGCCTTCGAGCTCGTGGTGACCGAATGGGATCTGCCGGGTGCGATGCCCGCCGAGTGGCTGCGCCGCCTGCGGGACGGGGCGGCGGCCCCCGACGTGCTCGTCGTCGCGAGCCGCGACGATGCGAAGACGGCGGCCGAAGCACTGCGCCTCGACGCCTCCGACTATCTGCTGAAGCCCGTGGCGCCGGAACAGTTCGCGCGCAGCGTGCGCCGCGCCCTCGACCGGCGGCGCTCTCGCACCGAGCGCGAACGCCTGCTCGACGAAAACCTCGACTATCTCTCCGCACTCGCGCTCTACGAGCGCGCGATATCGCTGCTCGACGTGCCCTCGCTCGAGCCGCTCGCCGAACGGCTGATCGAAGCGTTGTGCCTCGAAGCGCGCGCGCAGAGCGGCGTCCTCTGGGTCGCACGCGACGATGATCCCGCGCGGCTTCGGCTCTCGGCGATGCGCGGCCTCACGCGTGCGCGAGACGAGACCGAAGAAATTTCGCTGGCCGATCTGCCGCGCGAGATCGCGCGACTCGAGGATCGAGACTCCGCGTCGTGGCGCTCGCCGCACGACGCCGGACGCCTCTTCGTGCCGTTGCGACACGCCGGACGCGTGGTGGCCCTCGCGCGCCTCGGGGATCCGCTATCGGAAGACGGATTCGCGTCGCGCGAGCGCACGGCCGCGGAGCGCCTCGCGGCGCTGGTGGCGCAGGGCGTGGCACAGGCGCTGCGGGCGCGCGAGATCGAGCGCGGCGCGCTGCGCGACCCCGCGCTCGGCACGTACTCGATGGCGTATCTCGAAGACGTCGCGCGACGCGAAGTCGACCGGGCCGCGCGGACCAGTCGCAGCGTGTCCCTGGTCGAGCTTCGAATCGAAGAGCCCCGGCGCGCTTCGCCGCTCGAACGCGCGACCCGGATGGATTTGATGACGGCTGGCATCGCCCGCTGCCTGCGCGCGAGCGATCTGCTCGCGAGCGATGGTCGCGGCCGAATCCGGTTGCTGCTGCCGGAGACGGATGCGCTCGGCGCCGCCGTCTTGAAGCGACGGGCCTGCGAGCTGGTGCAGGGCCTCGGCGGAGCGGCCGCGCGCGAAAGCGGCGTCGCGATCGCGGTCGTGACCGCCAGCTTTCCCACCGACGGTCGCACCTTCGAAACGCTCGAGCGCGCGATTTCGACCCGCCTCGACGAAACGCGCAGCAGCCTGCTCGACTCGCTCGGGATCGCCGAGGGGTCCCTGCCGGAAGCCTTCGATGCACTCGCGGAACGCGGGGCGGTGGTGGCCTCCGAACTGCCGGATCAAGTCATGTGCTTTGCACTGGCGGAAGTGGCACGACACCCGGAAGAGCGCGGCATGCTCTTCGTCTCGCCGGGGCGAAACCTCCCGGTTCCCGTGCGCGAAGCGCTCGAGCGCCTGCGCGGCCTCGAGGTTCGAACGGACGTCATCGTGCTCGCCGAGCAGTGGCCCGAGGCGCTCGCGGAAACGCCGGTCACCTGCGTTTCGCCGCGACGCTGCGGAACGCGGCATCCCTTCGTCGTGCGATTCGGCGAGGGGCCGTCCTTCGCGCTGGTGCGCGCGGGTGCGGAGGCGCACGGCACGAACGTGTTTCAGACCGCGGATCGGCCGCTGGTCGAGCATCTCGCCTTCGCGCTGCAGCGCGAGCTGGCGGTTTCGGTGAACCCGTGACACGACGATCGGCAAACGGCGTGCGTTCGATTCTGGTGGCCGATGGCGATGCCGATCGGGCGAAGCAGCTCGCGGAAGGCTGCCTCGCGCGCGGCATGGACGTGCGCATCGCGCCGCACGGCGCGGCCGCGCTGGAGATGGCGCTCGCCGAGGTGCCCGGCGTGCTCGTGGTGTCGGACGACGTGTCGCTGATTCCCGCGCTTCGACTCGCCGAGATCCTGCGCGCGAATCCGCGCACCCAGAGCGTTCGTGTGATGTGGATCGGCGAAACCGTCGATGGCGTCGGCCCCGCCTACGCGGACGACGTGGTGACGCTGCCAGTGGACGACGACGATCTCGCCCGGCGGGTCGACACGTTGCTCGCGCGCCAGGCACGCAGCGAGGCCGTCGATCGTGCGCGCGAGGACGAGTGCGAGGTCGAAGGAAAGCTCGCGCAGATTTCGCTGACGGATCTGCTCGAACTCTTCTTGCTCAATCGCCGCAACGGCACGCTCGAGCTGGTGCGTCGCGAGACGCCGGGGCGCGAAGAGCGCGCTCGGATCGAACTTCGCGAAGGTCAGGTGGTGCACGCGGTGATCGGCTCGGTCGAAGGCGAGAAGGCACTGTTTCGACTGCTCGCCTGGAAGACCGGGAACTTCTCGTTCTCCGAACGCGTGATCGGTGGCCCGGCGCGGATTCGAACGCCAACCCGGGCGTTGTTGATGGAGGGCATGCGGCAGATCGACGAGATGGCGCGCGTCGCCGAGAGACTGCCTCCGCTCGACGCCGAGGTGCAGTTGCGCGTCAAGAGCGCCGAGCTTCCGCCGGTGGTGCAGCCGCTGACGCAGGAAGTGCTGCTGCTGCTCGAGATCTACTCGGACGTTCGAGAGATCGTCGACCGCTGCACGCATTCCGACTACGCGGTGCTGCGCGCGCTGCAGACGCTGATCGATCGCGGGATGCTCGAGTTGCGGCGGCGGGCCTCGCGGCCCGGTGCGACGGCCGGCGGAGCCCTTTTCACGCCCGCCCAGATTCGCCGCCTGCGCGACTGGGTCGAACACGGACATCGGGCCAGCCGCGTCGATCTCGAAGCGAAGCTGCTGGTCACCGCATCGCGAACGGAGGGGATGGTTCGCTTCCTGCGCTGGTTGCGACACGTGCCCGGGGCGCGCTTCGACGAGATGCTGCGCGGGGGGGCCTTCGCGCCGACCCCCGACGCGTTCGCCGCCCTTGCCCGGGTGCCGGTCGATGCGACGACGTCGATCGAGATCGTGCAGGTTCCGGTCGACCCCGCACTCGAACCGCTCTGGGGCCTGGCGGCCCATCGGGCTCTCGCGTCCGTTCACCTGATCGACGGACCGCTCGACGAGGCCGAGCGGCGGCTTGCGCCGATCGTGCGCGCGCTGTCGGCCGTTCCGGGCGCGCGCTGCGTGCCGGTCCGGCTGGCGGGCAACGGTGCCGACGGGGCTGGCGACGACACGCAAGAACGACTCTCGCTGTTCGGCAACGTCTCGCCGCTCTTCGCGCCGGCCGAAGGTGCCGGCGATCCGCGTGTCCTGATGCGCGACCTCTTCGCGCGTGCGATTCCGTGAGCCTCGCGAGCGTAGACCGCGAGCGGCTGGTCTCGTTTCCGCTGCTGCGGCGGTTCGCGGAGGCGGATCGCGCAGCAGTGGCCGAACACCTCCAGTGCATCGAGGTCGAGACGGATCAGGTGGTCTTCGAATCGGGTGACGAGTCGCACGGGCTCGTCTTCGTGGCCGAGGGCGTGTTGCGAGTCGAGCGCGGCGCGAACGACGTGCTCGGCAGGGCAGGACGCGGCGAGTGTTTCGGCGGGTTTGCGCTGGCGAGCATCGGCGCGCGAGAAGTACGGGCGGTTGCCGAGCGCGTTTCGACCCTGCTCGTGCTCAGCCGCGGGGCCTATCTGAGACTCGCCGACGAATCGCCGCGCACGGCATGCCGCCTGCTCGAAGCGGTGCTCGAAGAAGTCGCGAGCGCCACGCGAGAAGCGCTGCCTCGACTCGGCGGTTGCGGTTGACCCGGCGCAGCCCCCCCCGTAGACTGCCGGCTCGATCCCGACGAGAAAGTGGAGAAGGCCGGACAGCATGGACGAAAGCCGCATCCGCGAGGGACTGACGTTCGACGACGTCCTTCTCGCGCCCGGCGCTTCCGACGTGCTCCCGAAAGACGCCGATCTCCGCACCGCGCTGACCCGAGAAATCTCGCTCAACATTCCGATCGCCTCCTCGGCGATGGACACCGTGACCGAGCACCAGACCGCGATCTGCATGGCGCAGAACGGCGGCATCGGCGTGATCCATCGAAATCTCCCGGTGGCGAGCCAGGCCTCGGAAGTCGACAAGGTCAAGCGTTCGGAGTCCGGGATGATCGTCGATCCCATCACCATGCGTCCCGAGCAGCGGATTCGCGAAGCGCTCGACGTGATGGCCCGCTATCGCATCTCCGGCGTGCCGGTGACGCGCGATGGCAAGGCGGTCGGCATTCTCACCAATCGTGACCTTCGCTTCGTCAAGGACACGGAGCAGGAGATCTCGCGCGTGATGACGCGCGAGGGGCTGGTCACGGTGCCGCCCGGCACCTCGATGGAGCGCGGTCGCGAGTTGCTGCACGAGCACCGGATCGAAAAGCTGCTGGTGGTCGACGAGCAGGGCATGCTGCGCGGCCTGATCACGATCAAAGACATCGAGAAGAGCGCGAAGTTCCCGTACGCGGCGAAAGATTCTCTCGGCCGACTGCGCTGCGGTGCGGCGGTGGGCGTGGGGCCCGACCGTCTGGAGCGCGCGCAAGAGCTGGTCGATGCCGGTGTCGACGTGATCGTGGTCGATACCGCGCACGGGCACTCGGCCAACGTGCTGCAGACGATCGTCGAGCTGCGTTCCCATTTTCCCGAGCTGCCGATCATCGGCGGCAACGTCGCCACGGCGGAGGGAACCGAAGCGCTGATCAAGGCCGGCGTCTCCGCGGTCAAGGTCGGCGTCGGACCGGGATCGATCTGCACGACGCGCGTCGTGACCGGCGTCGGCGTTCCGCAGTTCACGGCGATCCTCGACAGCGTCGAAGTGGCCTCGCGCTACGGCATTCCCGTGATTGCCGATGGCGGCATCAAGTACTCCGGCGATCTCGTCAAGGCGCTCGCCGGAGGCGCCTCGATGGTGATGATCGGTTCGCTCTTCGCGGGCACCGACGAAGCCCCGGGCGAGTTGATTTTGTTCCAGGGGCGGTCCTACAAGGTCTATCGCGGCATGGGTTCGATCGGCGCGATGGCGAGCGGTCGGAGCAGCGATCGCTACGCACAGGGAGACGTGACCGAAACCAGCAAGCTCGTGCCCGAAGGCATCGAAGGGCGGGTTCCGTATCGCGGCAGCCTGACCAGCAGCGTCTATCAGCTGCTCGGTGGCCTGCGCTCGGGCATGGGCTACGTCGGTGCGGCCAATCTCGCGGCGCTGCGCGAGAAGGCACGCTTCGTGCGGATTTCGTCGGCCGGACTTCAGGAGAGCCACGTCCACGACGTGATCATCACGAAGGAAGCTCCGAACTACTGGATCGAGTGACGCGCGCGCGGCGCGCGAGGTGGCGTCCCCCGCTCTGGCGATCGGCGGTGAGTCGCCGTCGCCGGGGGACGAGGAGCATCGAATGTCCCCGATCGAACGAGATTCTCTTTCCCCGGCGCGAGATCGATCGTCGGACGACGCGATGCGCGCGCCGTCCCAACGGATTCTGATTCTCGACTTCGGTTCGCAGTACACCCAGCTGATCGCGCGGCGGATTCGCGAGTCCCACGTCTACTGCGAGATCCACCCCCACCGCCTGCGCGCAGACGCCGTGCGCGCCTTCGCGCCGGCCGGGATCGTGCTCTCCGGAAGTCCCGCGAGCGTGCTCGACGCGGGGTCGCCGGAGCTCGATCCCGAGATCCTCGGCCTCGGCGTGCCGGTGCTCGCCATTTGTTACGGGCTGCAGCGCATCGCACACGATTTCGGCGGACGCGTCGAGCGGGCCGCGCACCGCGAATACGGGCGAGCGCCGCTGCGCATCGAGCGAGACGATCCGCTGCTGGGACGCGCGGACGAGGCCGCCGCACGCGTGGTCTGGATGAGTCACGGCGATCGCGTGCTCGCGCTTCCCGAAGGCTTCGAGGTGGTGGCCACGAGCCCGGGCTCGCCGTTTGCCGCAGTGCGGGATTCCGCGCGGCGCATCTACGGGCTGCAGTTCCATCCCGAGGTCTCGCACACGGAAGGCGGCGGCGCGCTGCTCGCGCGGTTCGCGCACGAGATCTGCGGCTGCACGGGGCGCTGGACGATGTCCGCCTTCGTCGACGAGGCGGTGGCACGCGTTCGCACGCAGGTCGGCGCAGGGCGCGTGATTTGCGGGCTCTCGGGGGGCGTCGATTCGACGGTCGCGGCGGCCCTCGTCCACCGCGCGATCGGTTCGCGTCTCACCTGCATCTTCGTCGACCACGGTCTCTTGCGGCTCGGCGAACGCGACGAGGTCGAACGGCTCTTTCGGCAACATCTGCAGATTCCGCTCCGGGTCGCCGACGCGAGCGAACTCTTTCTCGGCCGCCTCGCGGGCGTGACGGATCCGGAACAAAAGCGGCGCATCATCGGGCACGCGTTCATCGAGGTCTTCGAGCGCGAAGCGAACGCGATCGGCGGGGCGGACTTTCTGGTGCAGGGGACGCTCTACCCCGACGTGATCGAAAGCACGTCGGTGCGCGGCCCGTCGGCGACGATCAAGACGCACCACAACGTGGGCGGTCTGCCCGAGCGGATGAATCTGCGGCTGGTCGAACCGCTCCGCGAGCTGTTCAAAGACGAGGTTCGCGCGGCCGGCCGGCACCTCGGTCTGCCGGAGTCGCTGATCGGCCGGCATCCCTTCCCGGGGCCCGGGCTCGCGATCCGAATCCTCGCCGACGTGACGCCGGAACGGCTCGACGTGCTGCGCCGTGCGGACGCGATCCTGATCGAAGAACTTCGAAAGCAGGGGCTCTACGACGCGATCTGGCAGGCGTTCGCCGTCTTTCTGCCGCTGCAGAGCGTCGGCGTGATGGGCGACGAGCGCACCTACGAGAATGCGATCGCACTGCGTTGCGTGACGTCGGTCGACGGGATGACGGCAGACTGGGCGCATCTGCCGCATGAAGGCCTCGCGCGCATCTCCAGCCGGATCACGAACGAGGTGAAGGGCGTCAATCGCGTCGTCTACGACGTCTCGTCGAAGCCGCCCGCGACCATCGAGTGGGAGTAGGGCGTGGCGCGCCCGTTCGTTCATCTCCACCTGCACACGCAGTACTCGCTGCTCGACGGCGCCATCAAGCACGGCGCGCTGTTCGCGCGCGCGAGCGAACTCGGCATGCCCGCGGTGGCGATGACCGACCACGGCAACCTCTTCGGTGCGATCGAGTTCTACGAGAAGGCACGCAAGAGCGGGCTGAAGCCGATTCTCGGCTGCGAGGTCTACGTCGCGGCGGGGTCGCGTTTCGATCGCGAGAAGCGAGAGCGCGACGCGAGCGGATTCGACGCGATCTCTCACCTCATTCTGCTGGCGATGGACGAGACCGGCTATCGAAACCTCTCCGCACTGGTTTCGCGGGCGTACCTCGAGGGCTTCTATTACAAGCCGCGGATCGACCTCGACCTGTTGCGCACGCACAGCGCCGGATTGATCGCGACCTCCGGTTGCCTGTCGTCGCTGGTCTCGCGCGCCATCACGGGAGGGCGCCCCGACGACGCCTGGCGGCTCGTCGAGCAGTTTTCGGCGATCTTTCCGGAACGCTACTACCTCGAGCTGCAGCGCCACGGCATTCCGGATCAAGATCGCGTGAACGCCGAGTTGCTGAAGATGTCGCGTGACCTCGCGTTGCCGATCGTCGCGACCAACGATGCCCACTATCTCGGTTGCGACGATGCGAGTCCGCACGAGGCGCTGCTCTGCATCGGGACCGGAACGACGCTCGACGATCCGAAACGATTCCGCTTCGACGGCCGCGGCTTCTTTCTCAAGTCGGGCGACGAAATGGCGGAACTGTTTCACGATCATCCGCGTGCGATCGAGGCGACGCTGGAGATCGCCGAGCGCTGCTCGCTCGAACTCGAACTCGGGCGCTTCCATTTGCCGGAGTTTCAGGTGCCGGCGGGCACGACGCGCGAAACGGTGCTTCGCGGACAGGCGGAAGCGGGGCTGCGGCGGCGTCTCGGTCTCGCCCCCGACGAACCGTTTGGTTCGCGGCACACCCTCTACGCCGAGCGCCTGCGTCACGAACTCTCGGTGATCGAGCCGATGGGGTTCGCCGGTTACTTCCTGATCGTGTCGGATTTCATCGGGTACGCGCGCAACCACGGCATTCCGGTGGGACCGGGACGCGGGTCGTCCGCGGGCAGCCTGGTGGCGTGGAGCCTCGGCATCACCGGCGTCGATCCGATCGAGTACGACATCATCTTCGAGCGATTTCTGAATCCCGAGCGGATCTCGATGCCCGACATCGACGTCGACTTCTGCATCAAGGGCCGCGACCAGGTGATTCGATACGTCGCCGAGCGCTACGACGATCCCGGCATCGACGGGCGGCG
This sequence comes from uncultured Myxococcaceae bacterium, assembly GCA_964505355.1. Classification (GTDB taxonomy): domain Bacteria; phylum Myxococcota_A; class UBA9160; order UBA9160; family UBA9160; genus CAZDHU01. The sequence continues at coordinate 1,155 of CAZDHU010000237.1, read as the reverse complement.
CGTGGCGCAGATCATCACCTTCGGAAAGCTGCAGGCGCGCGCGGCGATCCGTGACGTGGGGCGCGTGCTCGGGATGGCCTACGGCGACGTCGATCGCATCGCGAAGCTGGTGCCCGAAACACTCGGCATTTCGCTCGACGACGCGCTCGCCGAATCGCCGGAGCTGCGTGCGCGGGTCGAGGCGGACGGACAGGTCGCGCGTCTGTTCGAAACCGCACGCCGGCTCGAAGGGCTGACGCGACACGCGTCGACGCACGCGGCGGGCGTCGTGATCGGCAGCCGTCCGCTGATCGAGATGGTGCCGCTGTATCGCGATCCGAAGAATCCCGACGCCGTCGTCACCCAGTTCGACATGAAGTCCGTCGAACGGATCGGTCTCGTCAAGTTCGACTTTCTCGGGTTGAAGACGCTGACCGTGATCGCCGATGCCGAGCGGCGGGTGCGCGAGGGCGGGCGCGCCGAGTTCTCGATCGATGACGTGCCGCTCGACGACGCTGCGACCTACGAGCTGTTGTGTCGCGGCGACACCGATGGCGTCTTTCAGGTCGAGTCGAGCGGCATGACCGAGCTGGTGGTCAAGCTCCGGCCGCGCTCGTTCAAGGAAGTGATCCCGCTGGTCGCGCTCTATCGCCCCGGCCCGCTGGGATCGGGCATGGTCGACGACTACGTCAATCGAAAACACGGCCTGACGCGCGTCGAGTATCTGTTGCCCGAACTCGAAGAGCTGACGGCCGAAACGCTGGGTGTGATCGTCTACCAGGATCAGGTGCTCCAGATCGCGAACCGGCTCGCCGGCTACAGCCTCGGAGAGGCGGATTTGCTGCGCCGCGCGATGGGGAAGAAGCAGTCCGAAGAGATGGCGCAGCAGCGACAGCGATTCGTCGCAGGCGCCTGCGAACGCGGCGTGGCCGAGAAGAAGGCGCACGAAGTCTTCGATCTGATGGCGGAGTTCGCGGGCTACGGTTTCGCCAAGAGCCACTCGACGGCGTATGCGCTGATCACCTTTCAGACCGCGTACCTGAAGGCGAATCACCGCCGCGAGTTTCTGGCCGCGCTGCTTTCGTCCGAAACGGGCAACCACGACAAGCTGGCGCGATACATCGGACACGCGCGCGCCCACGGCATCGACGTGCTCGCGCCCGACGTGAACGAGTC
>CAZDHU010000236.1:0-7375 GCA_964505355.1 uncultured Myxococcaceae bacterium | reverse complement strand
GATCAGCCGCGTTCGGCCTGCAGCGTCGAGCACGTCGACGAATCGGAAGACGTGCGCCTCGCCGCGGGCAGCGAACGCAGCGTGCAGCGCACCGATCGGATCGGCCGGCGGTGCGGGCTGCGTAGACGGTGCGCTGGCGGTTCGCAAAGTGGCGGCGAAGTAGCACAGCGCGACGCCCGCGCACAGCGCGTTCGCGCGTGGCGCAGGGGCGCGCTTCGGACGAGAGGCGAGGACACGGCGCAGGCCGGAGATGGGCCTTGCTCGAAGCGTCCTGACCCTTTTGTCACTTGTCATAATCTTTCTTATCAGTCAACTCGAGGGAGGGGGCGATTACTCGGGCCAGGCAACCGTGGCCAGGAGGTCGAGTTCGAGCGCGCGGCCGCCGCCGGGCGCCCCCGCAGATCCGTCCTCGCACGTCCCCGGGGCGCGGCGAACGCAGGAGTGCTTCACGCGCTCGCGGTCACGACCGCGCTCGGCGCCGGGGCGACGAGGACGGCCGCCCGGGCCAGTGCGGAGTCGATGTCGGGCAGCACGTTCGGCGCACCGAATCGATCGAGCAGCCCGCTGCGTTCGAGAGCCAGCAGCGGCTGCGCGTGGACGCCCGAGAGCACGAGCGTCGTCCCGCGTCGCGCGGTCGCGGCGTGCAGAAGCTCGAGCTCGTTGAGCCCGCTGGCATCGATCGCGAGCACGTTGCGCAACCGCACGATCAGCACCCTCGGTGCCGATTTCACCTGATGGATCGACTCCCGGAACTTCGACGCCGCACCGAAGAAGAGCGCGCCCTGCACCTCGAAGACGTCGACACCGGGCGGCACGGTGCGGCGCGCGATCGCCAGCGGGTCGTCTCGGTCTTCTTCTTCCGAGAGCATCCCCGTCACGTATCCGGCCTGCGAGAGCGTCGCCATCCGCCGCATGAAGAGCAGCGCCGCGAGCACGATCCCGGCCTGGAGCGCGATCACCAGATCGATCACGACCGTGAGCAAGAACGTCGTCAGCAGAACCATCACGTCGCTGCGCGGCATCCGGAACAGACGGACGAACTGGCGCCATTCGCTCATGTTGAGCGCCACGACCAGCAGGATGCCGGCGAGCGCAGGAATCGGAATCAACGCCGCCCAGCGCCCGAAGAAGAGCGAAATTGCGAGCAGCGTGAACGCGTGCACGATGCCGGCGATCGGAGTTCGTCCGCCGCTCTTGATGTTGGTCGCCGTGCGCGCGATCGCGCCGGTCGCGGGAATGCCGCCAAAGATCGGCGAGACGAGATTCGCGATGCCCTGCGCGACGAGTTCGGCGTTCGGTCGGTGGCGCGTTCCGAGCATGCCGTCCGCGACGACCGCCGAGAGCAGCGACTCGATTGCCGCCAGCAGCGCGATGGCGAGCGCCGAAGACGACAGATCGCGCAGATCGTTCCAGTCGAAGACGGGGATCGCCGGCGACGGCAGCCCGGCCGGGACGCCGCCAAAACGGGTTCCGATGGTGTCCACCGGAACGCCCGCGAACTGAACCACGAGCGTCGCCGCGATCAGCGCGACGAGCATGCCGGGAATCCGGTGCGTGATGCGTGGCCAGAGCTGAACGATCGCAAACGAACCAGCGGCCACCGCGACGGCCCACGGGTTCCAGCTCTCGAAGTGCTGCGCGTAGGCCGCCATCTTGGGCAGAAACTCCGCGGGTACGGAATCCATCTGCAGGCCGAAGAAATCGCGGCCCTGCGACGCGGCGATCAGCAACGCGATCCCCGAGGTGAAGCCCACGGTGACGGGATACGGCACGAACTGGATCACCGAACCGAGACGCGCGAATCCCATCACCACCAGCATCCCGCCGGCCATCATGGTCGCGATCGCGAGGCCTCCGGGCCCGTGCTTCTGTACGACCGCGTAGACGAGCACGATGAACGCGCCGGTCGGTCCCCCGATCTGCACCCGCGATCCGCCGAAGGTCGAGATCAGAAAGCCGGCGATGATCGCCGTGTAAAGGCCCTGCTCCGGTTTGACCCCGGAGGCGATGGCCAGCGCGATCGCGAGCGGCAGTGCGACGACGCCGACCACGAGCCCGGCAACGGCGTCCCGCCCGAACTGCGGCAACGAGTATCCCTCGCGCAGCACGGTCACGAGCTTCGGTTCCATCGAACCCGTCGGGCTCGGTTCGGACGGCGCCGCCCGCAATTCCTGCTTCGGATCCACGCGCCCTACCCCTGCTCTTTCGCCCTTGCCCTGCCCCCTCGATTGGACCGACGTGGCGCCCGGATCACGGAGAGCTGGACGGCGGTGCAGCGGCGCGTAGCCCGCTCAGGATCTGGACGAGATGAGGCGGGAGGGTCGATGCGGTCGCATCGGATTCGAGGCTTCGCGCGAGCTCGGCGGCGCGGGCCGCATCGCCGGCTTCGGCGAGACAGCGGGCTGCGTCCGCCTTCGACCAGACGCGCAGCGGAAAGCGCTCGATCTCGCTCGCCGCGAGGTAGTCGGCCGCCGCTTCGGACCAGCGCCCGGCACTTTCGTGTGTCACCGCCGAGCGGCGAAGCAACAAGCCGCGCACGGGATCCGAGTCGGGAAGGCCGTCCATGGCCGATTTCAAGGCCTCGGCGGCGCGATCCTCGGCACCCGCGCGGGAAAACAAATCGGCCGCTTCGAGCCGGGCCGCGCGCGCGATGCCCGATCCCGCATGCTCGTCGGCTGCGGCCAGCAGCCGGGTCGCGAAATCCATCCGCGTGCTGCGCGCCGTCTCGGGGTTTGCCGGCTCCGGGACCTCGATGCTGCCTGGCGTCGCCCCCATCGCCGCCCGGTATTCCCGATCGATCGTGGCGAAGGCGGCCGCTGCCATGTCGTGCGATCGCTCCTCCCACCAGCGCGTAACACCGATCGCGGCCGCGATGCCGAGCACGAGCACCCCGCCTGCGATGATCGGCACCGGATTCTTCGCCACCCATTCGCGCAGGTGATCGGCGTAGCTGTTGAGATCGTCGAGCACGTCATGCGTCGGCGGCGGATTCGATCGGGCCACGTTCATCCTCACGCGCCGGCCGCTCGGAGGCGGCGTCGTCATCGGGTTCGGCCAGCGCTCTCCGCCGGCGGCGCCGCAGTGTATCGCGGCACCGGCGAATGCCACGCGTTCAGTGCTCGTCGGGCTCGGCGTCCGAACCGTCCCGCGCGCGCAACCGCAGGCGGAGCGGCGTCCCGCAAAAATCGAAGTCTTCCCGCAGCCGGTTCTCGAGAAATCGCCGGTAGGACTCCCGCACCGATTCGGGCTCCGTACAGAAGAGCACGAACGTCGGCGGTTTGACCGAAGTTTGCGTGGCGTAAAAGAACTTGATGGGGCGCTTGCGGGTTCCGCGCTGCGCCATCGCGGGTTCGTGTTTGGCGACCGTCTCGCGCAGCCAGCGGTTGAGGGCCGCCGTGGTCACGCGGCGCGAAGCCGCGGCTTCGAGTCGTCGCAGCAGCGGAAAGATGCCGTCGATGCCGCGCCCGGTGCGCGCCGAGATCGGATGAAGCGGCGCGTCGGAGATGAACCGAAGGCCGTCCGCAATCTGCTCGCGCGCGCGACGCTTTGCCTCTCCGCCCTCCCGTTCGATCAAGTCCCACTTGTTCATCAGCACCGCGCAGGCGCGACCGCGATCGCGCACCAGCCCGGCCACGCGCGCGTCCTGGTCGGTGCAGCCCTCGCTCGCATCGATCAGCAAGAGCGCGAGATCAGCGCGTTCGAGCGCGCGCACGGTCATCAACGCACTCGTGCGCTCGACCAGACCTTCGCGTCGCCCGGGGCGCCGGAGGCCCGCGGTGTCGATCAACAGAAACGTCTCGCCATCGCGCTCGATCCGCGTATCCGTCGCGTCGCGCGTCGTTCCCGGTTCGTCCGCCACCACCACCCGCTCTTCGCCGGCGAGCCGGTTGACGAGCGAACTCTTGCCGACGTTCGGGCGACCGACGATCGCGATCCTCGTCTCTCCAGACGCGCGGGCGGGCGTTTCGGTCGCTGGCGGCAACCGCGCGACGAGCGTTTCCAGCGCGTCGAACGCGCCGCTCGCGTGCAGCGCAGAAACGCCGAGCACCGGCTCGATGCCGAGGCGATGAAAGTCGATCAATCGCGACGCGTGTTGCGGCCGATCGATCTTGTTGACGGCGACCACCAGCGGGCGCGCGGTGCGCCGGAGCGTGCGCGCGATGGCCTCGTCCTCGGGAAGACATCCGGCCTTGCCGTCGACCACGAAGAGGATCGCGTCGGCCTCGTCGACCGCGGCGCGGGCCTGCGCCTGGATCGCCGCGGGCAACCCGGCCTCCGCTTCGGGATCGAGCCCGGCCGTATCGACGATCAGCACGCGCCGGCCGGAGACCTCGATCTCTTCGACGATCCGGTCCCGGGTCACCCCCGGCACGTCCTCGACCAGCGCGCGCCGCCAGCCGGCGTAGCGGTTGAAGAGGCTCGACTTCCCGACGTTCGGGCGGCCGACGATCGCGATCACGGGGAGTCGGATGTCGTTCACGCCGGCAAGGTACGCGCGCACCGCCCGGCCCGGTAGCGCGTTGCGTCGCACGCGGCGGCAGCAACACGTCGGAACGAGCCGTCCGCACGAAGGTTTGCTTGACATCGCCGCGCCGGCGCGCGTAGGCTGCGCGCGGCGGCTCGACGTGGGGGAGTGCCGCCGGAGTCGCGCGCGTGATGCCGTTCACCGCGCGGTTCCGCAGTGCACGCGGCGGGTGATCGCCCGGCGCAAGACAACGACCGGCATGTGCTCACGGGGAATCGTCCCGGAGCTCGTTGGGAGGGATACCGGTGAACCGTGCGCGCCCGATGGCGACTTTCGCGCTGGCCGCTTCGATGCTGGCGCTGACTGCGGCACCCGCTCAGGCGGGATACGAAACACTGAAGCGATCGGTCGAGAACATCGTCTGGTCGCCGTTCGATCTGGTCACCGCGCCGGTCGTGGCCGGACAGGCGGTGGTGAACAACCTCAGGAACATCGACGACACGCCCGGGGTTCGCATCGCTTACACCGTCCCCGGTTATCTCTGGCTGACCGGTGTGCAGGTGGGAGCAAGCCTGTTGCGCGCCGTCTCCGGAGGGCTGGAGCTTCCGGTCGGCATCGCGCTGCTGCCCTTCCCGGGTCTCGAAACCGACGCCCTCTTCGATCCGGCGACCCGTGCCGAGGCGCTGGTCGACTACGAGACACCTCCGCATCACATCAAGTTCGGCGTCGACTACACCTCGACGCCTCAGTAGCCACTCCGAGAACTTCGACGCGGGCGTCGCAGCACGGCTGCGGCGCCCGTTTTCGTTTGCCGTCGCGAAACGCTGGCCAGAGAATGAACCCTTGCGCGTGCACGCCGAGCATCGCGCGACTCCGGCCGTACGGCCGATCCTTTGCCGTGCCGTCAGGCGCGATCGTGCGCGGGAAGCCGTGACTCGGTCAGGAACCGTTCCACCGCGACCATCACCGCATCGACGTCGTCGGGATGCATCCAGCGCAGGTCCGAAACGCCCCGCAGCCAGGTGCGCTGGCGCCGCGCAAACTGGCGGGTATCGCGCTGCATCGAGGCGAGCGCGTTCACCAGCGTGTCGCGGCCTTCGTAGACGGGCTGCAGGTGTCGATAGCCGATCGCCTGCATCGATCGAAGTTCGGGACCGAATCGCATCTCGCGCAGCGAACGCACCTCGCGCAGCAATCCCGCCTCGATCATCGCCGCACAGCGGGCATCGATCCGCGCGTCGAGCACCGCCCGCCCGGGGTCGAGCGCGAGGTGAAGCACTCGATACGGACAGCCGCTTCCCGCGGTCGCGACGCGAACCGCGAGCGACGCGTCACCGAACCGATCGCAGAGTTCGAGCGCCCGGACGACGCGACGCAGATCGTTGGGGTGGATCCGTTCCGCGGCCGCAGGATCACGCGCGGCGAGCTGCCGGTGCAGCCGACCGGGATCGTTCTGCGCGATGGCGACCCGGTGCTCGCGTTCGAGACGCTCGCGAAGCGCAGTGTTCGCGGCGCCACCTTCGACCAGTCCTTCGAGAAAAGCACGGATGTAGAGGCCGGTGCCGCCGACCAGCAGCACCGGGATTCCGCGCGCGTGCATCTGCGCGGCCGCTCGCCGCGCCTCGGGGCCGTAGCGTCCGGCACTGAAGATCTCGTTCGGCAGGGCGACGTCGATCATCGCGTGCGGGACCTGCGCGCGTTCGGCGAGGCTCGGCTTCGCCGTTCCGATGTCCATGTAACGATAGACCTGCATCGAGTCCGCACTCACGATCTCGGCACCGAAACGGCGGGCGAGCGCGATCGCGACCGGGGTCTTGCCGCTGGCGGTGGGGCCCGTCACCACGACGACGGGCGGACGAGAATCGGACGAGGACACGAGCGAACTCACTCTCTTCGGGGCTGCGCGGGGTACGAGCTGCCCGCCGCGGCCGCCCCGGCGGGAGTCGCATCGTAGTCGGCGATCGAACCCCGCGCGACGCCGGAGGCGGGCCGAAGTGCGTCAGCGCCGGCCGAAGCGGCGCTCGATCTCGGCGATCGACAGCGGCACCGCGATGGGTCGGCCGTGCGGACAGGACGGTGCCCACGGAATCTCGTCGAGCGACCGGAGCAGCGCCCGCTGTTCTTCGGGATCGAGCTGCTCGCCCTTCGTTCGCGCGGAGTGACACGCGAGCGTCGCGAAGAGGCGGTCGAGCGCGTCGAGCCAGCGAACGCTGGCCATCGGCTCGGCGCCGGCGCTTCGTGCCGCGCGAAGTTCGTCGGCGAGCGTGTGCACCAGCCGAACGGGATCGCTTCCGGCGAGCAGCGACGGCACCGTGCGCAAGAGGACCGCACCGTTTCCGAAATCCTCCAGTTCGAATCCCAGCTCGAGTAGCGGCTCCGCGTGCTCCAGCAGAACCGCGTGCGAGGAGGGTTCGAGCGCGATCGGCGCGGCGATCAACAACGGTTGCCGGCTCACACCCTGCGAGCGCCAGCCTTCGCGCAACCGCTCGTACAGCACGCGCTCGTGTGCCGCGTGCTGATCCACCAGCACCAGCCCGTCTTTCGCTTCGAGCACGAGGCAGGACGCGTGGATCTGCCCCAGCAGTCGCATCGCCGAGAACGCCGGTCGCGTGGTGGCCGCCGATCCGACGGGGCCGCGATCGAGATCGAGCACCGAGCCCGCGTCCTGCAGCAGCGACGTCTGCGCGAGCTCGGAGCGATCACCCGCGAACACCCAGTCCGTCATTCCGCCGCCCGACGTCGCGCGACCCGGCGGCCCCTCCGCTCCCTCGCGGCGACCGCTCCACGCGGCGGCGTGCGAACTGACACCATCTGGTGTCACGACGGCCGGTGAACCCGCGCCGGTGATCCAGGGCCGAGCCGCCAGTGCCTCGCGCACGGCGTGCGTCAGCTCGCGGTGCACGGCGCGCG
>CAZDHU010000235.1:0-11025 GCA_964505355.1 uncultured Myxococcaceae bacterium | reverse complement strand
CGGTTCCGGTTTCGCCCGTGATCAGCACCGTCGATTTCGTCGCCGCAACGCGCTCGGCGAGTTCGACCGCCGCGCGAAAGGAGGCACTGCGTGCGATGAGCTGACCGGGCACGAGGCGCGCGGCGCGCTCGGCGCGCAGCGTCGTCACCTCGCGCAACAGGCGACCGTGTTCGACGGCGCGCGCGACCCGCGCTTCAAGCTGATCGAGGTCGACCGGCTTCTGCACGAAGTCGAAGGCGCCGAGTCGCATCGCCTCGACCGCCGTGTCGATGCTGCCGAACGCCGTCATCAGCACGACACTGGTCCGGGCATCGCGGTCGCGTGCGGCACGCAGCACGGCGAGCCCGTCGCCACCGGGCAGCCGGAGATCAGAGACCACCACGTCGTAGGGCTCGACGGATCGGTCGGCGATCCGCGCCAGCGCGCGCTCGCCCGACGCCTCCTCGTCGACCTCTCCCCAGGTCTCGCGCAGGGCCCGGCCAATGCCGCGTCGCAGGGCATCCGCGTCCTCGACCACCAGCAGGCGTGCGCGGCGCGCGCTCACGTCGCACTGCACTCGTCGAGCGGAAGCTGCAATCGAAAGCAGGCGCCGCGCGCCGAATCGACGAGTTCGAGGCTGCCTCGATGCGTGGCGAGCACCTTCTGGGCGAGCGCGAGACCGAGCCCGCTGCCTTTGTGCTTGGTGGTGAAGAACGGATAGAAGATGCGCGCGCGGTGTTCGGGCGGGACACCCGGCCCGTCGTCGGCCACCTCGACGACCAGCGCGCCGGCATCGCCGCGCGCCCGTTCGCGCGCGGCGAGTAGCTCGCGGCCAACGGCGAGCGCCGCGGCGTCGACGGCCCACGTCGTCGCGAAGAGGCGTGAATCGCCGGCCTCGATGCGAACCGCGAGTCGCAGGTGATGCTCGGCCGCACCGTCGGACGACATCGCTTCGAACGCGTTCACGATCAGGTTGACGAGCACCGCGCGAAGCTGATCGGGATCCCCGCAGACCGGCGGCAGACACGGCGGCAGTCGCCGATCGATCACGCCTTCGAAGGGCGTTCGCTGGCGTGCGAGCAGCAGCGCTTCTTCGACCAGCCCGATCATGTCGACTGATCCCGCGACGAGGGCGAGTGGTTTGACGAACTCGAGCCCGTCGCTCACGGTCGATGCGAGCGCGCGCAGTTCGTCGGTCAGTTCCGAAAGCAACGCGAGCGCCTCCGGCTGACCGTCGAGCCGGCGGCGCAGCAGCCCGGCGATCACCTCCATCGAGGCGAGCGGGGTACGCAGTTCGTGCGCGAGGCCGGCGGCCATCTCGCCGAGCGCGGCGAGTCGCTCGCGCGTGCGCTCCTGTTCGTCGGCGCGCTCGAAGGGCGTGAGATCTCGAAACAGGAGCGCCGCGCCGAGCAGTTCCGATCGCTCGTCACGCAGCGGCAGGAGCGTGAAACCGATCGTGCGCGGGGACGCCTCGGCGGACGCGAGCAGCAGCTCCGCGCGGCCCGGCCGTTCGCATCCATCGAGCGCTCCGAGCAGTAGCCGGGCCACCGCGGGCTGACTTTCGAGCGCCTCCACACAGGGCCGTCCGATCCACGATTTCGGCTCCGGCCGCGGCGCGCCGAGTATGCGAAGCGCGCCTTCGTTGCACGACGTCACGCGGCCCGAGGCATCGATCACGAGAAGCCCGGATCGCATCGAGCGCACGAGCGCGCTGGCGAACGCCGTGTCGAGCGAAGACATGCCGGTTTCATCGGCCGACTCGGGCGATGTCTGGAGAGGCGGGCGGACGGGAGCGAAGAACGGGCGAAGCAGCCGGGAGCGAAGCGGAGGCCGCGCCGGCGACGCTCTGACTACGCGTCTTCGCCCGACGCCAGCACGCGATAGCGCTTGCCGACCTGCGCCAGCCAGCGTTCGGTTTTCATTTCCTTGATCACGCGGGTGACCGTTTCGCGCGAAGTTCCGATCATGTCCGCGATCTGCTGATGGGTGAGTGAGGGTGTGAGGCAGCCCTCGCCGTCGCCGGCATCCTCGGATGCGAGCCGCCGGAAGAGGCCCCTGGTGCGCTCTTTCACCCGCTGAAACGAGAGCGAACTCGCGTGCTCGTCGAGCCCGCGAAGGCGCGAGGTCAGCTCTTGAATCACGGCCATCGCGAGGTCGGGACTCGAACGCAGTGCATTGAGAAAATCGGCGCGAGAGAGGGCGAGCAGCCGCGAGGGTTCGAGCGTCTTCACCGAGGCCGAGCGCGGCGCACGATCGAGCAGCGCCATTTCGCCGAAGAAGCCACCGGTGTCGAGGAAGTTGAGAATCTTTTCGCGACCTTCGTCGGACAGTTTGGTCACCTTCACGCGACCTTCGCGAATCACGTACATGTAGTCGCCGGCGAGCCCCTCTTCGACGATCGTCGTACCGCGCGCGAATCGTCGCTCGATCAGCAGCGAGGCGATCAGCTCGAGGTCGGCATCGCCCACCTGCGAGAAGAGCGGGATCGCCCGCAACGACTCGATTGCTTCTTTGCCGCGCACTCCGCTCGTCACAGCAGATCCTCCCGCCCGCGTGCGCGCAGCGCGTCGACGGCGCGCCGCAGTTGCTGACTGCGATCGAGCCGCACCACGAGCAGCGCATCGCGCGCATCGATCACCGCGAGCCCCTCGACGCCGACGAGGACGACCTGGCGACCGTCGCTCCAAACCAGGTTGCCCTGCGCTTCTTCGAACACCGGGTCACCGCCGAGCGTTCGGTTGGCCGCGCCGGCCACCCCGAGCTCTTCCGCCAGCGAGGCCCAGGTGCCGACGTCGCTCCAGCGGAATCGAACCGGAAGTGTCCAGACATTTCGACTCCGTTCCATCAGCGCGACGTCGACCGGCAGCGACGGCGCCGCCCGGTACGCGGCGGCCACCGCGGCCGCGGTCGGCTTCGTGCCCCGTCCGCGCGGCGCGAGCCGCGCCAGTGCGGCCGATACCTCGGGTGCGTGCTCCGCCAGCTCGTCGAGGAAGGTCCGGGCCTGCCAGACGAAGATGCCGGCGTTCCAGAGATGCCGGCCTCCTCGCACGAACCGGCGCGCACGCGCCTCGTCGGGCTTTTCGACGAACCGGCGCACGCGATGAAGGCCGGAGTGGCCGGGAACCCCCGGGCCGAGCGCGATGTAGCCGTAGCCCGTCTCGGCGCGGGTCGGCCGAATGCCGAGCGTGACCAGCACCGTTGCGGCAGCCGCCGCGCGAACCGCGCGACGAATCGCCCGTTCGAAAGCAGCGGCGTCGGGAATCAGGTGGTCGGCCGGCAGCACGACGAGCACGGCATCGGGATCGACCGCCGCGATCCGGACCGCGGCATGACCGATCGCCATCGCGGTGTTGCGGCGTTCGGGCTCGACCAGCACGCGCGCTGCCGGAAGACCGCTCGCACGGCGCATCTCGCCGGCGTGATCTGCGCCACAAACCAGCCACGTGTTCGCGCGGGACGCGAAGTGCCCGGCGCGCGCGAGCGTCGCTTCGAGCAGCGTTCGATCACCCGCGACCTGCAACAGCGGCTTCGGAAAGCGCCGTCGCGAACGCGGCCAGAAGCGCTCGCCGGCACCGCCGGCGATCACGACGGCATGGATCGCGGGCTCAGGAGTGGACGAACGGGCCATCGGCGAAGCGAACGCTATCCGCGCCCGACGCAGGAGTACTGAAATCCGGCGGCGCGCATCGGCTCGGGCTCGTAGATGTTGCGCAGGTCGATCACGACCGGCTGTGTGAGCAATCCGCGCACGCGCTCGAGATCGAGCATCCGGAACTGGTTCCACTCCGTCACGATCACCAGCGCATCGGCGCCCTCGCAAACCTCGTACTCGTTGGCGCACATCACGACTCCCGGCAGAAGGCGCGCGGCGTTCGGCATCGCGACGGGATCGTACGCCCGCACGTGTGCGCCCTTGCCGATCAGACCCTGCACGATGTCCACCGCGGGCGCGTCGCGCATGTCGTCCGTCTCCGGCTTGAACGAAAGGCCGAGGATGCCGACCGTGCGCCCGCTCGCATCGCCTCCGAGCGCCGACACGATCTTGTCGACCATCCGCAGGCGCTGGCGCTGGTTGACTCGAATCACCGACTCGACGATCTCGAGCTGTTCGCCGATTTCGCGCGCAAAATGCGCGGCCGAACTGGTGTCTTTCGGGAAACACGAGCCCCCGAAGCCGGGCCCGGCGTGCAGGAACTTCTGCCCGATCCGGCCGTCGAGGCCGATGCCGCGCGCGATCGAGTGCACGTCGCCGCCGATCCGTTCGCAGAGATTCGCGATCTCGTTGATGAAGGAGATCTTGGTCGCGAGAAAGGCGTTGGCTGCGTACTTCGTCAGCTCGGCCGACGGAATGTTCGTCATCACGATCGGACGCTCGATCAGCGAGAGCGGGCGATAGAGGTCGCGCAAAATCGCGGCCGCCTCTTCGTCCTCGGTGCCGATCACCACGCGATCGGGCTTCATGAAGTCCTGAATCGCCGCGCCTTCGCGCAGAAACTCGGGATTCGAAGCGACCGAGAAACGAACCTTGCGCCCCGCCTTGCGCAGCTCCTCCTGAATCAGCTCCTTGACCCGGCGCGACGTGCCGACCGGCACCGTGCTCTTGGTGATCACGACCTTGTAGCTGTCCATCGACTGGCCGATCTCGCGCGCGACGGCGTCGACGTAGGTGAGATCGGTGCTGCCATCGGCGCGCGGCGGCGTGCCGACGGCGATGAAGATCGCGAGCGCCCGCGAGATCGCCTCCGCGGTGTTGGTGGTGAAGGAGAGCCGTCCGGCCTGCACGTTGCGCGCGACCAGCGTGTCGAGCCCCGGCTCGTAGATCGGAATCTCGCCGCGCTCCAGCGCCTTGATCTTCTCTTCGTTCTTGTCCGCGCAGACGACGGTCGCACCGAACTCCGCGAAGCACGCCCCGGTGACGAGTCCGACGTAACCCGTGCCGATCACGAGCACGTTCATTTCGCTTCCCCTTCTCGCATGGCCGCGATCGTGCGCGCCACGCCTTCTTCGAGCGTCACGGCGGGTTGATAGCCGAGCGCCTCCCGGGCGAGCGAGAGATCCGCGAGGCTGTCGCGCACGTCGCCCGCCCGCGCCGGCTCGTGAATCGGGTCGAGCGTCGCTCCGGTCGCCTGCTTCACCGCGGCGAAGAGCTCGTTCAGACTCGTTCGCCGTCCGCCGGCCACGTTGATCACCCGCCCCGGCGCGCGCGGCGAGGTGGCCGCCAGCAGATTCGCTTCGACCGCGTCGCTGACGAAGGTGAAGTCGCGCGTCTGGCCGCCGTCACCGTAGATGTGCGGCGCCTCGCCTCGCAGACAGCAGCGAATGAAACGCGGAATCACCGCCGCGTACTCGCTGTTCGGATTCTGCCGTGGCCCGAAAATGTTGAAGTAGCGCAGCGCGACGGTCTCGAGGCCGTAGAGCCGGTGGTAAAGCTGGCAGTAGACCTCGCCCGCGTACTTCTGCAGCCCGTACGGCGAAAGCGGCATCGGCGGCATGGTCTCGATCTTGGGCAGCGTCGGCGTGTCGCCATAGGCGGAGGACGAAGCCGCGAAGACCAGCCGCCGCACGCCGCAGGTGCGCGCGGTTTCGAGCAGCAGCAGCGTGCCATCGAGGTTGACCCGGTTCGTGCGCAGCGGTTCGGCCACGCTGCGCGGCACCGAAGGCACCGCCGCCTCGTGAAAGACGACGCTCACGCCATCGAGCGCGCGCTGCAGCGTCGCCGCGTCTTCGATGCTGCCGCGAATCAGTTCGATGCGCGTCTTCGAGGCCTCGAGATTCGATTCGCGTCCGCTCGAAAAATCGTCGAGCACGCGCACCTCGCAGCCCTCGGCGAGCAGCCGGTCGACGATGTGGCTGCCGATGAATCCCGCGCCGCCCGTCACCAGCGCCTTCGTTCCGCGCGCGAATGCGCTCATAGCTGCTCCTTCCACCACGCGACGAAACGCGCGATCCCTTCTTCGAGCGAAATCCGGGGCGCGTAACCGAGCGCCCTCTTCGCGAGGCTGATGTCGGCCCACGTCCGCGAGACGTCTCCGGTCTGCGCGGGTAGAAACTCGATCTTCGCCGACACGCCGAGTGCGCGTTCGAGCTCGCGCACCACGTCGAGCACGGAGACCATGCGCCCCGCGCCGAAGTTCATCACCGCATAGCCCTCGTGCCGATCGAGTGCGGCCACCAGCCCGGAGACCAGATCGTCGACGTAGGTGAAATCGCGCACGGCCGAGCCGTCGCCGAGAATCGGCACCGGTTCGCCGTTCTGCATGCGGGCCGCGAACTTCCGGATCGCGAGATCGGGACGCTGGCGCGGACCAAACGCGGTGAAGATCCGCGCGCACGAGATCGACAGCCCGTACGCGTGATGAAAGCTGTGCGCCAGCAGCTCGCCCGCTTTCTTGGTGGCCGCGTACGGCGAGACCGGTCGATCGACGCAATCCGTCTCGCGGAACGGCCCATCGCTGCGTTCACCGTAGACCGACGAGGAGGAGGCAAAGACGATGCGGGGCGCTCCGTGTCGCGTCGCCGCCGCGAAGATCGTCGTGCTGCCGTTGACGTTCACGTCGGCGTAGCGCGCGGGATCGAGCAGGCTCGGCCGAACGCCCGCCAGCGCGGCGAGATGCACCACGCCCTCGAAACGCCCTTCCGCGAACAGCCGATCGACGCCCTCGACGTCGCGAATGTCGGTGCGCACCAGCCGATAGCGTGCCGAACGCATCGCGACCGCGAGATTTCGTCGCTTCAACGCTTCGTCGTAGAAGGCGTCGAAGGCGTCGAGACCGACCACCTCGCGCCCCTCGTCGAGCAGTCGCTCGACGAGGGTCGAGCCGATGAACCCCGCGGCGCCCGTCACGAGCACCCGGCCCGGTCGCGTCATCGCGTCCCTGCCCCGCCCTGCCGCCGGCCCGTCAGCCGCTCCTGCGCCTCCAGATCCGACTCGACCATCATGCGCACCAGTTCGGCGAACGGCGTGCGGCTCTGCCAGCCGAGATCGCGTTTCGCCTGCTCGGGGTCGGCGAGCAGCGTGTCCACCTCGGCCGGGCGCATCAGCGCGGGGTCGGTTCGCACGAAGTCCTTCGGATCGAGCCCGACGTGCGCGAACGCCGTCTCGACGAAGTCGCGAACGGAGTGCTGCTGGCCGGTTCCGATCACGTAGTCGCAGGGCTCGTCGCGCTGCAACATCCGCCACATCGCGTCGACGTATTCCGCCGCGTAGCCCCAGTCGCGTCGCGCATCCTGGTTGCCGAGCGTCAACTGATCGAGCAGCCCGAGCTTCAACTTCGCCACGGCTTCGGCGATCCGCCGGGTGACGAACTCGCGGCCGCGTCGCGGCGATTCGTGGTTGAAGAGAATGCCGGACACCGCGAACAGACCGAAGCTCTCCCGGTAGTTGACGGTGATCCAGTGCCCGAAGAGCTTCGCCACCGCGTAGGGGCTGCGCGGATAGAACGGCGTCGACTCGCGCTGCGGAACCTCCTGCACCTTGCCGTACATCTCGGAACTCGACGCCTGATAGAAACGTATGCCGGGATCGACCAGCCGGATCGCCTCCAGCAACCGCGTCACGCCGAGCGCGGTGAACTCGCCGGTCAGCGAGGGCTGCGACCACGAGGTCGGTACGAACGACTGCGCGGCGAGGTTGTAGAGCTCGTGCGGCAACACCGTTCGCAGCAGGTGAATCAGCGAACTCGGATCGAGGAGATCGGCCTGATGCAGCCGAACCCGGTCGGTCAGGTGCGCGATTCGCTCGTAGTTCTCGGTGCTCGCGCGGCGCACCATGCCGTGCACCTCGTAGTCCTTCGAGAGCAGCAGCTCGGCGAGATAGGAGCCGTCCTGGCCCGTGATGCCGGTGATCAGTGCGCGCCGTCGTTCGCTCATGCGTGCTTGCCCTCCGTCGTGTTCGCCGCCGGCGGCGAGGCGTCCGCCGCCGCAGGTTCGCCGAGCAAACCGAGGTTGCGCACGAGGCGCAGCGTCAGCACGAGCACGGCACCGAGAAAGAAGAGCGCCGGCAGCCCCTCGAGACGCGTGAACGAGAGTGCGATCACGCAGAAACAGGCGGTGAGAAAGTAGAGCGAGAGCACGGCGGCGCGCTGCGTTCCGCTCGACTCGAGCAGGCGATGATGGATGTGCTGCCGGTCCGCCGAGAAGACGCCGCGCCGCCGGCGCAGCCGGCGCAGGATCGAGAGCGTGGTGTCCATCAGCGGCACCGCCAGCGCGAGCAGCGGCACCACGAAGGTGAGCAGCGCGATCTTCGCGTAGGCCTCGAGCGAGAGCAGTGCCAGCGTGAACCCGATGAAGAGCGCCCCGGTGTCACCGAGAAAGATGCGCGCCGGAGGGAAGTTGAAGGGCAGAAAGCCGAGCAGTGCGCCGACCAGCGCGGCACCGAGCAAGACCCCGAGCCGCTGATCGACCTGCCAGCAGATGATCGTGAGCGTGAGGCCGATGATCGCCGAAACGCCGGTCGCGAGACCGTCGAGCCCGTCGATCAGGTTGACGGCGTTGGTCACCCCGACGATCCAGAGCGTGGTCACGATCCACGAGAAGAACAGCGGCAGCGTGAAGGGCTGATGCGAGAACGGGTCGGTGATGTGATCGATCCGAAAGCCGAACGAGATCGCGATCGCCGCGGCGCCGATCTGCACGAGAAACTTCGGCCAGGCGCGCAGCGCCCGCTTGTCGTCGCGAACGCCGGTCGCGAGCAGCAGGCTGCTGCCGGCGATCAGCCCTTCGACGTGGCCCCGCATCGGCAGACTGTTGCTCGCGAGCACACCCGCCGACAATCCGACGAAGGTTCCGAGCGCCACCGCGAGCCCGCCGAGCAGCGGAATGCCGAGGCGCCGGTTCACGTTGCGATCGCCCGGGCGATCGATCACTTCGAACGCGCGTGCGAGCCGCGAAACGAGCGGAGTCGCCGCGACGGTGACGACGAGCGCCACCACGAACGTGCTCGAGATCGCCGGGCCGCTCACTTCCCGCTGCTCCATCGCGCGATCACGCGCGTCTGATTTTCGCCCGAGGCGTCCCGCGGGCGGCAGGGCACGGTAGAAGAGCAGGCCGTCGATCGCACCCGACCCCGTCCGCTCTCTCGTTCAGTACCCGTAGTAGTGCTCGTCGACGGTCGCACCGTTCAGCACCATTCCGAGCACGCGGCGGCGGTCGAGTACGTCGAGCGCCGTGTCGACGTCGCTCTGCGGTGTCACGTCGGCACGCACGACCATCACGACGCCGTCGGTCAACTCGCTCAGCGTCTTCGCGTCGGGCAGTGCGAGCATCGCCGGCGTGTCGAGCAGCACGAGGTCGTAGCGCTGCACGAGCTGCTCCATCAGCGTGCGCATCGCGGCCGAGGCGAGCAGTTCGGAAGGATTCGGCGGCATCGTGCGCACGGGCAGCACGTCGAGCTGCGTGCCCTCGAGGCGAACGATCGCGCGCTCGAGCGGTGCCTGACCGAGCAGCACTTCCGCGAGCCCCGCTTCGGGACGCAGGCCGAGGGCACGGTGGATCTTCGGCTTGCGCAGATCGCAGTCGACGAGCAGCACGCGCCGATCGACGGCGAGCGAAGACACCAGCGCGAGATTCGCCGACGTCGTCGTCTTTCCCTCGCCCGAGAGTGCGCTCGTCATCGCGATCGACTTGATCGGCCGCTGGGCCGCGAGCGAATCGAGTCGCGCACGCAGCGTGCGGAACTGCTCGGCGACGAACGAATCGGGCATCAGTTGCGCGATCCGGCGCTTGTTCGCGGCGTTCGCGTCTTCGGCTTCGGCCGCGCGGTGCGTGAGCCGGTGCCAGAGCCCCGGCTGTCGCTCGGCGGCCGCGCGCCGGCGAACCGGCGCGGACGCCGCCGACCAGTCGCCCGTCGGCGCGGTGACCGTCGCCGCGGCTGCGGCGGCCGAAGCCCCGCTCTGCCGTCCGCGCTCTTCTTCCGCCTTGCGCAGCGCATCGAATACCTTCGCCATGATCGACTCCCTTTCTTCCGCTCAGCGGAAGAGACCCAGCAAACCCCGTCGCGGTTTCTTCGGCGGCGGCGCCATCGGCGTCTCCGTCGTTCGATCCGCCGGCGCCGTCAGCATCAGCTCGCCGGCCACTTCTTCGATCACGTTTCTTCCGATCGTCGTCAGATCTTCCGCGTAGCCTCGCAGCAGCGCTCCGTCGCACACCACGTTGACGAGCCGCGGCACGCCGCCCGTCACTTCGTGCAGGCGGCGCAGCGCGCGCCGATCGAACAGTCCGCTGCCCGTGTATCCGGCGAGCCGCAGGCGCTCGGTCACGTACTTCTCCATCTCCGCCTCGTCGAAGGGGCGCAGGTGGTGGCGCAACACGATCCGCTGTCGCAGTTGCCGCAGCTCGTCGCGGGCGAGCATGTCGCCGAGTTCGGGCTGCCCGACCAGCATGATCTGCAGCAGCTTCGACTTCGGGGTTTCGAGGTTCGAGAGCAGCCGAACTTCTTCCAGCATCTCGGGCGAGAGATTCTGTGCTTCGTCGACGATCAAGACCGTCGACTGATTCTTCGCCAGCCGATCGATCAGCCAGTGGTTGAGCGCGAGCAGATACTCGGCCTTGGTCGCGCAGCGCTCCTCGATGCCGAAGTCGTCGAAGACCATGCGCAGGAAGTCGAGCGGTTCGAGCCTCGGGTTGAAGACGAAGGCGCTCGCCGTGTCGGTGTCGAGCTGCGAGAGCAGCGCGTGCAGCAGCGTCGTCTTGCCCGTTCCGACTTCACCCGTGAGCAGCACGAAGCCCTTCCGCGCACGCACGGCATAGACCAGCGTGGCGAGACCTTCGCGGTGCGCTTCGCCGAGATAGAGCATCGCCGGATCCGGCGTCATCTCGAACGGACTGCGCACGAGCCCGTAGTGGGTGAGGTACATCGAACCCTCGCCTTCCTAGAGACCCGGCCCGCTCTTGCCGGCGGCGGGCGCCGGGGCGCCCGTCTGGCCGGCCGGTCGCGCGGCCGCCTCCGGCACCGACTGACCGCCCCGCTTCAGCACGTTCACGTACCAGTCCCCGCCCGCCGAGAGCAGCAGCGTGAGCACGGTCGCGGCGCCGCTCGCGAAGACCAGC
>CAZDHU010000234.1:0-23017 GCA_964505355.1 uncultured Myxococcaceae bacterium | reverse complement strand
GGCGAGTTCGCCGGCGAGGCGTTCGAGAAACTCCTTGCGGGTGCGCTCGCTCTGATCGGTGGCGAACTCGAGCCAGTCCTTCGGCAGGGCATCGCCGACCGCACGGCGCATCACTTCGGTGGGACCAAAGACGCCCGCGAGCCCCGCGCCGACGACCCGGCGAAGCAGATCAGCGAGCGGGACCGGTTCGGTCCGGCCCGACTCGGCGGGGTCCGACTCACCCGCGCGTTCGCGGCGACGTGCTTCGCGTCCCGCGCCAGCGCCCCGGGTCCCGGAATTGGTTCCGCGAACGCGTGTCATCGGGTTAGACTCCCGTCAATGGCGAAGACGCGCGTTCGCGACATCATGCAGGACAAGATCGTCACGATCTCCGCGGGAGAACGGCTCTCGACGGTCGAAGATATCATGACGCTGGGTCGGGTGCGCCACATGCCGGTGGTGCACGGCGGCAAGCTGGTCGGCGTCGTTTCGGAGCGCGACCTGCTGCGCGCATCGCTGTCGAGCCTGACCTCGTTTGCGGACGATGCGCGGCGCGCGTTTCTGCACGTGGTCGAGATCGGGCGCGTGATGTCGTCTCCGCCGATCGTGATCGATCTCGACGCGGGCATCGAAGACGCCGCGCTGGTGATGGCCGAGCGCAAGATCGGCTGCCTGCCGGTGCTCGACGGCGAGACGCTGGTCGGGATGCTGACCGAAACCGATTTGCTGCGTTACTTCGCCGAGGTCTTTCGCCGCGCGCGCAGCGGTCTGCCCGATCCCGGGACGGACGACACGGACTGACGCCGATCACCAGCGGACGTGTTGCCAGCGCCCCGACCTGAATCGCGCGGAGAGCAGCAGCGCCTTCACCGTGTAGTCCGCGAGCAGGCACGACCAGACCATCACGACGGATCCGTCGAGCACGGTCGAGACGAAGAGCGCGCCGCCCAGTCGAAAGACGAACAGGCCGCTCAGGATCGAAAACAGCGGGAAGCGTGTGTCCCCCGCGCCGCGTAGCGCGCCTCCGAGGGCGAACTCCACGGCCATCAGAGGCTGCGCGATGCCGAGGATCCAGATGAACGTCACGGTGAGATCGACGGTCTTCTGGCCTGCCGCGCCGAAGTAGCTGGCGATGAAGGGCGCCGCCGCGATGATCACCGCGCCCGCGATCGCCATCACGATCATCGCGCCCGCGTTGGCGCGCCAGCCCGCACGCGCGGCGAGGGCCGGCTCGCCCGCACCGAGGTGTTGTCCGACGAGGGTTGCCGCCGCGGTCGAAAATCCGAGTCCGGGGACGAAGGAGAAGGAGAGGATGCGCACCCCGATCAGATAGGCGGAGACGGGTTCGGTTCCGTGATGCGCGACCAGCCGCAAGAACATCCAGAGCCCCGCCTGCCAGGCGAGTTGTTCGAGCGCGCTCGGAACACCGATGCGGAGCAGCCGCTGGATTCGTTCGCGGGCTCGCCCGTCCGGGGCGAGGCGGAACGCGAACTGCAGCTCGCCGCGTTTCCACCACCAGAGATAGGGCACCGCGCTGACGACGAAGGCGATGCCGGATGCGATCGCGGAGCCGTCGGTGCCGAGCGCGGGAGCGCCGAACTTGCCGAAGACCAGCACGTAGTTTCCGACCAGGTTGACGACGTTCATCAGCACGCCGACGAGCAGCGGCGTTCGCACGTCGCCCGCGCCGCGCAGTGCGCTGCCGATCACGAAGCCGGTGGAGAACGGCAGCGAGAAGAGCAGCAGGATTCGCAGATACGAGCCACCGAGCACGGCGACCGAATCCGTCACGCCGAAGGCCGCGACGATCGATTCGGCGAAGGGCAGGGTGCAGGTGACGGCGAGCGCGAACGCGCAGCCGAGCCAGACCGAAATGCGCATCACGCGCGCCGCCTCGTCGAGGTCGCCGGCGCCGACCGCGCGTGCGACCAGCGCGACGGTGCCCGTCGTGACGGCGGCGAGGACCGCGAAGAGCACGTTGTAGAACTGCGCGGCGACACCGACGCCGGCGACCGCGTCGGAGCCGAGCGTGCCGACGATCATGAAGCTGACCAGCGAGACCAGCGATTGCAGCGCGAACATCGCCATCGACGGCCACGCGAGCTGCCAGATGCCGGGGCGTTCGCCTCCGGGGTAGGGGCCCCGTGCGAGTGCCGCGGCCTGCTCGATCGTGGCTTCTTCGTCGAGCTCGTCGAGTCCGGGTGCGCTCAAGCCGCCAGCTCGGACCAGCGGGAGAGAATGTGCCGTGCGGTTCGATCCGCGAGTGCCGCCGTGGTGAGCTGAGGTGGCGCGCCGAGCGAAGTGGGGAAGACGCTCATGTCGGCGACGAACAGTCCGGGGACGTCGTGGCATTCGCCGAACCCGCCGACGACCGAACGCAGGGGGTCGCCGCCCATTCGGCAGGTCGACTGCGGATGCGTCGACGAAAGGCCGATCTCACCCTGTCGGACTCCCCGCTCGAGGATCACCGAGAGATCGTCGCCTGCACGCAGTTCGAGCGGCCGGTTCCAGTACGGCACCAGCACGCGCGTCGCACCGCCGGCGAGCAGCACCTCCGTGCAGTGAAGCAATCCCTCGGCGAGCTGACGCCGGTCGTCTTCGATCAGCTCGTATCGGATCTCGGGCTTCGCGGGCGAGCGACCGCTGGTCACCGTGCCGCTGCTTCGGTCGTGCAGCAGTGTCAGCAGCCCGACCATCTTCGAGAAATCACGCATCCAGCGGAAGTGATCGCGCCCGAAGCCCGGCAGGTTGGCGGACGTCAGCACGGGGAATCCGGTGATCGGCATCAGGATGGCGCCGCGGTGCGGATCCTTCTCGAGGTCGATGAACTCGTCGATGTAGTAGCTCTGCGGAATGCCGCGATAGGGATGAACGGGCTCGTCGAAGAACCCGGCGGCGAGCACCGACGGGTGAAGATGGAGGTTCTTGCCGACCTCGCCGCTGCGATTCGCGAGCCCGCTGCGCAGCAGGAGATCCGGCGACGCGATCGCGCCGGCCGCGAGCACGATCACGCGGGCGCGAACGTCGATCGTGCCGCGCGGCGTGCCGTCGTGATCGACGATCTGCCCGCGTACGCGCCGCGCGCGACCCTCTTGAAGCTCGATCCGCTCGGCCCGCGCGTTGGCGAAGATGCGCGCGCCGGCCGCGTCGGCCTTCGGAACGTAGGTGATCAGCATCGACTGCTTGGCGTCGTAGCTGCAGCCGAGAATGCAGTAGCCCGAACCGACGCACTCGTGCCGATTGTGTCTGGTGACGAAGCCCGAGTAGCCGAGTTTCTCGGCGCCCGCTCGCACGATCCGGTTGAGTGCGTTCACTTCGGATTCGAGGATCTGCTTGACACGCAGCGTGCGCTCGACGCGATCGAAGGACGGTGCGAGTGCCTCCGGCGTCAGGTCGTCGAGACCGTGCTCGTCGCGCCAGAGTCGAAGAATCGGGTCGGGCGCGCGAAACGCATAACAGAGATTGTGCACGGTCGAGCCGCCGACGTTTCGTCCCTGCAGCACGAGCAGCGAACCGTCGACCGTCTGGCGCATGCCCGCCTCTTCGAAGAGGCGCGGCAGCATTTCGTGTTCGCGCTGGGTGAACTCGCGGCGTGTCCAGTGATGGCCCTGCTCGAGGACCACGACGTCGAGACCGCCTTCCGCGAGTTCGGCCGCGGCGACCGCGCCGCCCGCACCGGTGCCGATCACGCACACGTCGGCCTGCGCTTCGAACGTTCCTCCGCGTTCGAGAAGTTTGGTGATCACGACGGACCTCCGTCACCGGAGAGCAGGGGCCCGCGATAGTCGATCGACGACCAGGTTTGCGGCTGGCTGTAGTACCCGATCATCGCGAGATTGCGCAGCGCGTAGAAGACGAGCCGGCGCACTTCGAAACGGCTCGTCATCCAGCCCGTGAGCGACGCATCCTGTCGCTCGGGCGAGAGCTGGCTGAATCGCGAGAGGCGGCGATCGAAGACGAACGGGCCCCACTCGACGAGGCGAAGTGCGATTCGCAGCGGGCTCACGAGTTCGGGGTCGAGCCCGCGACAGAGGGTGTCGATGGTGTCGAGCGCGCCGACGTCGTCCACCGCCGGAGCGCCCGCGTCTCCGGCATCGACCATGCGGATCACGACGTGACGCAACACCTCGCGCAGGCCGGGATCGAAGAACGGAACGGAAGCGGTGGTTGCGGCGCTCACCGCACTCGCCGGGAGCGGGCGCAGGCACGCGAGGCTGGCGAGCGACGCGCTGGCCGAAGCCAGTCGCAGGAACCCGCGGCGCGTGGTGGCGAGGGGATCGGTGTTCGCGGGTCGCATCGGGCGCAAGTGGTACCACCCGGTCCGGCGCGCCTCAAACCGGCGCGGAGCGTGCGTTTTCGAGCAGGCGACGGATCGCGGGCGGCAGATCGGCCTCCGTCACCCGGCGCGGCGCGCGCGCGGCGACGTCGACGGCGTTGTACGTGTTCCAGAAAAGAACGGGACCTCGACCGAGCGTTCCCTCTTCCGCGCGCGCGACGATCTCCGCCAGACACTTGCCGGTGTAGGTCGTCTCGAGTCCGAGCCCGCTTGTCGCGGCGGCGCGCACGGCGGATTCCGACGCCGGCGTGACGGCGCCATAGCCCGGGCCCACCTGTCGCGTCGCCAGCACGAAGTCGCGGGGCGAGAGCGAGACGCGGGGGACGGTGGGATCGGCGCGGCGCAAGAGCCGAAGCGTGCTGCGCGCGGCGAAGGCGAGCCGGGCCGGCGACGGCGGAAGAATGTCCGTCACCAGCACGCCCGTAACGCGTGTGCGCAGGCCCGCGAGACGCAATCCCGGCACCAGCCCGGCGAGACTCCCGCCCGAGCCGACGGCGATGAAGATCTCCTCCGGCTCTTCGCACTGGCCGGATCGCACCTGCTCCGCGAGTTCGAGGGCCGCCGAGACGAAGCCGAGATTGCCGTGCGCCGACGAGCCGCCGGTCGGCACCAGCATCGGTCGTTCGCCTCGCCACTGTGCACCCGCGAGCACACGCACGGTCTGCAGGGCGGCCATGGCGACGTTGCGGCCGAAGACGTGACGCGCGCCATGGGCGGCGTGCAGCAGCAGCGTGCGACGCACGCCCTCGGTCACGGGCTGCGGAACCAGCACCAGCACGGTCGCGAGCCCGGCTTCGCGGCCGAGGATCGTCGTTGCGAGTCCGTGATTGGTGCCCAGTCCGCCGGTGGTGACCAGCGTCTTCGCACCGCGTGCAAGGGCCTGTCCGATCACGAACTCGAGCTTGCGCGGCTTGTTGCCGCCGTATCCGGCCGCCGAATGCTCGTCGTGCTTCACCAGCAACGCGCCGGCCGGCATGCCCGGCCAGGAGACGCGCGTGACCGGCGTCGCACCGGTGAGAAAGCGGCGAAACGGCAGCTTCGCGCGCGCGCCCGGGAAGACGCGAAACAGTTGCGGTGCATCGTCGTGCATCGCGGGCATCATACGCGCGTCGGCCGCAGTGCGGTGGATTGGCAGCAGCGCGACGGCTTTCGTAGCATGGGCCGCCGTTCTCACGGAGGGAGTTTCCGGATGGCCGTGATCGAGGCCGTCGAGTCCGATCCGCGCGCCGATCTTCGCGCCGGCCTCGTCGACGGGACGGGGACGCGACGCGTGCTGCGGCTTCGCAACCCCGCGACGCTGGAACCGATCGGTGAGATCGAGATCGCGACTCCGGAAGACGTTCGCGGCGCCGTCGAACGGGCCCGCAAGGCACAGCCCGAGTGGGCGAGCCTCTCCTTCGAAGAGCGCGCGCGCCCGTTGCAGCGTGCGGTGCGCATCCTCCTCGAACGTCAGGACGAGTTCATCGACGTGATCGTGGCCGAAACGGGCAAGCCGCGATTCGAAGTGCTGGTCAACGAAATTCTCGCCGCCTGCGATTCGATGACGTACCTCGCGCGGCGCGCGAAGGGCATCCTCGCCGACCGCACCGTGCCGGTGCACCTGCTGCGCACGAAGAAACTGCGCATCTCGCATCGCCCGCTCGGCGTGGTCGGCATCATCACCCCCTGGAACTATCCACTGATGCTCGCGCTGAATCCGACGGTGCAGGCGCTGATCGCGGGCAACGCGGTGGTGTTGAAGCCGTCGGAAGTGACGCCGCGCTCGGGACGGCTGGTCGCCGAACTCCTGCGCAGCGCGGGGCTTCCCGAGGGCGTGCTCGAGGTGGTCTCCGGCGACGGAGAAACCGGCGCGGCACTGGTCGAGGCCGGCGTCGACAAGATTTCGTTCACCGGCAGCGTGCGCACCGGCCGGCGCATCGGCGAGATCTGTGGCCGCCGACTGATCCCCTGCACGCTCGAGCTCGGAGGCAAGGACCCGATGATCGTCTGCGCCGACGCGGATCTGGAGCGCGCGGCGAACGGGGCGGTGTTCGGCGCGTTCACCAACGCGGGGCAGGCCTGTGTCTCGATCGAGCGCGTCTACGTGGTCGACGCGGTGCACGACGAGTTCGTGCGCCGCGTGGTCGAGAAGACGGCGCAGTTGCGGCAGGGAGCGGATGGCGAGTTCGACGTCGGCCCGATGATCTTCGCTCCGCAACTCGAGCGCGTCGAAGCGCACGTCGCCGACGCCATCGAACAGGGCGCGCGCGTGCTGACCGGCGGCCGGCGACATCCCGAACTGCGCGGCGCCTTCTACGAGCCCACCGTGCTGGTCGACGTGAC
Organism: uncultured Myxococcaceae bacterium; assembly: GCA_964505355.1. Taxonomy (GTDB): domain Bacteria; phylum Myxococcota_A; class UBA9160; order UBA9160; family UBA9160; genus CAZDHU01. The sequence continues at coordinate 16,380 of CAZDHU010000234.1, read as the reverse complement.
CCACGAGATGCAAATCGCACGCGAGGAAACGTTCGGGCCGGTGCTGCCGATCCTCCGCGTGAGCGACGAAGAACAGGCGCTGCAGATGGCGAACGATTCGCCCTACGGCCTCGCCGCCAGCGTCTGGACGCGTGATCGACGGCGCGGCGAAGCGCTCGCGAAGCGCATCGTTTCGGGCGCGGCGTGCGTGAACGATTGCCTGCTCACCTACGGCGTGACCGAGGCGCCGTTCGGCGGCGCGCGCGAGAGCGGCATCGGACGCGTCAACGGCGAGACCGGGCTGCGCAGTTTTTGTCGAACGCAATCCATCCTGATCGATCGTTTCGGCGCGCGGGCCGAGCTGCTCTGGTACCCGTTCACCGCACGAAAGTTCGATCTCCTGCGTCGCGTGATGCAGCTCGTCTGGGGCAGCTCGCTCGGCCGCTGGCTGTCATGATCGGGTCGAAGTCGATGATCGAACGGATTCTGTGCGCCACCGACGGTTCGGAGGCGGCCGTCGCGGCCGAGCGGTTCGCGATTTCGCTCGCGCGCCGGCTCGACGCCCGGCTGCAGGGACTGACCGTGGTCGAAGACCGATGGCGTCACGCGTTCGCGGGGGGCGATGGCGATCTGCTGCCGCCGTCGCCGGCGGCGCTCGATGCGTTTCTGAAGGCGCGCGCCGAACGCGCGTCGCGACGGTTCGCCGAGCGCGCACGCGCCGCGGGAGTCGAAGCGGCCTGCGACGTCGCGGAGGGCCGGGCCGACGACTGCATCGTCGCGCGCGGGGATCGATCGGATCTGATCGTCGTCGGTCGCGACGGCTACAGCCGTGCGCATCGCAGCGAACTGGTCGGGCCGACCACCGACGCGGTCTTGCGCAAGGCGCGACGATCCGTGGTCGTGGTGCCCGACGGGGCCCCGGATGCCGGCGGGTTGCTGCTCGCCTTCGACGGTTCGAACGGCTCGCACGCTGCGGCCCGGCTCGCCGTCGAGCTTTCGACCCGGCTGGCGGTGCCGGCGCATCTCTTCATCGATTCGAAAGACAAGGGCCGATCGCAGGCGCGCTTCGACGAGGTGCGCGCGTTGCTGGCCGATCTGCCGCTTCCCGGTCGTGAAACCTCGTCGACGCTCGGCCGGCCCGACGTGAAGATCGTCGAGGCGGCGCAGTCGCTCGACACCGCGCTGATCGTGATGGGCGCGTTTGGGCGCAATCGGATCAGCGACTATTTCGTCGGCAGCAACGCCAGCGCGGTGGTGCGTACGTCGCCCCGCGCCGTCTTGCTCGCGCGCTGACCATGGAGCTGCGCGAGCTCGCCCTTCGTCTCGGCTGCGAGTTCGAAGGCGATGGCGCGTTTCGCGTCGAAGGCGTGGCCGCGCTCGACTGCGCCGGACCCACGGATCTTTCGTTCGTGCGCACGCTGCGCTGGGCGAAGTCGCTCCCGGCCTCGCGCGCCGGCGCGGTGATCGTGCCGAAGGGCGTCGATTCGGGCGACCGACCGGTCCTGCGCTCGAACAATCCCGGCCTCGATTTCGCGCGCGCGGTGGCTCTGCTCGTGCCGGCACCGCGACCGCCGGCGGGGGTGCATTCGCGGGCCTGCGTCGCGTCCGATGCGGTGCTCGGCGAAGCGTGCTCGATCGGTGCGGGAGCCGTGATCGGCGCGCGCTGTCGGGTGGGCGCACGCAGCGTCGTACACGCCAGCGTGACGCTCTACGACGACGTCGTGATCGGCGAGGACTGCGTACTGCACGCGGGAGTCGTGTTGCGCGAAGGAACGCGCGCGGGCGATCGCGTGATCGTGCATCCGAACGCGGTGATCGGTGGCGACGGCTTCGGTTACGCGTGGAACGAGCGCGGCGAGCCCGAGAAGATCCCGCAGATCGGCATCGTCGTGCTGGAGGACGACGTCGAAGTCGGTTCGGGGACGACGATCGATCGCGCCTCGCTCGGTGCGACGCGGATCGGTCGCGGGACGAAGATCGACAACCTCGTGCAGATCGCGCACAACTGCGACATCGGCGAAGCCGTGGTCGTGGTCGCGCAGGCCGGCCTCGCCGGTGGCACGGTGGTCGAAAACGGTGCCATGCTGATGGCGCGCGCCGCCTCGGCCGGGCAGCTTCGCGTGGGCGCGCGCGCGTTCGTCGGTGCTGCGGCTTCGCTGCATCGCGACGTCGCGCCGGGCAGTCGCGTATGGGGGACGCCACAGATGGAAGAGCGCCTCTTTCATCGCACCGTTGCCGCACTCCGGCGTCTGCCCGATGCGCTTCGTCGTCTGCGCGCCATCGAACGACGGCTCGGGTTGCGACCGGCGAGAGAGGACACGCCGGCGGGCGAGGGCGAAGACTCGTGACGACACCGCTGGCCGAACTCCGGCGGCAACTCGCCGCGGCCGAGGGCCCGCTGCTCGAGCGTTGGATCGAACGGCTTCGCGCCGATCCGCGGTCCGGTGCGCGGGCGCTGGCCGAATCGGCCGAGCGACGGCGCGCCTCGGAGCGGCGAGAACAGGTGCGACTCGCCGCGTTCTTCGCGCGTGCCGAGGCGCTGCGCGCGGGCGGGGCAGAGCACGTGGCCGGGGTCGACGAGGTCGGCATGGGGCCGCTGGCCGGTCCGGTGGTCGCTGCCGCGGTCGTGCTGCCGGCGGGGGTGCGCCCGATCGGGGTCGACGACTCCAAGCGTCTCACGCAGCGTGAACGCGTGCGGCTCGACGGCGTGATCCGCGCACACGCGGTCGCGATCGGCATCGGTCGCGTCGAGGCCGACGAGATCGATCGCATGCAAATTCACCGCGCCGGACTCGAAGCGATGCGTCGCGCCGTCTGCGCGCTCACCGTTCGGCCGGATCACGTGCTGGTCGACGCGCGGACGATTCCCGGGCTCGCGTGTCCGCAAACTGCGATCGTCCACGGCGATGCCTGCGACGGCGCGATCGCAGCGGCTTCGATCGTGGCCAAAGTACATCGCGACGCGTGGATGGAACGATGCGACGCGCGACATCCCGGCTACGGGTTTGCACGCCACAAGGGCTATCCGACGGCGGATCACGTCGAAGCGCTGCGCCGGCTCGGACCCTGTGTGCTTCACCGGCGCTCGTTCGCGCCCGTGGCGTCGCTCTCGTGATCGAGGCGCTGTCGAGCCGTCTGCGCAGTGCGGTCGCGATCGGCGCGATCACGGTGGACACGCTCTGGGCGGCGCCGGCGGCACTCGCGGCGAGTGCGATCTTCGGTGGTCGCTCGCCGGCGGTCGACCAGATCTACCGCGAGTTCGCGCGCGTGATGCTGCTGGCGTGCGGTGCCGAGCTGCGAGTACGGGGGGAAGAACGTCTGGCGGACGGGGCGCGTTACGTCTTCGTGTCGAATCACAGCAGTCATCTCGATTCACTCGCGATCCTTTCGGCACTGCCGCGACATGGTCTTCGCTTCGTGGCGAAGAAGGAACTGGGTGAGATTCCGCTCTTCGGTGCGGCGATGCGCGCGACGGGCAACGTCTTCGTCGAACGGTCGGACACGAAGACCGACGTCGATCGGCTGGAGGCGGCGCAGCGCGATCTGCTGAAAGAGATTTCCGTGCTGTTCTTTGCAGAAGGAACGCGCTCGGACGACGGCCGTTTGCGGCCGTTCAAACGCGGCGCCGCGGCCTTCGCGCTGCGCGCGCGGCTGCCGGTGGTGCCGATCGGCGTCGCGGGCAGCTTCGCGATCTTGCCGCGCGGAATCGAAGTCGGCCCGCGAGGGCCGATCGCCGTCTCGATCGGCGAACCGATTTCGACCGAGGGACGTGACTTCGCCGAGCGCGAGGCCTTCACCGACGAGCTGCACGACGCGGTCGCCCGCGAAATCGAGCACGCGCGCGCGCTCTGCGAATCGCGCCCGGACTGAATGCCGCGGCTTCGCACGACCCCCGACGATTTCGTCGTCGACGAGCTGCCGCTTTTTCCGGCGACAGGAGAGGGGCCGCACACCTTCGTCCGTGTCGAGAAGCGCGGGCGGACGACCGAGCAGATCGCCCGCGCGCTGGCGCGTGCCGCCGGCGTCGATCCGCGCGACGTGGGCTATGCGGGGCGCAAAGATCGCGACGCGGTGACGCGGCAGTTCTTCTCGCTGCCGGCGGTCGATCCCGAACGCGCGCTCGGATTCGAGCTCGAAGATGCACGCGTGCTCGAGGCGACCCGGCACCGGCATCGATTGCGCGTCGGGCAGTTGCGCGGCAATCGGTTCGAGATCGTGGTGCGCGAGGTGGACGACGCGCAGGCGCAGGCCGCCGAAGCGTCGTTCGAAGAGATCGCCGTTCGCGGCATGCCCAATCGCTTCGGCGAACAGCGCTTCGGCCGCGACGGCGACAACGCCGACCGCGCCCGCGCGCTGCTTCGCGGCGAGCGCGTCGGCGCCGACCGGCGCGAGCTTCGTTTCTTGCTCTCGGCCCTCCAGTCCGCGGTGTTCAACGAGGCGCTCGCGCGACGCACGCTCGCGCTCGATCGGCTCGAACCCGGCGACGTCGCGATGGTGCACGCCTCGGGCGGATCGTTTCTCGTCGAAGACATCGACCGCGAGCAGCCGCGGGCCGATCGCTTCGAAATCAGCCCGACCGGCCCGATCTTCGGTTCCCGATTGCTCGCGGCCGGCGGCGCGCCCGCGCTGCGCGAGGCTGCGGCGATGGCCGCCTGCGGGCTCGACGCGGCGACTCCGCCCGAGCCGCCGCGTGGCCTGCGACTTCGCGGCGCGCGTCGGCCCCTGCGCGTGCCGCTCGCGGAGGCGTCCTTCGAACGAGAGCCCGGCGCCGTCCGCCTTCGCTTCGCCCTGCCCGCCGGCAGCTACGCCTCGGTGCTCTGCGAATGCCTGTTCCCGGCGCTGCGCCCGCCCACATTTTCCTGACCGCAGAACCATGTGCGGGGGCTAAGCTGCTTCGAACCGAGGAGGTCTGGCCATGAACATCGCTCGCGACGTGACCGAGCTGATCGGACGAACGCCGCTCGTGCGGCTCAATCGGGTGAGCGCAGGCGCCGACGCCACGATCGTCGCCAAGCTCGAGAGTCGGAATCCCGCCAACAGCGTGAAGGACCGCATCGGCCTCGCGATGATCGAGGCGGCCGAGCGCGAAGGGCTGATTCGCCCCGGCAAGACCACGATCGTCGAACCGACCAGCGGCAATACCGGCATCGCGCTCGCGTTCGTCGCGGCGGTGAAGGGCTATCGCTGCATCCTCACCCTGCCCGAGACGATGAGTCAGGAGCGCCGCGTCGTGCTGCGCGCGTTCGGCGCGAAGCTGGTGCTGACCGAAGGGGCGAAGGGCATGCGCGGTGCGATCGAGCGCGCGAATCAGATCAGCGCGGAGTTGCCCGACGCGTTCATGCCGCAGCAGTTCTGCAATCCCGCGAATCCCGAAGTGCATCGCCGGACCACGGCGGAAGAGCTCTGGACCGACACCGACGGCAAGATCGATGCGCTGATCGCCGGCGTCGGAACGGGCGGAACGATCACCGGCGTCGCCAGTGTGATCAAGGCGCGGCGTCCGTCGTTCCAGGCGGTCGCCGTCGAGCCCGAGACGAGTCCGGTGCTTTCCGGCGGACAACCCGGGCCGCACAAGATTCAGGGCATCGGCGCCGGCTTCGTGCCGGACGTGCTCGATCGAACGCTGGTCGATGCCGTGATCAAGATCGGCAACGACGCCGCGTTCGAGATGGCGCGCCGCCTCGCGACCGAAGAGGGTCTGCTGGCCGGCATTTCGTCGGGCGCTGCGGTGCAGGCGGCGCTCGCCTACGCGAAGCAGCCCGGCAACGCGGGCAAGCTGATCGTCGCGATCCTGCCGAGCTTCGGCGAGCGCTATCTCGCCACCGATCTGTTCGCGCCCTACCGGTACGAGGGCAGTGACGACGTCGGAGCCTGACGGAGGCAGGTCGTGTCGACGAGACTCTGCGCAGTGCCGCTCGGCGGCGTGCGTCCCCGTGCCGAGGAGGCGGCGTTCGTGGCGCCGAACGCGGTCGTCATCGGTGACGTCTCGATCGGCGTCGATGCCAGCGTCTGGTACGGCAGCGTGGTGCGCGGCGACGTCTGCTCGATCGTGATCGGCGCGCGCACCAACGTGCAGGATCTCGCCGTGCTTCACGTGACCCGCGATCGCTTTCCGGCGATCGTCGGCGACGACGTCACGATCGGGCATCACGCCACCGTTCACGGTTGCCGCGTGGGCGATGGCGCGCTGATCGGCATCGGCGCGATCGTGCTCGACGGTGCGGAGATCGGAGCCGGTGCGCTGGTGGGAGCGGGAGCGCTGGTCTCGCCGGGCATGCGGGTGCCCGACGGCGCGCTCGTGATGGGTACTCCAGCGCGCGTGGTGCGCATGCTCTCGGCCGACGAACGAGCCGTGCAGCGCGAGCGAGCGCAGCACTACGTCGAGCTGGCGCGCGAGCATGCGAAGGCGGTGCGCGGATGACCGAAGGAAGACCGCGCCGGGCGGCCGAAGCGTCGAACGATTCGCGGCTCGACGCCGGTCTCGGCCGTCCGGGCGTTCGTCGCCCCGATCGCAAGCAGGCGTGTCGCGCGGCGATTCTCGACGCCGCCCGCCTCGTGTTCTTTCGTGACGGGTTCATGCCGGCGAATCTCGACGAGGTGGCGGAACGCGCGAACGTCGCGAAGGGCACCCTCTACCGGTACTTCGACAGCAAGGCCGAGCTCTACGTCGCGGTGCTCAAGCAGGACGACGAGACCTTCGAGCGCAAGCTGCGCGCCACGATCGAGCCCGGTCTCGATCCGGCGGAACAGATTCGGCGTACCGCGCGGTTCTACTTCAAGCACTGGACCGAGAACGGCGCGTACTTCGAGATCTTCTGGGCCCTCGACAACCAGCGGGTGATCGGTGAACTGCCGCCCGAAGTGGTCACCGGCGTCACCCGGATCTGGGAATCGTGTCTCGAAATGCTCGCGGAAGTGATCGCGCGCGGCGTTCGCGAGGGGGTCTTCGTCGAGTGTGACAGCTGGGAAGTGGCGAACGTGTTCTGGACGCTCGCCAACGGGCTGCTGCAGAACGATCAGGTGGCCGTGCGTCGAAAGATCCGGCGCCGAAAGCTCGATCGAATCTTCGAGCATGCGGTGGATCTGATGCTGCGCGGACTCGCCGTCACACCCCCCGCGGCCGACTGAGCGCCGCGTCCGATCGCGGAGGCCGCGCGCCGGGTAGCAGCCGCGCACGCAGGCCGAGCGCGGTGGTCACCAGCGCCGCTCCGAAAGCGATCGGCAGCTTCGGGCGGATCGCGTCGCGCACCGCCAGTCGCACCGCTTCCTGCGCTTCGGGCCCCGGCGGGAGCGTCGCGGTCGCCCGCAGCAGGGTCGGCGCCACCAGCAAGAGGCCGTAGAGGAAGAAAAACGCCGCGAACCAGACGAGCGCCATCGTGGTCACCGGGCGCGGAGGGGGCGGCATGCGGCGCGGTTCGTTCATTGGCGGCACGCTACGCAGCGCCTCGCGCGAGAGCAACTCGACCCGTCACCGCGAGGCCGGTAGCGTGGCGCAGACGTCGCGAATGGAACGCGACCATTTTCGGCGGGTAGCTCGTGAACGAAGCGCGTCCGAAGCTCGTCGATCCGTCCCGCCCGCGATTGTTGCTGGTCGACGCCGCCAACTCGATCTATCGCGCGTTCTTCGCGCTGCCGCCGATGCGCAGCCCGGACGGCCGGCCGACGCATGCCGCACTCGGATTTCTCAACATGCTGGTCAAGGCGCTGCGCGAGGAGTCGCCGGATCACGTCGCGGTCGTGCTCGATGCACCCGGGCCGAGCTTTCGCAGCGAACGCTTCGAGGGTTACAAGGCGAGCCGCGACGCGCAGCCCGAGGATCTGTCGGCACAGATCCCGATCGTGCGCGAGCTGATCTCCGCCCTGCAGATCCCGCTGCTCGAGATTCCCGGTGTCGAGGCCGACGACGTGATCGCGACGCTGGTGACGCAGGCGCCGAAAGAGGCCAGCGTCTGCATCCTTTCCACCGACAAGGATCTCATGCAACTGGTCGGCGACCGCGTGCATCTGCTCGACGGGATGCGGGATCGCACGATCGGCATCGCCGAGGTCGAAGAGCGATTCGGGGTCCCCGTCGAGCAACTGCTCGATCTGCGCGCGCTCGCCGGCGATCCGAGCGACGACATTCCGGGTGTGCCGGGCATCGGCGAGAAGACCGCGGCGCGCCTGCTCGCCGAGTGGGGCAGCCTCGACCGGCTGCTGGCACACGCCGGAGAGGTGACGGCAAAACGTGCGCGCGAGGCGCTGCTCGCGCATGCCGACGACGCGCGCCTTTCGCGCGAACTCGCGACGCTGCGGCGCGACGTTTCGCTTCCACTCGGTTTCGCCGACCTGCGCCGCACGGCGCCCGACGCCGCCCGTCTTCGAGTCCTCTATCAGCAGCTCGGTTTCAAGCGACTGCTGAGCGCGCTCGATGCGGAGAAACCGACGGATGCGGCGGCGCCGGCCGGGACGCCGATCGAGATCGCGCAATCGGCCGGCGACCCCGCGACGCCGGCCGCAGCGCCCGATTCGATCGCCGTGGTGGCGCGCTTCGATCCGCCGGTACGCGTGATCGAGACCGAAGAAGCGCTCGCGGAACTCGTGCGCGAACTCGCGAACGACCCCTTGCTCGATCTGTCGCTGCTGCCGGTCGACGGCGGTGCCATGGAGACCTCGCCGGTGGGCCTCGCCATCGCGCTCGGCGAGGAAGCGGCGGCGTTTCTCCCGATCGGCCGACACTCGCTCGTGTCGGCTCCCGGGCTGCGCGAAGACGTCGTCGCTCGCGCGCTGCGGCCGCTGCTCTGCGGCTCGCAGGCTCGGCGCTGGGCGGGCGTGCGCTGTCAGCGCACGCTGGTCGTGCTCGGTGAACGTGGCCTCGAGCTTCCGGCACCCTGCTTCGATCTCGAAATCGCCGCCTTCCTGCTCGATCCGACCGCTCAGCGCGGCGTTTCCTCGATCGCTGCACGCATGCTCGGGCTCGGAATCGACGCGTTCGAGACCATCGCGGGGCGCGGTGCGAAGAGTCGTCCCGCGTCCGAGCTGCCGACCGAGACGCTGGCGCGATTCGCCGGCGCCGAAGTGTGCCTCGTGCGCCGCGCGCGGCCGGTGCTCGCCGCGATGCTCGCCGAACAGCGGCTCGCGCCGCTCTTCGAGACGGTCGAGATGCCGCTGGTCGGCGTGCTCGCGCGGATGGAACGAAAGGGTTTGCGAATCGACGAGAGCCGGCTCGCGTCGCTCGGTACCGAAATCGCGGTCGATCTCGCGCGCATCGAGGACGAGATCCATCGGCTCGCAGGAACCCGCTTCCAGATCTCGTCACCGAAGCAGTTGCAGCAGATTCTGTTCGAGCGTTTGAAGCTGCCCGTCGTGAAGAAGAACAAGACCGGCTATTCGACCGACGAGAGCGTGCTCGAACAGCTCGCGAGCCAGCATCCGCTGCCGGAGCGGATCCTCGCGCATCGCCGACTCGCGAAGCTCGCGAGTACGTACATCGATGCGCTGCCGCCGCTCGTCCATCCGCGTACCGGCCGCATTCACCCGACCTTTCTGCAGACAGGTGCCGCCACCGGACGGCTCTCCTGCATCCATCCCAACGTGCAGAACATCCCGATTCGATCACCGGAAGGGGCGCGGATCCGCGAGGCGTTCGTCCCGGCCGAGGGGGCGCGGCTGCTCTCGGCCGACTATTCGCAGGTCGAGCTGAGAATCCTCGCCCACTTCTCGGGAGACGCGAGCCTGATCGAAGCGTTCCAGCGTGGCGAAGACGTTCACCGCCGAACCTGGGCCGAAGTCAGCGGCAAGCGTCCCGAAGACGTGACGCCGGAAGAGCGCGCCCGCGCCAAAGCGGTGAACTTCGGCATCGTCTACGGCTCGAGCGCCTTCGGACTCTCCCGCCAGCTCGGAATTGCCGCCGCCGAAGCGCAGGCCACGATCGACGCGTATTTCGATCGCTATCGGGGCGTGCGGCGCTTTCTCGACGAGACGATCGCGTCGGCCCGCGAACGCGGCTTCGTGGTCACGCTGCTCGGACGCCGGCGTCCGCTGTCCGACCTCGGCTCGCGAAACCGTGTGCTGCGGCAGGCCGCGGAACGGATGGCGGTCAACACGGTCGTGCAGGGGACGGCAGCGGATCTGGTCAAGCGCGCGATGGTGCGTGTCGACGACGCGATGGTTCGCGCGGGATTGCGCGCGCAGATGATTCTGCAGGTGCACGACGAACTCGTCTTCGAGTTGCCGCCGGACGAGGAATCGGCGCTGCGGGCGCTCGTCGATCGTTGGATGCGCGAGGCGCCCGAACTCCGAGTGCCGCTCGAGATCGAAATCGGCTCGGGCCGGAACTGGCGCGAGGCGCACTGACGGTTCGCGACGATCAGCCGCCGCGAATCGCCCGCGAGAACGCGTCGCGCAGCTCGTCGTAATCGCGCGTCACCGGAAACTGCGGAAACTCGCGGATCACGTTCTCCGGCGGACAAAACAAAATGCCGTGGTCGGCCTCGGCCAGCATCGCGGTGTCGTTGTACGAATCGCCGGCTGCGGCGACGCCGAACTCGAGCGCGTGCAGCGCGCGGACGGCGGCGCGCTTCTGGTCGGCGAGGCGGATGCGGTAGTTCGTCACTCGGCCCGTCTCGTCGGATTCGAGTCGATGGCAGAAGAGCGTCGGGAAACCGAGCTGCTTCATGAACGGTGCGGCGAACTCGTAGAACGTGTCCGAGAGAATCACGACCTGCAGCCGTTCGCGCAGCCAGTCGAGAAACGCGAGGGCGCCTTCGAGGGGGCGGAGCGTCGCGATCACGCGCTGAATGTCCGGCAGGCCGAGACCGTGCTGGTCGAGAATCCGCAGGCGTTGTCGCATCAGGACGTCGTAATCGGGGATGTCCCGGGTGGTGGCGCGAAGCTCCGCGATGCCCGTCTTCTCGGCGAAGGCGATCCAGATCTCGGGGACCAGCACGCCTTCGAGATCGAGGCAGGCGATGCGCACGTCTCTTCGGGCAGCGGCTTCCGACACGCGGTTCTCCTCCTTCCTTCGCACTCCGGGATGGGCCGCGACGCGACGCGTTGCCGTCCGGCGGCCGGCCGATCCTACCCGTTGAACGGGCCGTTCGATAGGCTCGCGACGTGACCACCCCCCTCGTGTCTGCATTTGCGTGGATGGCGGAATCGCGCCTTCGAGACTCGTGTTGCGCACTCCTGATTCTCTTCGCTCTGGCCGTGCCGGGCTGTCGCGAGGCCGACCAGGCGGGCTCCGGCGGGCCGCAGGGCGGTCCTCCGCCCGCGGTGGTCGAAGTCGTTTCCGTTCGCTCGGAGACGCTCGACGAGCGAGTCGATCTGGTGGGGCAACTCGAGGCCGAGGAGTCGGTGATGCTTCGGGTCGAGACCCCGGGCGTGATCGAGTCGATCGCGTTCGAAGAGGGGCAGGAGGTGAGAAAAGGCGCGGTCCTGTTTCGCCTTCGCGACGACGAGCAGCAGGCGCGGCTGCACGAAGCGGAAGCCAATCTCGCGCTCGCGAGCGACACCTGGCAGCGCACGCGTGCCCTCGCGAGCCGAAACGTGAGTGCGGCGGCGCAGCTCGAAAAGTCGGTCGCCGAACTGGCGGCCGCGCGGGCGCGGGTCGAACTCGCGAAGGTGGCGCTCGATCGCACCGTTCTGCGGGCGCCGTTCGACGGGAGGTTGAGCGCGCGCCGCGTCTCGCCGGGAGACCGGGTCGACTCGCGCGAGAACCTCGCTGAAATCCACGCGGTCGCGAGACTCCAGCTCGTCTTCACGCTGCCCGAAGTCGGGATTCCGATCGCACGCACGGGCGCGCCGGTCTCGATCCGGGTGGCGCCGTTTCCCGACCAAACGTTTCCCGGCGAGGTGTTTTTCGTCGCGCCGGCGCTCGATCCCGCGACGCGGCGCCTCTCGCTCAAGGCCTGGGTGCCCAATCCCGACCGCAGGCTGCGCCCCGGCATGTTCGCCAACATCGACTTCGAGATCGGGCGGCGTGAAGCGGCAATCGTGATTCCCGAGGACGCGATCGCGTACGACGCGAACGGCAGTTTCGTCTGGCGGGTCGGAGACGATCGGCGTGCCGAGCGGGTGGCGGTCGAGCCCGGGGTGCGGCGCGACCGCAAGATCGAGATCCGAAGCGGCCTTTCGATCGGCGATCGCATCGTGGCCGGTGGCACGCACAAAGTGGTGGCGGGTGGCGAGGTGGTGCCCGCGACGGAGGCCGAACCGGCCAGCGGCGGCGCCGCGCCGTCCCCCGCTCGCCGGGATGGCGCATGAGGCTCAGCGAGGTCTGCATCGAGCGGCCGGTGCTGGCGACCGTCATGTCGCTGGTGATCGTGCTGGTGGGCGCGATCGCGGCCGGGCGCGTTCCCAACCGCGAGCTGCCCGACGTCGACCCTCCCGTCGTTTCCGTGCTCTCGATTCTGCCGGGTGCGGCGCCCGAGGTCGTCGAGACTTCGGTCACGCAAGTGCTCGAAGATCAGATCATCGGGATCGAGGGCGTGCGCAGCGTCGTCTCGCTCTCTCGCGAACAGGTGTCGCAGATCACGGTCGAGTTTCAGCTCGATCGCGACGTCGACGTCGCAGCGAACGACGTGCGTGTTCGCGTGGCCCGGGCGCGACGCAGCCTGCCCGAAGAGCTCGAGGATCCAGTCGTTGCCAAGCGCGATGCCGATTCGGATCCCGTGCTCTGGCTCGCGCTCTCGGGGTCGAAGCACAGCCAGCTCGAACTCTCGACGATCGCGGAGAAGCAGATCCAGGACCGGCTCGGCAAGCTGCCAGGCGTGGCGAACGTCGTGATCGGCGGCGAACGCCGGTATTCGATGCGGGTCTGGATCGACAACGCGCGGCTGACGGCGCAGAACCTGACGATCGCCGACGTGGCGAGCGCGCTTCGACGCGAGAACGTCGATCTTCCCTCCGGGCGCGTCGAGGGCGGGGATCGCGAGTTCACGGTGCGCACGCTCGGCGAGCTCGACAACGCCGAGGCCTTCGGAGAGCTGATCGTCGCCAACGTCAACGGTGCCTCGGTGCGGTTGCGCGACGTCGCGCGCGTCACCGTCGGCCCCGAAGACGAACGCAAGATCGTGCGCTTCAACGGCGAGCCCGCGGTGGGGCTCGGTGTGCTCAAGCAGTCGAAGGCGAACACGCTCGACGTCGCCCGCGCGGTGAAGGCCGAACTCGCGGCGCTCGCGGGCGAACTGCCGGCCGGCGTGGTCGTGCACACGGCATTCGATTCCTCGCTCTTCATCGAACGCTCGATTCAGGACGTGACCAAAACGATCTTCGAAGCCGTCTTCTTCGTCGTCGTCGTGATCTATCTCTTTCTGCGCAGTTTTCGCGCCACACTGGTACCGGCGGTCGCGATTCCGGTCTCGATCATCGGCACCTTCGGCGTGCTCCACGCGCTCGACTTTTCGATCAACACCCTGACGCTGATGGGGCTCACGCTCGCGATCGGTCTGGTCGTCGACGACGCGATCGTCGTGCTCGAAAACATCACGCGCTGGATCGAGGCCGGGCACTCGCCGATGGAAGCGGCACGCCGTGGCATGAACGAGATTTCGTTCGCCGTGATCGCGACCACCGTCTCCGCGGTGGCGGTCTTTCTCCCACTGTCGTTTCTGACCGACACGACGGGGCGGCTCTTTCGCGAGTTCGGCATCACGGTGGCGAGCGCCGTGCTGATTTCGGGGTTCGTCGCACTCACGCTCTCGCCGTCGCCGTGCGGACGGTTGCTGCGCGCGCACGTCGCGGAGAAGGGTCTGAAGGCGCGCCTCGCCGCCGCACTCGAACGCCTCAACGCCTGGTACGACCGCGGGCTCGCGCCGAGTCTCGCGCGCAGCGGAACCGTCGCCGCGTTCGGGCTGGGCTGGTTCGTCGCCGGACTCGGCTTGCTCGCCGTGATCCAGTCGGAGTTCGTTCCCGGCGCCGACCGCGACTCTTTCTTCGTTTTCACGCGCGCGCCCGAAGGCAGCACGATCGAGTTCACCGACCGGTATCAGAAGCAGGCCGAGAGCAAGATCATGGCCATGCCGGAGGTGACCAAAGCCTTCTCCGTGGTGGCGCTCGGCCTCGGCGTCCCGGCTGTGGTCAACGAAGGTGCGGTGTTCGGCAGCCTGGTGCCGCGGGCCGAGCGAGATCGCGCGCAGGACGACGTGGTCGCCGAGATGGGACATCAGCTTTCGCAGATTCCCGGTATCCAGGCCTTCGCTTCGAGCCCGCCTGCACTCGGGCGCAGTTTCGGCGGTGCACCGGTGTCGCTGGTCATTCAGGGCCCCGACGTCACGCGGCTCGCCGCCTACAGCGACGAAATCGTGCAGCGCGCACGCTCGATCGAAGGGCTTCAGGGCGTGCGCAGCGACCTTCTGCTCAACAAGCCGCAGATCGAAATCGCCGTCGACCGAAACCGCGCCAGCGATCTCGGCGTCTCGGTCCGTGACGTCGCGACGACGCTTCAGATCCTGCTCGGTGGTCTCGATCTGTCGACGTTCAAGCTGGGCGGCGAGACCTACAAGGTGATGGCGCAGCTCGAAGCCTCGGAGCGACGGCGCGTGAGCGATCTCGCCGGTCTCTACGTGCGCGGCCGATCGGATCGGCTGATTCCGCTGGCGTCGGTCGCCACTGCGCGCGAGACGATCTCGGCGCGCGGTCTGCCGCACTACGACCGAATGCGCTCGGCCACGATTCAGGGTGGTCTCAGCCCGGGAGCGGCGCTCGGAACCGTGCTCACGCAGTTGCAGGCGGTGACCAACGACGTGCTACCGGCCGGCGGGGGCTATCGAACGACCTTCAGTGGCGAATCGCGCGACTTCTTCGAATCGGGAAACGCGCTGCTCTTCGCCTACCTGCTCGCGGTCGTGATCATCTATCTCGTGCTCGCCGCGCAGTTCGAGAGCTTCTTTCATCCGCTGATCATTCTGGTCGCGGTTGCGCTTTCGTTCACCGGAGCGCTGATCACGTTGCTGGTCGCCGGCGGCAAGTGGGTTCCGTTCCGTCCGGGGACCCTCAACCTCTTCAGTCAGATCGGACTCGTGATGTTGATCGGGCTGGTGACCAAGAACTCGATTCTGATCGTCGAGTTCGCCAATCAGCTCCGCGGGCAGGGAAACGACCTGCTGACCGCGGCACGCGAGGCCTCGCGCGCTCGGTTTCGACCCATCCTGATGACCGCGCTGTCGACGATCGTGGGCATTTTGCCGATCGCCGTGGGAGCCGGAGCGGGTGGCGAATCGCGCGCTCCGCTCGGCGTTGCGGTGGTGGGCGGGATGTTCTTCTCGACGCTGCTGACGATCTTCGTGGTGCCGGCGAGCTATGTCGCCCTCGAGCGCCTGCGTGCGCGGGTCACGGGACGCGCGCTCGAACCCTCGGCTGCAGGATCGGCCCCGGTGCCCTGACCGCAGGAGAGCTTCGATCGGCACCGCTGGCGGGACGCGCTGAAAAGAATCGGGCGGGAGCAGCCTCGCCACTCCCGCCCGATGTTTCGTGTCGCGCCGGCGCCGTGCCACCGGTTCGGCACCGAACCCGACGACCCGTCAGGGCTCGAGGATCGGATGCAGCCGCTGTGCATGCGGCGTTTCGCGCAGCTTCTTCAGTGCCCGGGCTTCGAGCTGGCGCACGCGCTCGCGCGAGAGACCGAGATTCTGGCCGATTTGCTCGAGCGTGTGCTCCTCTTCTCCGCCGAGTCCGTAGCGCAGGCGCAGGATCAGCTGCTCGCGATCGCTCAGATTCCCGATCAGGTTGCCGACGCCCGAGCTCATCCGGCCCTGATCGATTCCGCCATCGGGCTGCGACGCCGTCGGATCGGGCACGAAATCTTCGAGCCGCTTCTCCGTGCCCGCGACCGACGATTCGAGCGAGATCGCTTCGCGCGAGAGCCGGTCGAGCGATTCGAGCTGATCGACGTCCGTGCCGAGCGCCGGCGCCAGCTCCGCCGCGGTGGGCTCTCGGCCGAGCTTGCCGGTCAGCTCCGCGCGCACGCGCTGGCTGCGCTGCAGCCGATCGTGGACGTGCGAGGGCAGCCGGATCGTTCGCGAGTGATTCTGGATCGCCCGCACGAGTGCCTGCCGGATCCACCACACCGCGTACGTCGAGAACTTGAAGCCGCGGGTGTGATCGAACTTCTCGACCGCCCGGATCAGACCGAGGTTCCCTTCCTGGATCAGGTCGGGGAACGAGAGCCCGAGGTTGCGGTAGTCCTTCGCGATCGCGACGACGAGCTTGAGGTTGTGCTCGATGAAGCGGTTCTTCACCGTCGACATCGACTCGTGCGCGTCCTCGACGGAGTCGACGAGCTCGACCATGCGGTTCTTCTCGACGCCCGCCTCGAGCTCGAGATCCGAGAGGCGCTTGGTCCGCTTGCGCGCGCGCTTCATCTCGTTCGCGATCGCGACGCTCTTCTCGCGCAGCTCGTTGAGCACCGCGAGCGAGAGCTGC
>CAZDHU010000233.1:0-3284 GCA_964505355.1 uncultured Myxococcaceae bacterium | reverse complement strand
CTCGATCTCCTTGGCGACGGTGACGCCGTCCTTGGTGACCGTGGGTGAACCGAAGCTCTTCTCGATGATGACGTTGCGGCCCTTCGGCCCGAGCGTCACGCGGACCGCGTTGGCGAGTCCGTTCACGCCGGCGAGCAGCTTGGCACGCGCGTCCTGGTCGTACTTGATTTCCTTGGCCATCAGAATGGAACTCCTCGTGGATCGGGGGTGGGGCTACTCGAGAATGCCGAGGACGTCGTCCTCGCGGATGATGAGGTGCTCCTCACCATCGATGTTCACCTCGGAGCCCGAGTACTTGCTGAAGAGCACGCGGTCACCCTTCTTCACGTCCATGGGCTGAAGCTTGCCGTCGTCGGTGACCTTGCCCTTGCCGACGGCGATCACCTTGCCCTCCTGGGGCTTCTCTTTGGCGGTGTCGGGAATGATGATCCCGCCCTTGCTTCGTTCCTCGCCCTCCACGCGCTTGACGATGATGCGGTCCTGGAGCGGTCGGATTTTCATTGCAGAGCCATCCTCCGGATCGTCGCCCCGCTCGGGGAGCGGGGCTGCTGGTTCGGGTTGGTGGTCGCGGACAGCCGGTCGGGCGCCGCAGCCTCCGGACGGTGCGCCGAAGCGCCGACCGTCCCTCGTCTGGCAGTCGGAAGGTCCGAGTGCCAGAGCGCGAGGACTGTATGAACCGGCCCTCCTCGATGCAAGCAGACCGGGCCATTCATTTTGGAGTTTCGTGATCGGGGTCGGCCCGGGTTGACGCGATCCGAGGCCTCGGCGACGGTCTTCGGCGAAAGTCCGTCGAACGACGGCGGAGAGCACGCGGCCCGAAGCGCAGCCCTCGCCCGCGACGGCCCACCCGGGAGCGTCATGGCCCTCACCCGACGGCAGCGCGAGATCCTCGATTTCGTCAGCGAGTTCATCACCGCGCACGGTCACTCGCCGAGTCTGCTCGAGATCGGCGCGAAGTTCGGCCTGTCTTCGCCGGCGACGGTTCACAAACACGTGCAGCGCCTCGTCGACAAGGGCTTCCTGCGCAAGTCGCCGCACAGTGCGCGATCGGTCGAGCCCTGCGATGCCACGCCCGCGGCCGCTCGCATCCCGCTGCTCGGCGTCGTCGCGGCGGGTCGTCCGATCGAATCGTTCGGCGCCGGTGAATCGCTCGACGTGCCCGCCGATCTCGTTCGTCGCCCCGAATCCACCTATGCGCTGCGGGTGCGAGGTGATTCGATGATCGACGATGGGATCGTCGACGGCGATCTGGTGATCGTCGAATCCGCCGCCGAAGCGAACGATGGCGAGACGGTGGTGGCGCTGGTCAACGGCAGCGAGGCCACGCTGAAGCGATTGCGACGGGCCGGACGCAACATCGAGCTGCTTCCCGCGAACCCCGCCCATCCCATCCAGCGGTATCCGGTCGCCGACGTCGCGGTGCAGGGCATCGTACGCGGCCTGCTGCGGCGATTTGGCGACGGATCGTTGCGGAATGCTCCGTCGCGCGGCAGCGACGTCGACAGCCCCCCGCGCGCTTCCTAAGTTCGACTTCGATCCCCGAGCGTCGAGCCGCGACGATCCGCTGGCTCGCGCGGCCCCGCGGCCGGATCCGGAGAGCAGGTGGTTCGGCTGACCCGCGCGATCGAGTTCTCGTCGTCGTTGCGTTACCGGCAGCCGCGCCTGCCGGCGAGCGAGAACGCGCGGCTCTTCGGGGACGCTGCGCGCGCCCATGGGCACAACTACCGGCTCGAAGTCACGCTGCGCGGCGAACCGGATCCGCGTACCGGCATGGTGATCGACCTCAAAGAGCTGAAGAAAATCCTCGAACGCGAAATCGAAGGCCGCTTCGATCACCGCGACCTGATCGACGACACGACCTATTTCGAGCAGCAGGTGGCGACTCCCGAGAACTTCGCACGCGTGATTTTCGATCTGCTCGCGCCCGTGCTCGGCGGATTGCTCGATCGCGTGCGGCTGCATCAGGACGCCGATCATTTCGTCGACGTGCGCGCGACTCCGGAGGCGCGGTGATCGCGCGCACCCACCGCTATCGATTCCCCGCGGCGCACGTGCTCCGCCAGCCCGCCTTCTCGGACGAAGAGAACGCGCGAACCTACGGCCACTGCGCCAATCCGCACGGACACGGGCACGATTACTCGATCGAGGTGACGGTTGCGGGAACGCCGGATCCGACCACCGGCCTTCTCGTCTCGCCGGAACGACTCGATGCGCTGGTGCAGGAACGAATCCTTTCCCGTTTCGATCACCGAATGCTGAACGAAGATCCCGCGTTTTCGTCCGGATGTGTCCCGACGGCCGAGAACATCGCGCGCGTTTGTCATCAACTGCTCGAGCGCGGGATCGCCCGCGAGGGAGTTCGACTCGCGCGGATCCGCGTGATCGAAACCTCGCGCAACTGGTTCGACTACGACGGAGCCGACGCGTGACTCGAGACGATCCGATCGCGACAGAGGTGCGCGCGCTGCTGCGCGAGCTCGGCGAAGACCCCGACCGCGACGGGCTCGCGAAGACCCCGATGCGCGTCGCGCAGGCCCTTCGATCTCTGACCAGCGGGTACGGCGAAGATCCCCGCGCGATTCTCAACGATGCGCTCTTCGACGCCGACTACGACGAAATGGTGGTGGTCAAGGACATCGACTTTTTCAGCCTCTGCGAACACCACATGCTGCCGTTCTTCGGGCGTGCGCACGTCGCCTACATCCCGAACCGCAAGATCGTCGGCCTCTCGAAGCTGCCCCGCCTCTTCGACATGTTCTCGCGCCGCCTGCAGGTGCAGGAACGACTGACGACCGAGGTGGCGGGCGTCATCGAATCCGTTCTTCAGCCGCGCGGCGTCGGCGTCGTGATCGAGGCCACGCACCTCTGCATGAAGATGCGCGGCGTGCAAAAGCAGAACAGCTTCACGATCACGAGCTCGATGCGCGGTTTGTTCGCGACCGATCCGAAGACGCGGTCCGAGTTCATGGACCTGATTACCCACCACAAAGACTCTTTCGCCTGACGGACGGGCGGGGCATCCCCGCTGGCTTCGTTGCTGCTCGCTCGCTGTGGGGGACCACAGCGTCGCTCGCGCGCCTCGCCATCGGGGCGCCCCGACCGTCCGTGGTGTTTCGCGCGTTGGAGGGGGAGAGGAGGGGACGCCGCCTTCGGCGTGCGGGAGGGGGACGCGGCCTTCGGCCTGCGGGAGGGACGCCGCCTTCGGCGTGCGGGGCGGGGACGCCGCCTTCGGCGTGGGGGAGGGGACGCGGCCTTCGGCCTTCCGGGGGGTCAGCGGGGGCGGG
>CAZDHU010000232.1:0-5469 GCA_964505355.1 uncultured Myxococcaceae bacterium | reverse complement strand
CGAAGGTGAACGTCGACGAGGCACGCCGCGTCGCGAGCGGGCTCGACGTGCGCAGCATTCCCGCCGTGCTGGCGTTTCGCGACGGACGGATCTCGCGCGAGTTCGTCGGTGCGAAGCCCGAAGCCGAGGTACGACGTTTCGTGAACGCCGTGCTTCCGACCGAAGCCGACCGGCTCGCCGTGGACGGAGAGAACTTCGAGCGCGACGGCGAGCTGGCGCAGGCGGAAGCGAACTTTCGCGCGGCCCTCGCCGGGGATGCGCGTCACGCGCGCGCGGCGCTCGCGCTGGCGCGCCTGCTCGCGGGGCGAGGCGCGAACGAAGAGGCGCTGGCCTGGCTCGAGCGTGTCGTCGCGGGCTCGGTGCTCGCCGCCGAGGGCGAACGACTCGCGGCGACGATCCGCAGCAGAGCCGCCTCGGGCGGTGCATCCCCGGACGAGCACGCGTTCGAACGGCTGGCCGGCGAGGTCGCGCGCGATCCCGATGATGCGGCCGCGGCGCTCGCGCTCGCGCACTGGCTCGCCGGTGCGCAGCGGTACGAGGAGGCCCTCGCCGCCTACCTCGCGAGCCTTCGGCTCGATCCGAGGCTCGACGACGAATCGGCGCGTCGTGGCATGCTCGACCTGTTCGCGATTCTCGGCCATGACCACGACCTGACCCGGCGCTTTCGTCCAGAGATGGCACGCGCGCTGTATCGCTGAGCGAGCGCCGGGATCGTCTCGAAGAGAAAGGGCGGGTGCCGCCGGAATGAACTCGCGATTGCACTGCGTGCGCGTCGCACGACTCGACGATGTCCCGCGGCTGCCCGAACTCGAGCGTGCCGCGGCGATGCGCTTCGAGCGGATTGGCATGCCGGAGGTCGCGAAACAAGACCCGGTCCGCGAATCCACCCTCGGCTGCGCGCTTCGCGAAGGATGTCTGCTGGTCGCGGTCGACCTCGAGGACGCACCGGTCGGATTCGCGCTCTGTTCGCGCGTCGACGATGGGCTGCATCTCGACGAGCTGTCGGTGCATCCCGCACACGGCGGGCGGGGTTTCGGCGCGCGGCTGCTCGGGGCGGTCGAGACGCTCGCGGTCGCGCGCGATTTTCCCGCGATCACCCTCGTGACGTTTCGCGACGTCGCCTGGAACGCCCCCTGGTACCGGCGCCACGGATTCGTCGAGCTGCCGCTGCCGACGCTGCGCCCCGGCCTGCGCGCGCGCTGGTCGGAGGAGGCCGTTCGCGGGTTCGATCCGGGCCAGCGTCTTTGTATGGGAAAGCGCGTGCACCGGCCGGCCGCCAGGGCCCAATCGGGCGGTTGACCCGCTTCGAGTCCGCACTCGCGGTGCAAAGAACGAACGACTGGATTGCCGCGAGTCGCGGGTTAGGGTCGAGAGGCGCCCACAGGAGATCGGCATGTCCGCACCGCTCGCCGCGCCGCCCGCGTCCGTCGTCGATTCCGAACTCGAGACGATCCTCACCTCCTTCGACACGTCGTACACGTGGAACTACGGCGAGGTGAAGCAGGGCCTTCGCGATCTCTACGAGAAGGCGAAGCGCGATCAGTGGAACGGCACCACGCAGCTCGCGTGGAAGACGAACGTCGATCCCGAGAGCGAGATCGTGCCGGCGGCGATCAATCCACTCGCCGGCTACGGCCCGTTCCAGAAGCTGAACGAAAAAGAGCGGGCTCGACTTCGTCACGCGCAGATCTCGCTTCAGCTCTCGCAGTTTCTGCACGGCGAGCAGGGCGCCCTGATCGTCGCTTCCCAGCTGGTCGGCGCCGTGCCGTGGATCGATGCGAAGTACTACGCCTCGACGCAGACGATGGACGAAGCCCGCCACGTCGAGGTGTTCGCCCGGTATCTGAGAGAGAAGCTCGAGTGGGAATGGCCGATCAACGAGAGCCTGAAGGCGTTGCTCGATCTCACGATCAAAGACCCGCGCTGGGATTTCAAGTATCTGGGCATGCAGATCATCATCGAAGGGCTCGCGATGGCCGCCTTCGGCAACCTGCACCAGATCGCGCAGGAGCCGCTGCTCAAAGAGTTGATTCACTACGTGATGAAGGACGAATCGCGGCACGTCGCGTTCGGTGTGGTCTCGTTGACCGGCTACTACCGCGAGATGCCCGAGGGAGAGCTGCGCGATCGCGAGGATTTCGTGATCGAGGCCTGCGAGTTGATGCGCAATCGGTTGATGGGCGATCAGATCGCGGACGCGATGGGCTGGAACCGGCAAGAGGTTCGCGATCTGGTGCTGAACTCGCCGCCGGCCCGGATGTTCCGCAGCATGCTCTTCGCGCGGATCGTGCCCAATCTGAAGCGTCTCGAACTGTTGACGCCGCGGGTACGCGCGGCCTTCGAGCGCCTGCAGATCTTGCAGTTCGAGGATTGGGATCCCGAAGAACAGGACCGCCGGCTCGGCTTTCTCTGACGGATCCGCCCGTGCTCAGGGCAGGGCGGGCACGCAGAGCGGCGACAGGCTCGCCTTCGGCGGGACCAGCAACGCGCGGCGAACGATCGTCGCGTCTGCCGTCGAACAGCCCGCGCTTCCGCCGACGTCGCAGAGCGCCGGGCGTACCAGCGTGGCCGCCGGCGGAACGAGCAGCGAACGCAAGATCATCGTCGCATCCGCGATCGTCACCCGGCCGTCTCCCGACACGTCGCCGCACTGGCACGCGTCGCCGATTCCGTCCGCCGGCGATCCCGCGCCGAGGCCGCCGCGATCGGTCTGGTCGAGATTCGAAACCGTCGGACAGTTGTCCGCGCGATCTCCGATTCCGTCGCCGTCGGAGTCGGGAACGCTCGGACAGGTGAGGCTGTCCGCCGTGCCACCGACCACGAGGGCCGGCGTGCCGGCCGAGTCGCTCACGGCCACCTCGACGCGATGAGACATCCCGCAGCGCACCGCGAGTCCGAGGGCGGGCAGCGGAACCGGCCACGCCGACGACGGGCGGTAGAAGTCCGACGAATCGGTGCGCACGTCGTAGACCGGGACGCCGTCGATCCGAACCACCACTTCGACGAGCTTCGCGCCGGCGGCCGGTGAGACCGAAAACGGTTCGAGCTGCACCCGGCAAAGCCCCGGCTCGGCTTCGGCACATCCCGCCCGCACGAACGACACACTCGCCGCGGCGGCCTCGTGCGACGGTGCGAGGGCCGCAACGAGAATGGCGAAGGTCAGGCTTCGCGCATCCGTTCGCCGGCGAGCTGCGGTGATTCGTCCGAACACGAATCGCTCGCTCAGGGCAGGTTCGTCGGGCAGGTGAGCGAATCCGTTCCCGCCACCACGTAGGCCGACGGATCGAGCGTGTCCTGCGCGATCACTGCGACCACGTAGGTCTGGCCGCAGGTGGCGCCGAGATCGAGACTCGGCAGCGGTACCGTGTAGGGGCCGGCCGGCCGGTAGAAATTTGACGAGTCGGTGTGGAAGTCGTAGGCGACCGAGCTGTTCAGAAAGATCTGCACGAAGACGACGCCGGATCCACCGGCCGCCTGGATCGTGACCGGCGCGAGTCGCACGCGGCAGTCGTTGGGGGCGGCGATGTAGCAGCCCGCGCGCACCTCGGAGGCGTAGACCGCCGCGGCGGGACGGGCCAGACCGATCGCGGCGAGAAGCACGAGCGACGACAGCGAGATCGTTCTCACGGGAATCTCCTGAGCTGCTGCGGGTGAGTGGCCGAGCGCGCGGATTCGGTGTCGTCGTGCGGCCGTCTTCGGGGGCCGTTCAATCCGGCCGGTGTTTGTACACCCGCCCATCGCGCATCACGACGCGGACGTTGCGCGCATCCTGCAGCACCGTGATGTCGTCGAGGGGCTGTCCGTCGACCACGATCAGGTCGGCGCGCTTTCCGATCTCGATCGTCCCGATCTCGTCCGCGAGTCCGAACAATGCGGCGTTGGTGCGGGTCGCCGAGAGGATCGCGGCGCGCGGGCCGAGCACGCTCGCCTTGAGGCCGAGTTCGAGCGCCTTGAACGGCTGCATGGACGCCAGCACGTCGGAGCCCGAAGCGATCGCGAGCCCCGCCTCGCTCGCCACCTTCAGCGATTCGAGGCCCCGTGCGCGCGCTTTTTCGATCTTCGCCAGCATCGAAGCCGGAATGCCCTGCGCGGGCCCGAACTTCGCGATCAGTTCGTAGGTGGTGAGCGTCGGCACGAAGAACGCATCGGCATCGCGGATCGCTCGCGCGGACGCTTCGTCGAGGAAGTTCCCGTGTTCGATGCTGCGCACGCCCGCCGCGAGCGCGTTCACGATCCCCTGCGGCGTGTAGACGTGCGCGAGCGTCATGCGCCCCACCGTGCGCGCCTCGTAGCAGGCGGCCGACATCTCCTCGATCGTGAACTGCGTGTGCTCGATCTCGTCGGTCGGCGACATGCATCCGCCGCCGGCCATCAGCTTGATGCCGTGCGCGCCGGTTCGCAGCATCTCGCGGGCGGCGCGCCGCATCTCGTCCGGCGAATCGCAGAGACGCGGCGTCGCGACGAGACCGGGGATGCCCTCGATCGGCGTGTGCGCGTCGTGCGGCCCGCGCCAGTCGCCGTGTCCGCCGGTCTGCGAAAGACACGAGCCGGTGAAGAGGATGCGCGGTCCGGCGACGAGACCGCGCTGCGTCGCCTGCGCGAATCCCCAGTCGAGACCGAACGCGTCGCGGACCGTGGTGAAGCCCGCCTGCAGCGTCTGTTCGAGCACGTCCTTGATCCGAAGCGCGACCGTCGCGGGCGACTCGCCGCGCAGCTTCGCGGGGTCGGTCTCGAGGATCGCGCAATGGACGTGCGCGTCGGTGAGCCCGGGAAGCAGCGTGCGGCCTTCGCAGTCGATGCGGGTCGCGTCGCGCGGCAGAGCGGGCTCGCTGCCGCGCGCGACGGAAGCGATTCGCGCGCCCTCGACGATCACGGTCGATCGCGCGACCGGATCGGTGCCGGTCGCATCGAACAGCGTGGCATTCACGAACGCGATCGCCGTCATCTCGTGTCTCCCGTCAGCAGGTGCTGGACGCTGCGAGCGTCTCGGTCGCGAGGCGCCGGGCGAGATCGCCGTCGACTTCACCTTTGTGTGCCTTCATCACGGCCCCCATCACCTTCCCGACGTCGTTCGGTCGTGCCGCGCCGGTCGCCGCGATGGCGTCGTTCACCCAGCCGCGGGTCGTGGCTTCGTCGGCGAGTCGCGGAAGAAACGCGAGCAAGACGTCGAGCTCGGCCTGCTCCGCGGCGACGCGCTCCGGGCGACCCGCGGCCTCGAAGGCCTCGATGCTCTCGCGCCGCTGCTTTTCGAGACGACGGATCAAGCCGACGCAGACGTCATCGCCGAGCGTGGTCGCGTTGTCCTTCTTCAGCTCGTTGAGAAAGGCGGCCCGGATGCTGCGCAGCGCGGCGAGACGCGATTCCTGCTTCGCCTTCATGGCCTCGGTCATCTGTCGGGTCACTTCGTCGAAGATCGCCATTGCCCCTCCTTCGGTGCGTCGCGTGCCACGCAGTTCCGCGAGCGGGAAG
>CAZDHU010000231.1:0-3651 GCA_964505355.1 uncultured Myxococcaceae bacterium | reverse complement strand
GCCTTTCTCCGCTCTACAAGCATCCCGATCTGCCCGGCGGCTCGCCGTGGGCGCTCTGGCAGATCATCCCGGCCGGCGCGCTCGTGATCGAGCACTCGGTGCTCGCCGTCCGCACTCGCGAACGCCAGCCGTGGCTCTTCGCCGGCTGGGGCTGGTTTCTCATCTCGCTGGTCCCCGTGCTTGGTCTGGTGCAGGTCGGGTTTCAGGCGGGTGCCGACCGGTACACCTACCTCCCGCTGCTCGGCCCGCTGGTTGCGATCGTCTGGTCGATCGCCGATCGGATCGAACGGATCGATCGGAAACGTCGCTCGGGCACGTTCGCAGTCGCAATCGCGCTGCTCGCCGCCGCGGTCGCGGCCGGCGGCCTCGCCTTGCAAACCCGCTCGCAGATCGAGGTCTGGCGCAGCTCGGCGGCAGTCTTCGAGCGCGCGCTCGCCGTCTCACCGAACGACCCGACGGCGCACCTCAAACTCGGCAACGTGCGGCAGGCGGCCGGCGACAACGAGGGCGCTCGCGTGCAGTTCGAAGCCGCCGTACGCGTGCGGCCGGGCTGGTTCAAGCCGCGGATGAATCTCGGTCACCTGCTGCTCGCGCGCGGCGAGATCGAGGCCGCCATCGTTCACTTCGAGGCGGCCGCGGCCGACCCGGCGAGCCAGGGCAAGGGACATCGCTATCTCGGCTTCGCGCTCGCGCAGCTCGGCCGCGACGCGGAAGCGGAACCTTCGCTGCGCGAGGCCGTCCGGCTCGACCCGGCGGACTCACGCGGCTGGAACGCGCTCGGCGTGGTTCTCGAGCGACTGGGTCGCCGGAGCGAGGCACTCGATGCGTTCGACGAAGCAGCGCGGCTCGATCCACGCTGGCCCGCCGCGCGTGCCAACGCCGAGAGGCTCCGGCAGCCGTGAGCGAGAAGGCGAGGAGGCGACGGCGGCGCACGGAGGCGACGGTTCGTTCGGAGAGCGATCGCTGGCAGGCGGTGGCGCTCGCGACCGGCCTCGCCCTGCTCGCCTTCGGCGTTCATCTCGGCGTCGCCGGCCATCAGCTTCTCAACTACGACGACAACCTCCACCTCGACCCCGCGCATCCGTTTCTGCGACAGGGCCTTTCGTTGCCGTCGATCGGCTGGGCATGGACCAGCTTCGAGTTCGCGAACTGGATTCCGGCGACGCGGCTTTCGTGGCTGCTCGACATCTCGCTCTTTGGGTTCAGCGCCCGCGCGTTCCTGCTCGGCAACGTGGCGTATCACACGATCGCGACGGTGCTGCTCTTCGCAGCGCTGCGCGTGATGACCGGTGCCGCGGCACAGAGCGCCGTCGTCGCGGCGATCTTCGCCGTACACCCGGTCGGCGTCGAATCGATCGCGTGGGCGACCGAACGAAAGGACGTGCTCTGCGGCGCGTTCTGGACGGGATCGCTGCTGGCGTATGCGCAGTGGGTCCGGCGGGGCGGACTCCGGCGATACGCACTGCTGGTAGGACTCAGCGCGGGTGCGCTGCTCGCGAAACCGATGGCCGTGACGCTGCCGTTCTCGCTCTGGCTGCTCGATCTCTGGCCGCTGCGGCGCCTGCGAACGGATTCGGCCGGCACGCTTCTCGTCTCACTGCGCCGGACCGTCGTCGAAAAGCTGCCGCTCATCGCGCTTTCGCTGGCGGCGAGTGCGCTCACGCTGCAGTCGCAGAGCACGGGCGGTGCGCTGCAGACGACCGAGCACTTTCCGTTCTCGATTCGACTCGCCAACGCGCTGCTGTCCGGAGCGATCTACGTCGGGACGTTCTTCTGGCCGACCCGGCTCGCCGCGTTTCATCCCCATCCCGGCGCGAACGCTTCTTTCGCGGGCGCAGCGCTCGCCGGAGCCGCGCTCTTCGCGATGACGATCGTCGCGCTGCGATCGGTGACTTCGCGTCCATACGTGACGGCGGGCTGGTTCTGGTTTCTGGGGCTGCTCGTGCCGGTGATCGGCCTCGTTCAGGTGGGCCTGCAGGCGCGCGCGGATCGATATCTCTATCTGCCCATGATCGGTCTCGCGATCCTCGTCGTTCGCGGCGGCGCCGAGTTCGCCGATCGCTGGCGCCTCCCGCCGATCGCGCGGATCGCCGTGATCTCGATCGTGCTGGCTGTGCTTTCGATCGGCAGCATGCGGCAGGTGCGCCACTGGCACGACAGCGAAACGCTCTTTCGACACGCGCTCGACGTCACGACGGACAACTGGCAGGCCCATCAGAACCTCGCGGCCGCCGCGGCGGCCCGAGGCGATCTCGAAACCGCCGATGTCCACACGCTCGAGCTGGTGCGGCTGCGGCCCGACGTCGCGCTCAATCAGCGAAACCTCGCGGCGCTGCTGCTGCGCCATGGCAGGACGGCCGAGGCGATCGTCGCGCTGCGGCGCGCGGTCGAGCTCGATCCGGAACTGGAGCCGATTCGGCAGGACGTCTTTTCGAAACTCGCGGCGAGCGAAACCCCGGAAGACGTGATCGCGGTTTCACGCGACGAGTTGCGTTTCGCGCCACGATCGACGGCCTTGCACGCGCGGCTCGCGCGCGCACTCGAAAGCGTGGGGCGCGTGGCAGAGGCCGTCGCGGCGTATCGCGCGGCACTCGCCGGTAACGCGCCCGCGCCGCAGATCGAGAACGACCTGGCCTGGATTCTCGCGACGTCCAACGAGCCGGCGGTACGCGACGCGAACGAAGCGATTCGGCTCGCCGAGCACGCGGTGGCGCAGTTTCGTCGCGAAGACGCCGGCAGCCTCGACACCCTCGCCGCGGCCTATGCCGCAGCGGGCCGGCGCGACGAAGCGATCGCGGTTGCGCGCGAAGCGATGGCACGGGCGGAAGCGCTGGCCGACGACACGGCGATCACCGCCATCCGAACGCACCTCGAAGCGCTGACGAAGGGTGCTCGCGCCAACTGACCCCTTCGAACTCGCACCGCGCGAAGTCGGCGGTTCGGGCGGCCAACCGGGGCATCGTGAGCACCGGTCGCGCCGAGCGTGACCGCGCGCACGCCAGCGGCTATCGGCGTTCGCGCCAGGGCAGGTGCTTCGCGAACGCGGCATTCATCACCGCGAGCTGCGCCGCGAGCTCACTTCGCCCTTGTGCGTTCGCGATGCGCTGCGCGTCGTCGCCGTGACGAATCGCTGCACCAAAGCGGCCGAGTTCCGCGCACGCCGTCGCCAGCGCGCGAGACGTTTCCGCATCGTCGCCCGCCAGCGCCTGCGCGCGCTCGGCGAGCGCGAGCGCCCGGACACCGTCGCGATGCGCGGGATCGGCTGCGGTCGACAGCGCGAAGGACAGCGCGCGAAGCGCGTCGACTCGGTCCGGCGCCAGCGCGAGCGCCGTGCGCAGCCGATCGATGCCGCGACCGGTGTCGCCGCGCTCGATCAGCGCGAGCCCGCGTCGCGTGATCCGCGTCGCTGCATCCGGGTCGAGGCTTCCTACCGCCGCGAACTGCGTACGCGCCTCGGCGGCGCGACCGAGCGACTGCAACGACTCGGCGAGTGCGAGGCGCGCGCGCGAATCGGCGGGCGCGAGATCGACGGCGCGCTGAAGCTCCTGCACGGCTTCCTCGAAGCGTTCGAGCCGCTGCAACAGCTCCCCGAAATCGCGACGAGCGTCTGCGTCGTTCGGAGCGAGGCGCGCCACCACGGCGAACTGCTCG
>CAZDHU010000230.1:0-12122 GCA_964505355.1 uncultured Myxococcaceae bacterium | reverse complement strand
AACGCGACGGCCCCGTGAACGACTTCGTGGCGATCCGAATCAGGCGGAGCATGTGCTTCGAAGTCGATGCGTCGCCGAAGACGGTCTTTCCTCTTCTGTGCCCGGTGCGCGAGCGGGAGTGGATCGATGGGTGGCAGGCCGATGTCGTGTATTCGGAATCGGGGCTCGCCGAAGACGGCTGCATCTTCAGAACCCGGAACTCGCTGCTCGGCGAGGCGATCTACGTGACGAGCCGGCACGAGCAGGAGACGGGGCGCGTCGAGGCGGTCGTCTTCTTTCCCGAAAAATGCATCCAAAAGCTGGAGATCGAACTCTCGCCGGGAGCGGGAGGCGGGACGAGCCTGCGATGGACCCGAATCTTCACCGGGCTGAGCAGGGCCGGCAACGCGCTGATCGAAGAGATCACAGAGGAGGCGTATCGCAGCCAGACGGATGCGCTCGCGCGGTCGCTTGCCCGCTACGCCCTTCAGATCGAGCGCGGAGCGTGAGGCGCGCCGTCGGAGGCCGGGAGGCATCGAGCATGATC
The DNA here is from genome assembly GCA_964505355.1 of uncultured Myxococcaceae bacterium. Classification (GTDB taxonomy): domain Bacteria; phylum Myxococcota_A; class UBA9160; order UBA9160; family UBA9160; genus CAZDHU01. The sequence continues at coordinate 11,596 of CAZDHU010000230.1, read as the reverse complement.
ACGCCGGGAAGACTCGCGAAGAGATTCGGGCTCTCGCGATCCACGCTGCTCTACTACGACCGCATCGGCCTTCTCGAGCCGAGCGGTCGAACCATCAGCCGCTATCGCCAGTACGCGGAGAAGGACGTCGAGCGCCTCGAACAAATCTGCACGCTCCGAAACGCTGGCCTTCGGCTGAAAGAGATCGAGCGGGTACTCCGCACTCCCGGCAACCTTCTGACCCGGACTCTCGAAGGACGCCTCGAAGAACTGAATGGCGAGATCGAGAGGTTGCGCAGTCAGCAGCGCTTCATCCTCGGTCTGCTTCAGACCGACGGCGCGGGCGCGCGGATTCGCGTGATGAACAAGGCGATCTGGATTTCGTTGCTCGATGCGGCGGGCTTCTCGGAGACGGACCGGGCGCGGTGGCACGGCGAGTTCGAGCGTCAGTCCCCGGAAAAGCACCGGCAGTTTCTCGAGTTCCTGTGCATCCCGGACGCCGAGATCGAGGCGATCCGCGCCCGTGGTCGAGGTTCGAATCGAGCCATCGATGCGCCGCACTAGACGGGCTGGTGCGATTCTCGGGATGGTCGTGCTCGCGATGCTCGAATCCAGTTGCGTGCGGCGCAGCTACCTCGAGGACGCGCGCTGGCATCGGCTGGTCGATGCGCATCGGCACGACGTGGAGATCGATGATCTGCGGTTGCACTACGTCGATCTCGGAGCGGGCAACCCCGTCGTGATGATCCACGGCATCGCCGATTCGACCTACTCGTGGCACGAGAATGCAGCGGCGCTCGTGGACGCCGGCTTTCGGGTCATTCTCGTCGATCAGCCGGGATTCGGCCGCTCGGCGATTCCGGCCGCCGGATGGATCTACTCGGTCGAGAATCAAGCGGAGGCCGTGCTGCGCGTGGTGGATCGACTCGGCATCGATCACTTCTCGCTGGTTGGACATTCGCTCGGCGGGGGAGAGTCGCTCTACCTCGCCTGGAAGCACCCCGACCGCCTCGATCGCGTGGTCGTTCTTTCGCCTGCCTCACGGCGGACGAGCTGTCCGTTCGGCCGGGGCACCGATCTCGTCGCGTGGGTCGTCGGAACGCGATCGTTCGTCGCTCGCGCGCTGCGCAGCGCCTACGCCCGCTCCGACCGCGTGAGCGAGGACATGATCGACGAGTACGCCGGCCTGCTCGACCGGCCCGGCCGGATGGGAAACGGCGTGCTCGGCGGTGTCTGCGCCGGCTACTTCTCGCCTTCATTCGAACAGATGACGAGCAGCTACTCGGAGCTGAAGCCCGCGTTGCTGATCGTTTGGGGCGACCGTGACACCTGGCACCCGCTCGAGTTTGGAACGACGCTCCGCGCGGCCGTCCCGGGCGCCCGGCTGGAGGTCGTTCCCGAGGCCGGGCACAACGTCCATCAAGAGCGACCGGATCTCGTGAACCCGCTGCTGATCGGGTTTCTGCGCAGCGAACGATCGTGAGGCGGCTTCCTGCGTTCCGTCACACAGACGCGTGATCGCCGCGCGCACGACGATTGCCGTGGCGTTCGCGGGGCGAAGATCACCATGCTCTCGAGGCGTCTCAGCGTTCGAGCACGTGGACGTCGTCCGGCCGGATCGCGAGCGAGATGCAGTCCCCGGCCGCGATCTCGTGACCGAGGCCGCGGCCCGCGATCGTCACGGTCCGCAGCTCGAATCCGTTCCAGTCGATCCAGATCGTGACCAGCAGGCCGTCGGAGAGCGTGCGCAAGACGCGGCCCTTGCCGACGATGAAACGCTCGCCACGGCCGACGTCGATCTTGACCTGCTCGGGGCGGACGCCCGCGATCACATGCGTGCCTTCGGGGAGCGCCGTGTCGGCGAGCAGTCGCGTGCCGGGAGCGAGTTCGATCGAGCGCGCGCCGGAGTCGTCGCGCGCGCCGACGATGCCTGGCAGCAGGTTCGACATGCCGACGAGCGGTGCGATGTCGATCGTGGCCGGCCGCTGCAGGACGACGTCGCGTCGGTCGATCTGCGCGATGCGACCCTCGACCAGCACGGCGACCCGATCGGCGAGCAGAAGCGCCTGCCGGAGATCGTGCGTCACCAGCGCGAGCGCGATCCCGGTCTCTGCGAGCGCCGCGGCGAGATCGAGCGAGAGACGCTCCTGGGCGCGGGCGTCGAGATCGTCGAAGGGCTCGTCGAGCAGCAGGACGGCCGGTTCGCGCACGAATGCCTGCGCGAGTGCGACGCGCCGCGCTTCGCCGCCGGAGAGGGTGCGTGCGTCGCGCGACGCGAGCGCAGCGATGCCGAATCGTTCGAGTGCGGTGCGAGTTCGTCTTCGTCGTTCGGCGCGCGCGACGCCGGCGCCGAAGAGCGGCAACGCGACGTTCCAGCTCACGCTGCCCGCGAGCGTGACGGGGCGCTGAAAGACCATCGCGACCGGGCGATCGGCGTGACGCACGACACTCCCCGTCTCGCATCGTTCGACGCCGGCGAGTGCCCGAAGCAACGTGCTCTTGCCGGCGCCGTTCGGCCCGAGGATCGCGAGCGCCTCGCCCGCCCGAAGCGCCAGCGACTCGACCTCGAGCATGAACGCGGCCGCCGGGCGGCCTTCCGCGGCACCCGGACGCACGCGCAGGTCGCGGGCTTCGAGTGCCGTCGCGTTCACCGGCGTCCCGCCTGCTGCAGCGCGGTGAGCGTCGCCGAGAGCACGAAGGTGAGTCCGAGCAGAATCGCGGAGAGCGAGAGCGCTTCGGAGAAGCGACCCATTTGTGTGTACATGAGAATGCCCGTGGTGAGCACGCGCGTTTCGCCCTCGAGGTTGCCACCGACCATCGTCACCGCACCGACTTCGGAGAGGATGCCGCCGAGTCCGGCGATCACGGCCGCGAGCAGACCGAGACGGGTTTCGCGCAGCAGCAGCCAGAGCGCACGTGCGCGACGAACGCCGAGCGCGCGCACCTGAACGTGCCATTCCGGACCGAGCGCGGCGACCGCGGCATGCGAGATGCCGACGACGAGCGGCAGTGCGATTCCGATCTGCGCGATCACCATCGCGGTTCTCGTGTACATCAGTCCGAGCGAGCCCAGCGGACCGCTGCGCCAGAGCGTGAGTGCGACCAGCAGTCCGACGATGACCGGCGGAAGGCCCATCCCGGCGTTCACCAGCGCGACGAGAACGCCGCGGCCGGGAAACGGACGTCCACCGAGCCAGAGACCGAGCGGAAGCCCGAGCGCGATGCTGCACGCGAGAGCCGCCCCGGAAACGGCGAGCGTGCGCAGCGCGATCTCGATCGCCGCCTCGGCATGCGTGGCGAGTTCGCCCGTCATGGCGCGGGTTCGCGCACGGCCGGGTGCTCGCGTTCGCGGTCGCCCGCGAGCGGTGTGAAGAGCGGCTCGCGTCCGTTCTCCGCGCCGAAGACCGCGACGCGCGCGCGAACGTCTTCCGAGAGAAGAAAGTCGGCCAGCGCCGCGGCGGCGTCGGCATGAATGCGACCGGCCGGAAACCGGCGCGGATCGATGCGCAACACGGAGTAGACGTTGCGCAGGGCCGGATCGGGTCGACTGAGCGCGACGAGTCCGGTCCGTTCGCGAAACGCGCGCAGGGTCGCGAGATCCGTCAGCACGTAGGCCCTCTTTTCACCCGCGACCTGCAGCGTGGGCCCCATCCCCGAACCCGTGCGCAGCAGACCGGCCCAGTCGGGATCCGCGCCGAGGCCGGCCGCCTTCCAGAGCGCGCGCTCGCGCTGATGCGTGCCGGATTCGTCGGCGCGGCTCGCGAACGCGGCGGACTTCTCCGCGATTCGGCGCATGGCCTCGACGGCGTTCGGCGCTTCGCGGACGCCGGCGGGATCGTCGTCCGGGCCGGCGATCACGAAGAAATTCTCGGCGAACGGACGGCGATCGAGCGCGATGCCGTCGGCCACCAGCGCGGCTTCGGCGTCGGGCGCATGCGAGAGCACGAGATCCGCGTTGCCCTCGCGGGCGAGCGTGATCGCGGCGCCACTGCCGACGGCGATCGGCTGAACGGGGATTCCCGTTCGTTCGCGAAACAGCGGGAGCAGGGCATCGAGCAGGCCCGTGTCGCGAACGCTGGTGGTGGTCGCGAGCACGAGCGGCGGCGGATCGGCGGATTCTGCCCGAACGGAGACCTGCGCGAGCAGCACGAACACGCTCGCGACGATCGAAATTCCGGAGCGGTGCGCAGTGCTCATCCGTCGTCCTTCCTCGGACTCGAGAAACCCAGCGCCTCGAGGCGTCGCCGCGTCGGGCCGTTTGCGGTGAGAAGGTGCCGGAAGGCGCGCACGGCCGGTCGATCGAAGCGCGATTTCGGCACCACGAAATCGTACTGCTCGGCGCGCAGCGGGAGGAATCGAAGACCCGACTCGCGCGCCACCGTTTCGATCGTGACGCCCCAGTCGGCCCGAGACTGCGCGATCGCCGCGGCCACCGCGTAGTGAGAACGCGGTTCGTGTGCGAATCCCGGAGGCCGCCGTCCCGCGAGCAGCGCGTCGATCACGACCCGCGTTCCGCTCCCGCGGTTGCGATTGACCATGCGCAGGGCAGGATCCTCGAGCAGCGCCTCGATCTCGCGCGTTTCGCTCGCCCGCGTCGCGACTCCCTGCATCCTCCCGTAGCCGGGCAAGAGTTCGAGCTCCGCGGTCAGAAAGGGCGTGTTGTAGCGGCCGCTCGCCGGATCGAAGAGATGAATCGGCGCGAGATCGCACTCGCCGCGCAGCGCGGCGGCGAGTCCAGCCTGGCTGCCGACCGCCATCAGTCGGACGCGAATGCCCTCGCGCGCGAGTTCGCTCGCCAGCAGATCGAGTCCGGCGCAGTGGCTGCCGATCACGATCAGATCGGCGAGGGGTTGATCACGACCGATCCGCTGCACCTCGACCCGCGCACCCTCTTCGACGATCTCGACGTTGCGCTCGATGCGCACGAACCCGTCCGCGCGACTGAAGGCCGTCACGCTGCCGCTTCCCTTGCCCATCGGGTAGGCCGCGAGCGTGCCGTCCGCCGACTGCGTGAGCCCCACCAGCAAGTATTCGAGCCGGCCGCGTTCGGAGACCACGCGCAGCGCGAGTCGTGCCGACACCGTTGCGTGTCGCTCGGCGGCGAGGCCGCCGAGTCGGCGCAGCACGGGAGCCACGAACTCGTGAAACGTGAACACGGCCGAGGTCGGGAAACCCGGCAGGACGACCACTGGCTGGCGCCCGTCGGCGGCGAGACAGATCGGTTTTCCCGGTTTGAGTGCCACACCATGGACGAGAATGCCCGGCGCGAGCGAGCCGACGACCCGCGCGCAGAGATCGCCTTCGCCCTTCGAGGTGCCGCCCGAGAGTACGACGAGGTCGGCGGCGTCGCGCGCGCGGGCGAGTTCGTCGCGCAGGGCGGTCTCGTCGTCGCGAACGCAGGTGACACGCACGGGTTCTGCGCCGAGCTCTCGAACCGCGTCGGCGAGAATGCGCGCGTTCGAGTCGTAGACGAGGCCGGGCGCGATCGGCGTTCCCGGCGCGACGATCTCGTCTCCCGTCGAGACGATCGCGACGCGCGGTCGTCGAACCAACGGGATTCGAGCACGACCGATCGCCGCGAGCACACCGGTCTCGCGCGGCGTGAGGAGCGTTCCCGCGAAAAGGACGGTCTCGCCCCGTCCCATGTCGGTGCCGGCAAACGAAACGGCGCCGCCCGGAACGGTCGAACGGCGCACCTGAACGAAGGCTCCGTCGTCTTCGAGATCCGTGTCCTCGATCGGAATCACGGCATCGGCACCACGCGGCAGCATGCCGCCGGTGGCGATCGGTGTGGCCGTTCCCGGCATGACTTCGACGCGCGGTGCGACGCCCGTCGGGATCGACTCTTCGTTGCGTCGCAGTCGGGCGGGCGCGTGCTCGGTGGCACCGAAGGTGTCTTCGGCGCGCAGCGCGAAACCGTCCATGTTCGAGCGATCGAAGCCCGGCACGTCGACCTCGGCGCGCACGTCTTCGGCCAGCACGCGTCCGAGCGCTTCGGCGAGGTCGACCGTCTCGGCCGGAAGGCGCGCGAGATCGATCGCGGCATGCCAGCGGCGCTCGGCTTCGTCTCGATCGAGAACTTCGAGGAACTGCCGTTGTTTCACCCGCTGCACCCTCTCATGCGTCGTCGACCGGTCGCGTGGCAGAGCCGGGCGGCGGGCGCGTCACTCACAACACACTTCAGTGTCGGTCGCGGCGGCAGCCCCGGCGACGGTTTCGCCGGAGTCGCGGTCCGTCGTCGTTCTCTCGTCCGGCGCAGACTCTCCGGGGTCGTCGTCGTAGCGCAACACCTCGACCTCCTGTCCTTCGGCCATCCCCTCCAGTTGCCGCGGAACCAGAACGAACCCGCTGGCGCGAACGGTCGAGGAAAGAATCGACGCGCCCGACGTGGCGAGCGGCCAGACGCGCCCGGCGTCGATCACCACACGCACGTAGTCCGTGCGGCCCACCGCGGAGGCGATCTTTCGGCCGAGCGGCAGTCGCTGGCGACGATGCGGAAACGCGCGCGAACGACCGCCGAGCGCGCGAATCGTCGGTCCGGCGAACACGTCGTAGGCGCACAGACAGCTCACCGGGTTGCCCGGGAGCAGGAAGACCAGCGCCGCGCCGACGCGTCCGACACCGGTCGGGCTGGAGGGACGCATCGAGACGCCGTGAACGTCGAGCGAACCGAGTTCGCGCACGAGACCGGGCGCGTGGTCTTCGTCGCCGACCGAGCTGCCGCCCGACACGAGAATCACGTCGGCGCCGGGGGCGGAGAGCGCGGATCGAATCGTCTCGGGACGATCGGGCAGGCGTTCGATCGGCGAGACGACTCCGCCGTCCCGTTCGATCAGCGCGGTGAGCATCACGGAGTTCGAGTCGACGATGCGACAGCCTTCGGGCTGTTCGCCCGGCGCGAGCAGTTCGTCGCCGGTGACGAGTATCCGGACCTGCGGGCGGCGCACGCAGCGCACGCGACCCGCGCCGATCGAGGCGAGCAACCCGGCATCCTGCGCACGCAAGCGACGCCCGCGTGCGAGCACGAGTTGTCCTGCGCGCAGGTCTTCGCCGCGCGCGCCGACGTGTTTGCGCGGGGCGACGGGTTCGTGCACGGAAACCACGGCGTCTCGTTCGCGCGCGACTTCGGCCATCACGACCGCATCGGCGCCGTCGGGCACGGGCGCTCCGGTCATGATTCGCACCGCTTCGCCCGCACCGACGCTTCCCGTGAACGGCGCTCCGGGCAGTGCGCGCCCGATCACGCGCAGCAGGATCGGCTCGTAGTCGGAGGCGCCGAAGGTGTCTTCGCCACGTACCGCGAACCCATCCATCGAGGCCCGCGCGAACCCCGGCACGTCGACGCGGCTGAATACGTCATCGGCCAGCACGCGTCCCGCACAGGCGAGCAGCGGCACCTCTTCGGCCGGAAGGACCGTGCTGTGCGCGCGCAGGAAGCGATCGACGTCCTCGACGTCCCTGCGCTCCGCGAATCCTTTCATCCGCACGTCGCGCAATCCCGATTCTCCCGTCCGTTCGTTCGTCGAACCGTCCAGTTCCCGAAACGCGTGCGGGCAGGAGAACCCTGCCCGCACCGAATCATCCGCCCGCGGCGCACGCGCCCGCCGCTCGCGGGCGCCGCGCGATCAGCCGGTCGCCTTGAGGGCGAACAGTTCTTCGCGCCAGGGCATCTTGCGCTTCGCCGACGCGATCACGTCCGCCGGGACGTCGAATTTCATCACGCCATTCGGTCCGACACCCTCGTCGCGCATGCAGGCCGGCAGCGCGTCGTCGTCGGCCGTGAATCCCGCGCGCTCGTTGAACGCCCATTCGTCGGCGAGACACTGCCAGCCCATTTCGGCGATCTCCTCGCGCGAGACCGGAGCGCCGGTGAAGTGCGAGTAGTAGGCCGCGATCTGTTCGAGCGTCGGCTGCAGAAACTGGCAGAAGCCCGACGAATCGCAGGCGGCGTTCACGACCTGCGATTCTTGCGAGGCGCGCGCGAACTGATCCGCCGGCAGGCCGGGGTTGATGATCAGGCCGGCCGTGTGATCGGCGCCCATCGGGCTGGTCGCGTAGGTGACGCCGGTCGCCTTCAGCGGCCGGGGATCCCAGGCCGGGATCGCCTGTCCCTTCACCACCGGGACGCGTGCGTGTTTGCGCTTCTGGCCGATCGCGACGGCACCGCTTCCGATCGCGCGGCCGAGCTCGGTGCCTTCGGCGATTTCTTTCAGAATGCGCTTCGCTCCACTCGCGTCGCCCCATTCCATGCCGCCCGAATCCATGTAGATCGCGATCGCGGCGCCGACCTCGACGGTGTCGAGCCCGATCTCGTCGCAGAGCCGATCGAGTTCGGCGACGTCTTCCCAGCTCGCGATGTCGCAGTTCGCGCCGAGCAGCGTCAACGTTTCGAACTCGAGGGCGCTGGTGCGGTACTCGCCGTTCGCGTCGTGGACGATGTTCGAACACTTCACGATGCAGCCGGTCATGCAGTTGTGCATGCTGCCACCGCGGCTCGCGAAGCTTTCGACGATGCGCGCTCCGTCGAGGGTCGCGACGTGCGGCGACTGACCGGAGGTGCGGTTTCGCGTCGGGAAGGTGTGCAGCATGTTCGCGATCGGCACGATCGAGCTGGTGCCGTGTTTGAACATCAGCGGGCCGGCGAGATATTCCTTCGTGAAGTTCTTCGAATACTCCATGAAGGCCTTCGCGTCGGCCGGACGCCGCACCGGACGCTTGCCCGCGTCGACCGAAACGAATTTGAGTCCTTTGCTGCCCATCACGGCCCCGAGTCCGCCGCGCGCGGCGTGTCGCGCCGGGCGCCGGCCGTCGCCGTCGGTACAGGCCACCGACGCACCCGCGAGACGCATTTCGCCGGCCGGGCCGACGGTGATGAACGACGCGCTCGGGTAGCGGCGACCGAGCTCGTCGCAGAGCGCGTAATTCCAGCGGCCCGCCAGATCGTCGGCGGGAACGAGCCGTGCGCCGTCGCCGGTGATTTCGAGCCCAAAGCGCTGCTTCGCGTCGGCGGGCTGCCCTTTCACGATCACGCAGCGAATGCCGAGCTTCATCAAATCCTGGCCGGGATTGCCGCCCGCGTTCGATTCCTTGATCCCGCCCGTCAGCGGGCTCTTGCCGCCGATCGAGATTCGTCCCGAGGTCGGCGCCGCCGTGCCCGAGAGCACGCCCGGTGCGATCACCAGCACGTTTTGCGGGCCGAGTGCGTCGCATCGGGGATCACATTCTTCGAGCAGGATTCGCGCCGAGAGCGCACGCCCGCCGAGCAGTTTCCAGGCGGCAGGGAACGATTCGAGCGAAACCGCCCGCGTCGTCATGTCGACCCGGATCATGCGATCGCCGCCGGAACCCGCTTCGTTCGTCGTCATCTCGTCTCTCCTGTATGAAGGTCTGCACTGGTTCTCGCCCGCATGCTCTCTCCCGCGCGCCGGCCGCGGATCTTCACCCTATCAGACCTGGGCCGGCCGCAACCGCCGGCCGACATCGACCGCCGGGTGAGCAGCGGGTGTCGATCACGCGGGACGCTCAACCGCCGGCGATCGCGGCGACGATCCCGATCTCGTCGCGTTCGCCGACCGGCGTCGCAAGCGGGCGATCCCGCAGCAGCTCGCCGTTCAAAAAGAGACGCACGAATCGGTGCACATCACCGCGCGCGTCGATCACCTGTTCGCGAAATCCCGGGTGGCGACGCCCCGCGTCTTCGAGGCACTCGCCGACCGTCGCGCCCGACACCGTCACGCTTGCCGCGCCCCGGGTCGGGCCGCGAAGGGGCGGAGGAATCGCGAGCGTCGGCATTCCGAGAGCATCCCCGTCGAACGAGCCCGCGCCAGCGTGCGCTCGCCGAGCGACCCGACGATTCCGACGCGACGCGCCAGCGCATGCTCGCGCCGCTCGTCTCGTCGTCGATGGTCAGGAGTCGGGCCTGACCTTGCGAAACGCCCGCCAGATCGCGACGTCGTAGAGGATCTTCAGCGCACCGCAGGCGACCAGCGGTGCAGCCATCCAGCCCGCGGCGAAGAGGGCGCCTCCGATGGCCGGGCTGACCGCCGCCGCGAGACTGCGCGGTACCGCGGTCACGCTGGCGGCCGAAGTGCGTTCGGCCGGAGTGACCACGGCCATGACGAAGGCCGATCGCGCCGGCACGTCCATCTGCGACAGCGCGCTGCGCAGGAACAGCAGGGTGAGTGCGATCGGCAGGTTGCTGGCGAACGCAGCGCCGATGAGGCAGAGGCTCGACGGGATGTGCGTGAATACCATCGTGTTGATCAGTCCGATGCGGCGGGCCACCCAGGGTGCCGCCAGCTGCGAGCTGGCCGAGAGCAGCCCGGCCCAGAAAAAGAAGTTGCCGGCGGCGGAGAGCGAGAGGTCGAATCGCTCGAACAGCCACAGCGCCAGCAGCGTATTGACCAGCAGGCCGCCTGCGAAGGCATCGATCGAGAACAGTGCTGCGAGTCGGATGACGATGGCGCGCGAGGGGCCGAGGGGAGCACGCGGCGCGTCGGGGCCATGGATCGGGTGATTCGGCAGCCTGCGGTAGAGCAAGAAGATCACTCCGCCGGTGAGCCCGTACGCGATGAACATCAGCCGGATGGCCTCGGTCTGCGGCACGCCTGCGTCGATCAGGCGCTGCGGAACCGCCGTCGCCAGCGCACCGGCCGCCGCGCTAAGAGCCCCGGTGAATCCGTAGCGCGCGAACAGACGGACCCGCGCCTCGCCGTCGGCCGTCTCGGCCAGCCGCGCGTGTTCCAGCGGCAGGAAGACACTGACGTCGCCCGAACTCGGATTCATCGTGCCGACGAACGCCACGACCAGCAGCGGCCAGAACTCCGTGATGCCGGCGAGCAACAGGCCGGTGGCGGCCATCAGCCCGGCCGCGGCGATCAGCAGCCGACGCTGCGGAACGCGATGTCCCCACTGGCCAACTGCCAGCGTCATCAGCGCCGAGCCGAGCAGCGTGGCGCTGGAAATCAACCCGACGTTCCACTTGCCCAGACCGAGCGCGAGCAGATGGACGGGCAGCAGGATGGCGACGTAGCCGTCGGTGAAGGCCCGTAGTGCGCGGCCGATCAGCAACAGTCTCGACGCCGGCGCGACGCCGGAGGGGAGCAGCACTACTTCCGTCCGAGCGGGCGCGCGATGTTTCGCAGCGGAAGTTTCTGATCGACGAACCGTGCAATCAGCCACGGGCACGCAATGCGGTCGACCTTCGGCCGTTCGCGAGTGATCCAGTTCATGTTGCGGCCCTCTCACCGCCCGCAGGCGTCCGATCTCGATGACGTGGTTCGAAACCGAACCACCGCGCGCGCAGTGGAGCGCGACCGCGAAGGTGGAGCCCCGACAGGACGCGAGTACGACGGACGAGAAATGGGAATCCGGGCTGCCGGCGGGGCGACATCCGTCCCCCCCCGGTGATCCGAGAGGATCGGATTGCGTGCGCGGCTCCTGCCCGGCGGACTCCGGCCGGTCACGAGCACGCCCGGCGCCTGTCCGGGCCCTGCAAGAGTGGTGGAGCTGGGGGGGATCGAACCCCCGACCCTCAGACTGCCAGCCTGATGCTCTCCCAGCTGAGCTACAGCCCCACGGGAGGTCGAGCCTACCGCGGCGCGCGGGGCGCTGTCAA
>CAZDHU010000229.1:0-2582 GCA_964505355.1 uncultured Myxococcaceae bacterium | reverse complement strand
CTCGGTCACGATCGCGCGCTGCGCGATGGCGATCGCGTCGCGGTAGAGCTGCGCGCCGCCGACGACGAAGACTTCGTCGGTCGCGATCGACGGATCCGGGCCCGGTTGCCCGGCGAGAGCGATCGCGTCGCGCAGCGTCGTCGCGCTCTCGCAGCCGGGGTGCGACCAGCGCGGATCGCGGCTGACGACGATCGTGCGGCGGCCTGGCAGCGCCTTGCCGATCGACTCGAAGGTCTTGCGGCCCATGACGATCGCGTGGCCCATCGTCGTCGTGCGGAAGTGCGCGAGGTCTTCGGGCAGGCGCCAGGGCAGCGCGTTGCCGGCGCCGATGACGCCGGCGCGCGCACGCGCGACGACGATCGTCACGCGCGGCGTCGCCTCGAGCCGTTTCGCTTCGCCGCTGGTATCGTGTGCCGGGTGGCTCATTCGGTGTCGCCCTGCGCGGCGCAGCCGCGTGAGCGTCGATTGTATCTTTCGCCTCGGATGGACTTCTACGAACGGCTGATCCTGCCGCGCCTGGTCGACCTGGCCTGCGGCTCCCCGTCGCTGGCGCGCACTCGCGCGCTGGTCGTCCCGCTCGCGCGCGGACGCGTGCTCGAGGTCGGCTTCGGCTCGGGCCTGAACCTGCCGTTCTACGATCCGGGCAAGGTCGAGCGGGTGCTCGCGCTCGAGCCGGGCGAGGGCATTCGCGCGCTCGCGCAGCGCCGCGTAGCGGCGAGCCGGGTGCCGGTGGAGTTCCTCGGCGCGCCCGGCGAATCGATTCCGCTCGCCGACGCGTCGGTCGACAGCGTCGTGATCACGTTCACGCTGTGCACGATCCCGGACGTCGCGCGGGCGGCGCGCGAAATGCGCCGCGTGCTGCGCCGCGGCGGCGAACTGCTGTTCGCCGAGCACGGCACCGCGCGCTCGGTGCGCGCGCAGCGCTGGCAACACCGCATCGAGCCGGTGTGGACGCCTCTGGCCGGCGGCTGCCACCTGACGCGCGATCCGCCGAGGATCCTGCGCGAGGCCGGCTTCACGGTCGAATGGACCGAGGGGCTGCTCGATCCGCGGCCGCTCGCGGCGCGCACGATCGGGCCGCTGACCTACGGCTACTGGGGGGTGGCGCGGTAGCGCGGCGCCGCGTTCGACGCCGCCTTCGCCGATACGCCTACTTCGGCACGACCGCCGTCGCCTCGAGCTCGATCTTGCCCGGGTTGTCGAGCAGGTCGGAGACGAAGATCATGCTCATCGCAGGGTAGTGCGAGCCCATGTGCTTGCGCCAGATCTTGCCCAGATCCTTGCGCGCGGCCATGTAGGCCGGCTTGTCGCAGCAGTAGGCCGTCATGCGGCAGACGTGTTCGGGCTTCGCACCCGCCTTCGCCAGGATCGCCACGATGTTCTGCAGCGCCTGGTCGAACTGCGGGGCGATCTCTTCGGAGTGGAACTTCTGTTGCGCGTCCCAGCCGACCTGGCCGGCGACGAAGACGATGCGGCCGGCGTCGACCGCGATGCCGTTGGCGTAGCCGATCGGCGGCGCCCAGCCGTCGGGGAGCAGGGTTTCCATGGGCGGATCCTGGTGGAGGTGAATCGAAGGGCGGGTCGAAGCGGGGGCTTCAGTCGGTGTACCGCGGCGGATCGGGGTCGTCGGCCCAGTTGCGGTCGGGCTTCGGCACCTTCTGCAGCCAGGCCTTGATCAGCTCGACGTGCTCCTGCTCCTCGGCCTGCAGCTCGAGCGCTGCGGTGCGCACCGAGTCGACGGTTGCCGCCTCGGCGATGCGCGCGAAGAACCGCTCGGCGCGCTCTTCGCTGGTCAGCGCGAGCATCAGCGCGTGGTAGGGCTGCATCAGGTAGTGGACTTCGTCCATCGCGATGGTCTCGGGCCCTTCGAAGCTCTCCCAGACGACCTTTCCAGGCGGCGGCGGCGACTTCCAGCCCATCTCGGCCATGATCTGCGTGGCGTGCTTGCCCTCGATCTCGGACATCTTGCGGAACAGTTCGGCGACCTCGCGATTGTTGTGCGTCTCCATCGCGTCGGCGAACTCGGCGTATCGCTCCGAGGCCTCGATCTCCATCTCGTAGGCCTTGACCATGAACTCGTCGAGCGTGCGCGGGGCCTTCGTCCTCTTGGCATTCATAGTTCGAACTCCGCCTCGATCTCGGCAAGGCTGCGCTTGGCTGCGCGCGGCCCCAGCGGGTACGGCGCGCGATTCCCGGCGTACAGCACGCCGATGTTGAAACCGTCGTCGGTCATGATCCGGCGGGCGGCCCGGGCCGGGTCGTCGGTCGGGCCGACCGGCGCCGGGTGGGCCTGCTCCTTCCAGGTGCGCTGCTCGGGACGGAAGGTCACGCACGGGCTGAGGATCTCGATGAACGAGAAGCCCGGGTGACGGATCGCCTGCGCGATGATCTCGGCGGTGCCGTTCGGGTCGCCCGAGAACGCGCGCGCGACGAAGTTGGCGCCCGAGGCCAGCGCGATCACCAGCGGGTGGAACGAGCGCACGCCGGTGCCGCCGGGCGAGAGCTTGGAGTCCCAGTCGGGCTCGGTGGTCGGCGAGGGCTGGCCCTTGGTCATCCCGTAGACGTGGTTGTCCATCACGATG
>CAZDHU010000228.1:0-2530 GCA_964505355.1 uncultured Myxococcaceae bacterium | reverse complement strand
CTGGAAAGCACCGTGGATACGGTCAACAATCTTGTATATGCTCCAATCGATGAAGATGGTTCCTACTCGGCTTTCACCAGTGCCAAGTTCAACTGCGGTGACTTCAATGCTTCGGGCGCAGTCGATCTTTCCGATGTAGTGAGTTTCATCAACTATCTGTTTAAGCGGGGTGAGGCACCGCGGGACATCAGCGGCGGCGATATTACTTGTGATGGCAGAACTAGCTTGGGAGATGCGGTATATCTGATCAATTTTATCTTTCTGAGCGGCCCCCCAGCTTGTGCTAATTGTCCTTAATGGTCGACTTGCGCACCAGTTCGATTTGGATGAGAAGGATTTACGAGATTCGGGCACCTTTTTGACAGGGACAGCGTGACGAATAAGGCACTGACTGAGTGGTTGTCGCTGAAATCGTGACATCGTTATTGCACACTATCGAGCATAGTGGAAAAGACAGTTCGGACTGCACATTGCCAAGAAGCAAGAAGCCTATTGATTCAAAGACCCGCGCCTGAGTAGATTCGACGACATCTTCAGGGCTTTCAATGATAACATCGTCCTCTACTTAGCCGTGGGCTATTCAAAGACGAGGAGTATCGAGAATGTTCTCACAGAGAGTGCTTAAAGTGCTTGGACTCGTATTAGTCGTCTGTTCTGGCTGCGGGACCCACACACCTAGCGGAGTCTATTATGGGATTGGTGAATGGGATCGTAAGACTTACCTGGAATTGGGCTCCGATGGTACCTTCTACTACAGCTACAAGCAGAAGCGACAGTTCGGCGGAACTTTTGCTGTGATGGATGGCGGAATTTCTTTGATCTTCCAGTCGGGGCAAGGAGCGAGACTACGTTGCGCCGGCGACACGCTCATCGGTGACGGTCGCCAGATGAATTCATTTGTTCTTTGGCGTAATGGAAAGAACGGGTTTGAGTTTGAGAAGAGTGTAGATCGAGTGAAGGCAAAAAAAGAAGAGATCTTTCGCGGAGCATTTGAGTCAGACTCACTGCGCATCGTAGCTGGATTTCGCTATTTGGATCTGCTTGTGCAAGAAGGATTCATGTCCCGTGATGAAGCAGAAAATGCAAAGAGGATTACCGGGTCGAAACCATAGACTTCGGTCCCAGAGAGGAGGCGCCGATCGTTAATGCAGTCTTTATTTGATTCTAATCTTGACCGTGACGGAAAATAACTTCATGAACGCAAATTGAGGGAGAGCAAGTATGCGTGAAAAATCATCGAAACTTCTATTCGGATTGGCAGCTGTGATTCTCGCTTGCGTCTTTACTACTGCCATCTTAGCTGGGGACAAAGACGATAAGAAGGATAAGGAGAAAGCTCAGAAGGAACTATCGACTGTGGTTATGACCATAAGCCCTGATCGCCCCTACGAGGTAGTCGGAATGGTTTATTTTTTCCAGGGTAAAGAGACCTCGATCTTCGGGAGCGATGCAAAGGCGACACAAAAGGCAGTCGTTAAGAAGCTCGAGGACCGAGTTGCGGAATTGGAGGCGGACGCCATCATCGGAACGCAATTTATTTCACTGCTCTCTGGAGAGAGTGGAATGTGGGTCTTTGGAACTGCAGTAAAGTGGAAACCGTAATCTCCTCGCTCATTCTACAGAGATACGATCACTGAGGTCAATTGTCTTATCTCGGGTGAGAAAGAGCAGGGGGGGACCTCTGCCAACAACAAGCGCCAGCATTGTTGGCTTTGGACTTAACGGGGTCTTAAGATGGTCAAATTGGGTTGCTTGTTCATAGGCATGCAGCCCATAAGTTTGTGTGTTCCACTGGCCACAAAGCCCCAAAATAATAGAGTACCCAATTTCACTTTAGAAGGATGTCCATACGGACGGCCTCAACTACACTCTGGTCAATCGCACTGAGTAGACGAATGGTTGCATCTGGGCCGACGGCCGGACGCTTGAATTAGTAGTTATGCGCTACCCACAACTATGCGATTCATTGCTATTTAGCTGTCGCAGATTGCTCACCTCCACGAACGAATTTAGGCCGCAGGAAGGGGTTCAAGATCTTCCGGTGGCTCATCGACATTTTCATACTCATCAGGAATAACAACTCGACTGACACGCAGATCAGAATTGTAGCGTAACAACATGTCCCTTGGTTCGAAGGAGATGGACTGATTGTGAAGGCGAATCGCGACAAAGGGTCTTAACGCCTTATTGCTCAATGCCCTTCGAATTGTAGGCATAGTTAGTGGAGTCTGCCTAAGCAACCAGTCAAGATTGAACTCAGCCTTGCCCTCGGAACTGGCTTTCAGTAGGAGTATGAAGAGCGCGAGCAATGGAAAGCTCTTTGCCGCTAGGATGAGGTCATAATTGTAAGTTGGCAAGATTGTTCGCCGTCAGCTAAATCTGGACACAAGGGGTGCTTGAGTCAAGAGACGATTTCCGAGGACTTGAAGATCGCTAGGCGTCTCCGTTCGATACGAACCGCGACATCCAACTTGGTTACAAATACATTGCACGCTTGGCATGTACTCCTTGCTAACATTTTGCTAACAGA
>CAZDHU010000227.1:0-54811 GCA_964505355.1 uncultured Myxococcaceae bacterium | reverse complement strand
ATGGATGTCCTTCTCTGCGTCCTCGGCCTCGAGAAAGAGCAGCTGCGCGATCACCAGATTGGCGATGTCGTCGTCGATCGCGCTGCCAAGAAAGATGATTCGGTCGCGCAACAGCCGGGAATAGATGTCGTAGGCGCGTTCGCCCCGGTGATCCTGTTCCACGACCATGGGGATCAGCGGCATCGTCCATCCTTCGTTGCGCGGCGCCGCAGGGCCCGGCGCGGTTCGGTCTCCAGTGCCGTCACGACGCCGGAACCTCTTCGATCGTCGCGTCCGCGATCAGCGAATCGAGCGCCTTCTCGTCGACCACCTGCGCCCGCAACGCCTCGATCGCGTTGCGCTCGCGGTAGAGACGACGCAGGCCGGCCGCGTCCATCTTCTGTTCGGCTGCGATCCGATCGATGCGCTGGTCGAGTTCGGCATCCGCCGCTTCGATCCCCCGCACGCGCGCCACGGCTTCGAGCAACAGCGCGACCCGCACGTCTCGTTCCGCGTCCGGTCGCCACTGTTCGACCCAGTGCTCCATCTGCGCGTGCAGCGCCTCGTGAGGCATCGACTTGCCGAGTTCGCGGTGGGCCTGTTCGAGTCGATGCTGGAGCCGGCGATCGATCAACCCCGGCGGCACTTCGAACGAGGTTCGCTCGAGCAGCGCGTCGAGCAGCGTGCGTTCGAGCATTGCCCTCGAATCACGCGCGCGGCGTGCCACGAGGTCGTCCCGAATCCGCGTGCGTAGCGCGTCGAGAGTCTCGAACTCGCCGAGGTCGCGCGCGAACTCGTCGTCGAGGGCCACGGGTTCGCGGCGGCGAATCGAATGAACGGCGACCTCGAAGACCGCGTCCTTCCCGGCGACCTCCGCGTGACCATAATCGTCCGGGAAGCGCACGCGAACCTCGACCCGCTCGCCGGCCTTCGCACCGACGAGCTGCGTTTCGAATCCGGGCAGAAATCGTTCCGACCCGATCTCGATCTCGACGTCCTCGCCGGCGCCCCCCTCGAAGGCGACGCCGTCGATCCGGCCGGTGAAGTCGACGTTGAGCACGTGACCCGTCGCCGCCCCCGCTTCCGGTCCCTCTTCGACCAGCGGAGCGCGGCGCTGTCGCAAGTCTTCGAGCACGCGGTCGACGTCCGATTCTTCGATCGCGAGCGCGATTCGCCGCGCACTGAGCCCGGCCAGTTCGGGAATCGTGATCTCCGGTTTGATCTCGATGCGCACGCTGTAGCGGTAGTCCGAACCGGACACGGCGGGGCCCGCGTCGATTGCCGGCTCGCAAACGGGAAGCAACCTGGTCTGCGCAAACGCTTCCGGCAGCGTTTCGTTGACCAGCATGCGCTCGACTTCTTCGCGCATCGCAGCGCCGTATCGCTTTTCGAGCACGCCCCGGGGCACGCGGCCCGGACGGAACCCCTCGACCCGGGCCCGGCGCGCGAGATCGGCGTAGGCTCGATCGAAGATCCGGGATACGCGTGCGGCGTCGA
The DNA here is from genome assembly GCA_964505355.1 of uncultured Myxococcaceae bacterium. Taxonomy (GTDB): domain Bacteria; phylum Myxococcota_A; class UBA9160; order UBA9160; family UBA9160; genus CAZDHU01. The sequence goes on along the minus strand of CAZDHU010000227.1, from coordinate 53,335 downwards.
CTTCGATGGACAGCGTTCGCTGCACGCTCGTCGGCGACTCGATCGACACGCGAAGCGCGGGGGAAACGGAATTCTCGGCCGGCGAGCTCATCGGGTCTCCTGACAGGGTCGGTCTGCGGCGCATCGCGCGCGCGCGCACCCGCGACGAAACGAAGGCGACGGGGATGGAACGGCGCCAGAGCGAGACCGGGTGCCGGGGACAGGACTCGAACCTGCACGTCCTCGCGGACAGTGGCTCCTAAGGCCACTGCGTCTACCGGTTTCGCCACCCCGGCGAACGATGATCCCCATCGGCCGCAACGTAGAGAGGATGGGGAGACGAGTCAATTTCGCACGCGTTCCGGTGAGGCGTGTCGGAACGGCCCGACGCGAACGCGCGGGAACGTGAACGAGGGGTGTGGTGAGCGCGGAAGGAATCGAACCTTCAACCTAGGGATTAAGAGTCCCTTGCTCTGCCAATTGAGCTACGCGCCCTCGGCCGCGCAGGCTACCCGTGTTCGATCGCGCTTTCAACCGCGCGCGATCGGCCGGCGAGCGCTCCTACGCTCGACTCCGCTGCGCTCACGTGCGGTTCGTGTAGAGCACGGCGGCCGCATCGATGGCGAGCGCGCGACCGTCGAGTCGAACGCGACGTGGATTCCGGCCTTCAGCGCGCACGACCACCGCCAGGTCTCTCGCATCGAGGTCCGAAGGCGTCGAGAAGCCGAAAACTCCGCCTGGCCCGGTGCGTCCGCCGGCCACCCGGCGCGGCTGGCCTTCGGTCTGCGGAGCGTGTGCTTCGACGATCACCTCCGCGCCTTCGACCGGCGGGCGCTCGCCGCTCGGCAGCGCGTCGTTCTCGCAGACCAGCACGCGCGCCGTGCGCCCGTCCGCCGCCCGCTCGATCGCGATCCGGAGGTCGTGCAGCCAGATCATCGGTTCGGCGACCGTCGCGGCCATGCCGATTCGCTCGACGTGGCGCGAGGGATTGGCGCGCAGCGCGACGTCCTGCGGCGACATTCCGTGATCCGCCGTGACCACGAAGAGCGTCTCGTCGAACAGACCGCGGGCGTCGATCACGTCGAGCACACGGCCGATCCGGCGATCGCTCTCGTCGAGCGCCGCCTCGATTCCCGAACCGTGCGGACCGTAGTCGTGGCCGACGCCGTCGGTCAGCACGAGTTCGTGCATCACGCAGGACGGCGGCTCGAGCGCGGGGTTCGAATACAGGTCGATCACCTGCGCGACGCCGCGCGCATCGAGCGTCGACTCGCGCGCCACGGCATCGGGCCCGTCGCGCTCCCAGCGCGGATCGCAATCCGCGAGACACTCGGCGGTGAGCGCCTTCACGTGATCGCGCCGGCCGAGATTCCGGCCTTCGAGAACTGCATGGTCCGCGCCCCGTCCGAGCGGTTCGTAGATCGCGGCGCCCATCGCGCTCGCACCGCGCACCCGGTGGAAGGCTTCGAAGATCGTCTCCACCGACGGCGAGACGAAGCCTTCGGTCTTCACCTGCTGGCCCTGTGGAGAGATCAGCTCGCGCTTCTCGCGCAGCCAGTAGCTCGGGTTCACCACGTCGTGGTGCCCGCACCAGGTTCCGGTGCCGATCGTCGTGTGGCTGGGCCAGGTGATCGAGGGAAAGTTGACGATCGACCCCGACGCAAACACCGCCGCGCGAGCGCGAAGACGGCGAAGATTGGGCAGGGCGGCGGAATCATTCGCGAGACGCCGCTCGAGTTCGGTATGCGAGAGCCCGTCGAGGTTGAAGAGATGGACCCGGCGGGCGCGGGCGCCGTCGGGCAGGAGGATCTCCTCGCGTGCACGCCCGTCCTGACGGCGCAGCCGAACGTCCGGCGGCCGGCCCCGTTCGCTCGAGCTGCGACCGGTGGCGTCAGCCCCGTCGATCAACGGAAACCCGGCGGCGGCGAGGATCGTGGGCGCGATATCCACCGCCGGCAGGGCCTCGTCGATCACGCCGGGACGCACGCCCGGCCCCGAAAACCAGATCGGCGCGCGCGACTGCCGGACGTTGAGCGCACCGTGCTGCCCGGGCTGGATGCCCTGTGCGAAGTCTTCGGGCGAGATCACGAGATCCGGCGCATTCGGTGAATCGAAAAGCTGCGCAATCCGCTCGAACGCGAACGGGTGGCTTTGCTGCGCCGACCCGATGTACCGCGTCGCCGGATCGGCCGCGTCGAAGCCGCCCGCTGCGGACGCGCGAGACTCTTCTTCGACCGAACGCAGCGCGTTCGCATCCTGCCGCGCGAGCGGGTTCTCGCCCACCGTCTCGATCACGTCGAAGGCGAGCGCGCCGTCGGCCGCGATGCGGCGAACGAAACGCACCATCCCGCGACGCCCCCATGCCTCGTACGCCGCCGGACGCTGCGCCGTCGTCTCGCGCCAGGTGAGCACGAGATCGACGTGCTCGCAGGTGCCGGGATCGGAAAGCAGAGCGACGATCGCGCGGTTGCCGGACTCTTCCTGCTCCGGGTCGAGCCCCTGCCCGCCCGGCCGCTCGGGACCGAAACCGCCGGCCCCGCCACACGACGTGCTGGAGAATCCGTGGTCTGCCATGGGGCGAGCCTATCACGATCCTCCCCGCCGCCGGACAGCCCGAGCGAGGATTCTCCGCGTCGTATCGCGCAGGATCTGATCTCCGATCCACCGAATCGCGAGCAGCGCGGCGACCGCGAAGACGGCTGCTTCGACGCCGAGCGCGAGAAGTCTCGTCCCTGTGAGGGATTGATTCGCGTGTCCGGCCAGCACCGGCTCCGCCCACGCGGTTTCGAGCCAGGCTCCGGCCGCCCACGCCGGCAGGCTCGCGAGCAGCGCCACCACGAGCCCTCGCAGCCCCGAGCCCGCGATCGCCCGCAGCGACGGCGCGCCGTGCCACCACCGTGCGAGCGCGAGTGTCAGCAGCGCGTTGGCGCCGATCCCGACGACGCCTGCGAGCGCGATGCCGCGCGCACCGCCAATCGTTCCGAACTGCAGATAGACGGGAATCGCGCCGAGCGTGATCGTGCTGCTCCACAGCATGGGCCGGAGCGTGTCTCCTCGCGCGTAGAACGCGCGAACGGCCACCTGCTGCAAGACCCAGAACGGGACCGCGAGGCACGAAACGCGCAGGATCCCGGCCACCGCGTCGGTGTCGGCCGCGCCGAACGCGCCGCGCTGATAGACCAGCGTGACGAGCGGCGTCGCGAAGACCATGAAGCCGGCCGCAGCGAGCAACGCGAACGCGAACGCGGCGCGAAGCGTCTGTCCGACCAGACGGCCGAGTTCGTCGTCTTCGCCCGCGGCGTGAAGCCGCGCGAGCGTCGGCAATGCCGCCGCGCCGACCGCCTGCCCGACCACGGCCACCGGCACCAGCACGAGGCGCCGCGCGTAGGCGAGATGCGCGACGGTTCCCGCGCCGAGCAGCCCGCCGAACCAGCGGCCATACCACTCGTCCACCGTGAGCAGCGATTGCCCCAGCATCAGCGGCGCCGCGACCGCGAGGTAGCCGAGAAAGGCGCGATCGGTCGCCGCGCACCGGAGGCGCAGCGGCATCCGCCGCCTGGCATCGAGCAGCGGAACGAGGCAGGGCCCGAGCAGTGCGCCCGCCAGCGCGCCCCAGGCGAAGCCCTCGACACCGAAGTTTGTCGCCCCGAACCAGCCGCCGACGATGATTCCGCCGTTGTAGATCACGGGGGCGATCGCCGAGGCGACGAAGCGGCCGCGGGCCATCAGCGCGCCCTGCACCAGCCCGCCGACGATGAAGAAGATCTGTGCCGGCAACACGATTCGCGTGAGACGCACGCACAGTTCCTGCGTCGGGGAGTCGAAGCGCGGAAACTGCAGTTGCACGAGCGGCCCCGCGAACCACCAGAGAACGAGCGTCGCGAGCACGGCGACCGCGCCGAGCGTGCCGGCCACCGTCGCCAGCAGGTGCGCCGCCGCGGCTTCACCCTCGGTCTCTCTCGTGCGCGCGTAACGCGGGATGAACGCGATCGAGAGCGCTCCGCCCGCCAGCAGATAGTTCAGCAGGTCGGGGATGGTGAACGCCGCATAGAACGCGTCCGCCTCGGGACCGGCGCCGATTCGATGGGCGAGCAGCGCTTCGCGCAGATAGCCGAGGACGCGCGAGAGCAGCACACTCGCGCCGAGCAGCACCGCGGCGGCACGAATGCGTGCACCCGCGCTTCGCGATCCGCGCGCGGGGTTCGTCATCGCGCTTCGCTCTTGCGCACGCGACTCGTCATCGCGGATCGGGTTCGCGCCAGAGCGTTCCGTCCCAGGTCTCGAGACACAGCTCGTCACCCTCGCGTCCGCGAAGCCACGAGTGCGAGAGCGGCACCTTGCCGTGCGGCGTGTCGAGCACGTAGAGCGGAATCGCCAGCCCGCTCGTCCGCCCGCGCAGCGCACGAAACAGCGCGAGCCCCTCCTCGATCGGCACGCGGAAGTGCGCCGTCCCCTCCAGCCACTGCGCCTGATAGCAGTAGTAGGGCCGCACGCGCAGCCGGAGCAGCCCTTCGCCGAGCGCCTTCATCGTCGAGACGTCGTCGTTGATGCCTCGCAACAGGACGGACTGGTTGCCGAGTGGAATCCCCGCCCGACTCAATCGATCGCAGGCGCGCGCTGCTTCGGGCGTCAGCTCGCGGGGATGATTGAAGTGGGTGTTGAGCCAGAGCGGATGATGCCGCGAGAGCATCTCGCAGAGCGCGTCGGTGATCCGAAACGGCAGCGTGACCGGTAGTCGCGTCCCGATGCGAACGATCTCGACGTGCGGGATCGCTCGCAGTTCGCCGAGCAACCAGTCCAGCCGCTCGTCGGACAACACCAGCGGATCGCCTCCGGTCAGCAACACGTCGCGAATCGAGGGCGAGCGACGAATCCACGCCAGCCCCGCTTCGAGCTCGCGGCGTTTCATGGCCTGATCTTCGTCTCCGACCATGCGCTTGCGCAGACAGAACCGGCAGTAGAGCGCGCATTCGTTGTTGACGCAGAATGCGATCCGATCGGGATAGGCGTGGATCACGTTTTTCACCGGCGAGTGGGCGACTTCGTCCAGCGGATCGACGAGGCCGCGCGGGTCGTCGCGTTCCGCGAGCCGCGGCACCACCTGGCGGCGCAGCGGGCAGTTCGGGTCGTCGGGATCGAGCAGCGACGCGTAGTACGGGGTGATCACGAAGTGAAACCGGTCGGCGAGCGCGGTGATCGCACGCTCTTCCTCCGGTGTCGGTCGAATCCACCGCGCGAGTTCGCTCGCGCTGCGGATCCGGTGCTGCATCTGCCAGCGGAAGTCCTGCCACTGCGCATCGCTCACCCCGGGCGGCCGGCGCGTCGTCACGACAGCCCGAGCCTGCGCAGACCGACCGCGATCACGTCGGCCAGCATCGCCTCGTGCGAGCGCCCGGCCAGCTCGGCCAGCACGCCGAAGGATCCGTCCGGCGCGAAGGTCGGCAGCGGATTGATCTCGAGAAAATGCGGCTCGCCCCGCGCGTCGAGACGGAAATCGGCGCGCGCGAAATCGCGACACTCGAGGGCCGTGAACGCACGCCGCGCGAGCTCGCCGAGGCGCGCTTCGAGCGCTGCATCGAGTGCACCGGGCGTTCGGTGCGACCACGCTTCGCCCGACACCGATCGGTGTCGTTCGAGCGCGTGAAGGCCGATCCCCGTCATCGTCTCCAGCGCCCGCTGCAGCACCGGCAAGACCTCCGGGGGATCGTTGCCGACCAGCGTGACGGTGTACTCGGCGCCGGGCAGAAAGGCTTCGACGAGTGCGGGCTGTCGATAGAGATCGAGGATGCGGCTCACCTCGCGCGCCAGCGCCGCACGATCTTCGACCTTCGACGTCGGCCCGATCCCCTTCGCCGTGCCCTCCCAGCGTGGTTTCACGAAAAGCGGAAACGGGGCCGGTAACGGCATCGTTGCGGCCTCTTCTGGCCGGCGAACGACGGCGTGCGCGGCCACCGGAACTCCGGCCGCGGCGACCACGTCGAGCGTCCACGCCTTGTCGAGCGAGAGCGAGAGAGAGAGCGGATCGGAGCCGAGGGCGGGAATGCCGAGCAGGTCGAGCAAGACGGGCGCCCACGCTTCGCGGTTTCGAGATCCGAAGCCCTCGGCGATCGAAAGCGCCGCATCGAGCGCCGGCAGGCGATCCCGGCCGGCCTCACGCAGCAGTTCGTGTGCGTTGCCGAGTCGAACGGCGCGATGTCCCAGCCGTTCGATCGCGGCCGCGAGGGCGTCGATCGTCGCCTCGGGCTCGTATTCCGCGTCTGCATCGCCCGGATCCCCGGGGCCGAGGCGGAACGAACCCAGCAGGTCGTAGACCAGTCCGATCGACAGCGTCCCCATCGACGCGCAGCATACCGGTGGCGCTGCGGCGCGGCGATCGACGCGCCACGCGCGGTCGACCCGTGAGGTGCGACTCGGGTTCGAACGATTCGGGTCGGTCGTCGCCGCGGGCGACGGGAGTGGCGCAACGAAATGGTTCGCCGGCTGATTCCGCTTCTGCTCTGGACCGCGGTCGTTCTCGGTTTTTCGTCCGACTCGTTCGGGCACGAATCGACCTCGCGGACTCTGCTTCCGTTGCTGCGCTGGCTCTTGCCGGGCGCGGACCCGTCCCTGCTCGAAGCGCTCCACTACGCGATTCGGAAGTCTGCGCACGCGGCGGAGTACGGCCTGCTCGCCGCGCTCGCCCTCCGGGCGCTACTCGGCGTGGCCTCGCTTCGACGACGCGCTGCGGCTGCGGCGGCGCTCGCCTTCGCCTACTGCCTCGTCGTGGCGAGCGCCGACGAGATCGCGCAGAGCCGGACCACGCTCCGATCGGGCGCTGCGAGCGACGTTGCGCTCGACCTCGCGGGCAGCGCAGCCGCGCTCGCGTTCGTGCACCACGTGCAGCGACGCTGCGCTCCATCTTCCCTCGACCCACCGCCCGACATCGCCGCTCGCCGCTGACGATTCCTGCACGCGCCCGCGCCGTCACGTTTCGTCGTCGACCGGAATCCCATTCCACCAGATCATCCCGGCGTTCTCGATCGCGACCGCGCCGGCGAGCGCACGGATCACGCCGGCGTGGGTGACGACGGCGAGCCGGCGTCCCGCGTGTTCGCGCCGCAACGATTCGAGCGCGCTTCGCACGCGAACTCGAAGCGCGCGCCTGCTCTCCCCGCCCCCGAGCACGAGATCGACGTCACCGGCGCGAAACCTCGCGAACTCGTCGGGCCAGAGCCGCGCAATCTCTTCGTGCGATCGCCCTCCCCAGACGCCGACGTCGTGCTCGCGCAGCCGTGCATCGAGCGTGACGGGAACGCCGGCCGCGCAGGCCGCGATCTTCGCCGTCGAAGCGGCACGGATCAGATCGCTCGCGATCACGAGCTCGATGCCCGCGCGAGCGAGCGACGCGCCGAGCGCCTCCGCCTGCGTCCGGCCCCACTCCGAAAGCGGCGGATCGCTCTGGCCCTGCCAGAGGCGCCGCGCGTTCCACGTCGATTCGGCGTGTCGCACCAGCAGGATGGGTCGGGCGTTCGGTTCGTCCACGGGCGCGAAGTATGCCGCGCGCGGCAGGCAGTCGCGTGGCCGGCGTCAGAGCTTCGGAAACGCGCTCGCGATGCGCAGGCCGAGCGACACCACGCGCAACATGTCCGGCGAAAGGACGGGCTTGCCGCTCGTCAGCAGCGCGACCGCGAGCGCGCGATCAGGGTCGGCGTAGGTGAAAATGTTGGTGAAACCGAGATGACCGAACGCGTGCGGGGTATCCGGACCGAAGAGCGAGAACCAGTGGCCACCGAGCATGAAGCCGAGCCCGTAACGCAGCGGTACGGCGAGCGTGAAGTCGAACTCTCGATAGCTCTGCTCCGAACAGGCGTGGCGCACGGTTCGCGGCTCGAAGACGCGAACCCCGTCGAGCTCGCCTTCGTCGAGCAGACATTGATAGAACGCGCAGGCTTCTTCCGCAGTGCTCATCACGTTCGCCGCCGGCACGATTCCGGTCCGAAACCGCGGATCGTTCGAGATCTGCACCACGCGCTCGACGTCGGCACCGAGTGCTCGCTCGAGCAGCGTCGAGACGGGCGGGCAGACGGGGAGACCGGTGAAGGAATCGACGGCGACGGCCGAAAGGTCACCCTCCGCGACGCCGTAGTTCATCCAGCGCCAGCCGAGCGGGCGCTGCACTTCCTCGCGCATCACCTCGCGAATGTCGCGCCCCGTCACGCGCCGCACGATTTCGCCGAGGATGAAGCCGCCGGTCACCGCGTGATACATCAAACGGCGCCCGCCCCCGTGCACGGGATGCGCATCGCAGAGCAGTGCGACGATCTCCTCGGGTTTCGCGAGCAGTTCGGGGTCGAGCGCGCTCGGCGGTAGATGCGGAATCCCGGACCGGTGACAGAGCACGTGCCGCAACGTGATCCATTCTTTCCCGTTGTGCGCGAACTCCGGAATGTAGTCGCAGACTCGATCCTCGAGATGCAGCAGATGCCGCTCGTCGAGTTTGTGAATGATCATCGCGGTCACGGCCTTCGAGGCCGAGAAGAGATTGAACGGCGTCGCGGTGCTCGCGACGACGCGCGGCGCGTCGGGCGCGCTGCCCGGTTCGTTGCCCGAGAGATGGCCGAGCGAGCGATGCAGCACCACCTCGCCCATCCGTCGAATGCAGATCTGCACGGCCGGATGAAGACCGCTTCGATAGACGCTCTGCACCGCCTCCCAGACCGATTCGAGTGCGCCCCGCGAGATCCCGAGCTCGCGTGCCGGCGTCTCGCGCGCGATCGTCGTCACCTCGTCGAGATCGGCGGGGATCGCGCAGCGCTTCTCGAACGGACGCGCCGGAGTCGCGAGGAGCGCGAAGGGGTCCATGCGTTCGAACCTATCGTCCGTTCCCCGTCCCTGCCTTCGCACGTCGAGCGACGACCCGGCACGCGTTGCGGCGAATCCGCGGCAAGCGCGATGCGCTCTTCACGCAGGCGCGCGCGAAAGTGCGCGCCGCCAGTGCATCCTCGGCTTCGCTCTGATACGGTGCTCGCATGGTGCGCGTTCGTGACACCCGCTCGATGAGCCGAATCGCCTCGCTGGCCGTTCTGCTGATCCTCGCGCCGACGATCTTCGGCGCCATTCATGCGAGTGCGTCTCCGGCGGGCCGGTTGCGGCCGAACACGATCGAACTGGCCGGGAGCGCCGCACGGCACTCGCACGACTGTCCCATCTGCAAAGATCTCGCGCGAACCGGAACCGATCTCCCGACCTCCGCTCCGCTCGCTGTGATCGTTTCGGATCTCGGCCCGCGCGCGAGCCTCCGCGATCTGCCGCACGCCGCTACTTCGCGGCGCCACGCGAGCGCCGCGCCCCGCGCACCTCCGCAGATTTCTCTCCGCTCGAACCCCTGACGGCAAGTCGCCGGTTCCGTGCCGGTGACTCGATCCGATGGTTCACGCGTGCCGTGCTGCACGCGCATGCGCAGACCTCTGCGCTGGAGAGAGCCGATGTTTCACCGTTTCCCCGCGCGAGCGCGTGACGTGCTCGCCTGCCTCGTCGTTTGTACTGCGTTCGACGCGCGCGCCGGAGATGACGCCGCGCTGCGCGCCGAACTCGACGCCACCCGCGCCGAGCTGAACCGCACGCGGGATGCGCTGACCGCGACCCAGGATGCGCTCGCCGAACTCACCCGGCGAGTCGACGGGCTTCAGCCGCAGGCCGCGCCCGGTCTCGCACCGGGCGCACCGGCAGCGGGCTCGACCGCGCGACTCGCTCCGGTCAACGCCGGCAACCCGTCGATCAGCCTCGTCGTCGACGTTCAGGGCGCGTCGAACACGCACGACGGAGACGGCGCGGGCTTCTCGCTCGCGAGCGGCGAGCTGTTCGTGTCGGCGCCCATCGACCCCTTTCTTCGCGGCTACGCCTCGATCAACGGCACCAGCGACGAGGGCTTCGACATCGAAGAAGCGGCGCTCCTCACGACGGCTCTGCCCTACGGGCTGACGCTGCAGGGCGGACGGTTCTTCGCCGACGTGGGTCGGCTCTCGAAGTGGCACGACGAAGCGCTCCCGTTCGTCGATCGTCCCCCGTCGATCGACCGTTTGATCGGTGGCGAGTCCGGCGCCGAGGGCGTCGAGCTCTCGTGGCTGGCACCGGTCGAGCCCTTCGTGCAACTGACGACCGGGCTCTACAACGGCATCGGAAGCGAACGGCGCGAAGAAGGCGGCGGCTTTTTCGGCCGCCGCTCGTTCAGCGAGCTGAGCTGGCTCGCACGCCCGTTCACCGCGCTCGAACTGTCCCCGAGCGTCGGCCTCGAACTCGGAGGCACCTTCGCCTTCGTTCCGCAGGCCGCGCGACGCCGATTGCTGGGCGTCGACGCCACGCTCCGCCACGAGCCGGGGGGTGTCGATCTCTACCGGGGAACGGTGGCCGGCACGGAATGGTTCTGGAATCGGGAGCGCTTCGACGATCTCGACCCGCTGCTCGACGAACTCGGCGCTGCGCGGCTCGACGACGAGGGGAACCCGCTGTTCGGGCCGGGACGCAGGACGCGAAAGGGCGGCTACGCCTATCTCGAGAGCTTTTTCGCACACCGTCTCTCCGGCGGCGTGCGATTCGACTACGCCGAAGCACTGCGCGACGACCTCGATCGGCAGCGGACGTACTCGATCTTCGCGAGCTGGATGCCCTCCGAGTTTCAACGGCTTCGCGCCCAGATCGACCAGATCGACGCACACCATCACGACGACCAGCGTTTCACCCTTCAGTGGACCGCATTTCTCGGGAGCCATCGCCATGGTTTCAAGACTCGCTGACCGCGTGCAGGCCGTGGCCTGCCTCGCGCTGATTCTGCTCGCCGCGGGCCCGGCCTTCGCGGCACTGCGCGTCGTTGCCACGTTTCCCGATCTCGCGGACATGGCCCGCCAGATCGGGGGAGATCGTCTCGACGTGGAAACCCTCGCCGACGGATCGTCGGATCCGCATCGCGTTCCGATGCGGCCGAGCTTCGTCACCAAACTTCATCGAGCCGACGCGCTGATCGTGATGGGACTCGGGATGGAACATGCCTTTCTGCCGGGCTTGCTCGAAGTCGCGCGCAACGCGGCGATCGAACCCGGCGCTCCCGCCTTCATCGACGCTTCGCTGTACGTCACCGCGCTCGAGGTGCCGACCAGCCTCGACCGTTCGCAGGGCGACCTCCACCCGCTCGGAAACCCGCACTTCAATCTCGATCCCGTTCGCGGGCGGGAAATGGCGCGCGCCATCGCCGAAGGGCTGGCGCGCGTCGATCCCGCCGGCACGAGCGTCTATCAGGCGGGGCTCGCGCGCTTTCGCGCAGCGCTCGATCGACGAATCGCGGAGTGGGAACGACTCGCGCAGCCGCTGCGCGGCGTGAAGATCGTCTCGTACCACGGAGATCTCGTGTATCTCGCGGAACGATACGGCCTCGTGCTGGCGGGAACGATCGAGACGAAGCCGGGCGTCGCTGCGACGGCGTCGCACGTCGAGGCGCTCGTCACCCGGATGAACGCAGAGGGCGTGCGCGTGATCGTGCGCGAGATCGCCTACGAACCGCGGCTCGCCGAGACCATCGCTGCTCGCACGGGAGCTCGCGTCGTCCCACTCTCGATCTTCGCCGGCGGGCGCTCCGACACGAACGGCTATCTCGACTTCATCGAGTCGAACCTGCGGGCACTGCTCGCCGCCGTCGTGCCCGAATCGACGTCGACGCGGTGAGCACACCGCTGCTCGAACTCGAAGCGGCCTGCTTCGGCCACGACGGGCGTGTCGTGGTCGAAGTTCCGCAGCTCGTTCTGCGCCGGGGCGAGACCACGCTCGTCACCGGCCCGAACGGAGCCGGGAAGTCGACGCTGCTGAGGGGCATTCTCGGTCTGTTGCCTCCGCTCCGTGGGACACGTCGAGTCGCCGACGGCGTGCGCTTCGGATATGTCCCGCAGCGCGACGCCATCGACCCACGCGTTCCCATGACGGCGCGCGACATCGTCGCGCCGGGAGCCCATGCGCGGTTGCGACCGTGGCAGCGCGCGGGCGACCGCGAAACGAGGGCCGTCGACGCCGCACTCGCGGCGTCCGACGCGCTGGAGTTCGCGCGCGAGCGGTGGGGCTCGCTGTCGGGGGGCCAGCGCCAGCGCGTATTGATCGCGCGCGCGCTGGCCACGGGCGCCGGGTTGCTCGTTCTCGACGAACCGACCTCCGGGGTCGATCGCGAGACCGAAGAACGCATTCTCGACCGACTCGATCGGCTGCGGCAGGAGCTTCGGCTCGCCGTCTGCATCGTCTCGCATCACGAAGCCTCACTCGCGGGTCGCGTCGATCAGTGTCTGCAGCTCGAGCGCGAACGGCCGGCCCGGCTCTCGGTGACCCCGTGAACGATCTCTTCGGTGGATTTCTGTTCGCGAACGCCGTCGCCGGCGGGCTGCTCACGGCCGTGCTCTGTGCCGCGCTCGGCGTGTTCGTCGTCTTGCGGCGAGTCGAACTTCTCGGGCTCGCCCTCCCGCAGGCGAGCGCCGCCGGGCTCGCGCTGGCGTTTCTGCTCACGGCCCAAACGCCCTGGTCGGCGAGTCACGGTGCAGATCACGCGTCGTTCGGTCACGCAATCGGTTTCGCCGGTGCGCTCGCCGGAACCTTCATCGCGCTCGCGATCCTGTCGGCGACGCGGCGCTCGCCGCTTCCGGCCGGCAACCGCATCGCAGCGATCTACGCGCTCGCGTCCTCGTTCACGATTCTCTTCGTCGCGTCCAATCCCGGCGGAGACCTCGAGATGATGGCTCTCTTGCGCGGGGAACTGCTCGCGATCGACGACGTCGACCTCGCGATTCTCGCGGCCGCCGCCGTACCCACCACGGTGCTCTTCGTCTGGCACCGTCGCGAAATCCTGCTCGCGTCAGTGGATCCCGATTTTCTCCGAACGCTCGGGCGTGATCCCGCGCGCTTCGACGCGATCCTCGATTTGCTGCTCGGCGTCGCGATTTCGATCGGCGTGATGCTGGCCGGCCCGCTCGTCGTGTTCGGCTTTCTGGTGCTCCCGGGTCTCGTCGCGCTGCGTCTCGCTGGCCATCTCGGCGCCGCGTTCGGCATCGCCTGCGCGACCGCAGCCGGCGCATCGCTCGCCGGTTTCGCCGTCGCCTACGCCGTGGATCTGCCCGCCGGTCCGGTGCAGGTCGCGTTCGCAGCGACGCCGTGGGCGCTGGCATGCGCCTACCGCGCCTTGCGGCACAGAGGCTGACGGCCGCGCCGGCTCACAGGGTTGTCGAAAACGACGGGACGCCGCGCCCGGAAGGGCCACGCGGAGCGGAAGTCACGCGCAGCCGCCGCCGAGAGGCCGCGGCGAGCCATGGAGCGGAGCGTGGCCCTTGCCGGCACCTGCTCCGCTTCTCGAGGATCACACGACCGGTGACCCGGTCAGCGCGCAGCCAGTGTTCGTTCGAGGTGCGCGCGCAGCGCCGCGAGCGCGCGACCGCGATGCGAGATCCGGTTCTTCGCCCGGGGATCGAACTCGGCGAGTGTCCGCTCGTCGCCCTCGGGCACGAAAATCGGGTCGTACCCGAATCCCTGCGTGCCACGCGGTGCGCGCGCGATCCGCCCCCTGCATTCGCCGCGCACCTCGACCGCCGTCGCATCGGGATTCACCAGTGCGATCACGCACACGAAGCGAGCCCCTCGTTCGGCGTCGGGTCGATCGCCGAGCGCCGCGAGCAGGCGTGCGCAGCGACCCGCGTCATCGAGTCCCGGCCCGCCGTAGCGCGCCGACCGGGCGCCCGGCGCGCCACCCAGCGCGTCGACTTCGAGGCCCGAATCGTCGCCGACCGCGAGCTGCCCCGTCGCGCGCGCCGCCGCAGTTGCCTTCGCGCGCGCGTTCGTCGCGTAGTCCTCGCCTTCGTCGGGAAACGAGAGCCCGGGAAACTCGCTCGCGCTGCGCAGCCGGACGGGAAGATCGGCGAGCAGATCGCGCAATTCGCCGAGCTTGCCGGCGTTCCCGCTGGCGAGCACCAGCGTGTGAACGGGGTCGGCGCTCACGGCGCGGGAGGAAGGCCGAGCCGGGTGCGTGCTTCGCCGATCGCCGCACGCTGGGCACGCGTGATCTCCGCGATGCCGCGCAGCGCGAGCGACGTCATCGAGGCGAGCTGCTCGGCCGAAAACGTGCCCTCCTCGCCGGTGCCCTGAACTTCGACCAGACGACCGCTTCCGGTGCCGACGATGTTCATGTCGACCTCCGCGCGAGAGTCTTCGCCGTAGGGCAGATCGAGCACGACGCGTCCGTCCACCACGCCCACCGAGACCGCGGCCACCGAGTCGCGCAGCGGTGGACGTGCCCAGGCCGCGCGTTTCTCGATTCGCGCGATCGCGAGCGCGAGCGCCACGAACGAGCCCGAGATCGCCGCCGTCCGCGTGCCGCCGTCGGCCTGCAGCACGTCGCAATCGACCCAGAGCGTTCGATCTCCGAGCGCATCGAGCGCGACCACGGCGCGCAAACTGCGCCCGATCAGCCGCTGGATCTCTTGCGTTCGTCCGCTCTGCCGACCGCGCGTCGCTTCGCGCTCGGTACGTCGATCGGTCGATCCCGGAAGCAGCGCGTATTCCGCCGTCAGCCAGCCTCGTCCACTGCCGAGCAGAAAGCGGGGGACTCCCGGCTCTTCGCACACCGTACACAGCACGCGGGTTCGGCCCGACTCCCAGAGCACCGAACCGAGCGCGTTGTCGGTGAAGTCGAGCGTGTAGCGCAGCGGCCGAAGCACATCGTCTTCGCGCCCATCGGCACGGCGAAGAGAATCCGGGCTCACCGTTCGATCGCTCACTGTCCGACTCCTTCCGGCGCGATCGCACCGTGCTCTCGCGCCGGGCCGGATCGCGATGTTTCCTCGCGATCGATCCCGCGTCGCAGCTCGAACCGGCGGCGAAACTCGAGCACCGCGTCGCCGAGCGCGCTCGCGATCTCGGCTTGCCGCGCTTCGCGGTCGAGGGCCTGCGCATCGGTTCGATTGGTGACGAAGCCGATCTCGACCAGCGAGGCCGGCATGTTCACGTGCAGGAGCACGGCGAACGGAGCCTGCTTCACGCCGCGTGACGGTGCGTCGTCGAGCGCGCCGAGACGACTTTCGAGCAGGCGCGCGAACTCGTCCGAGGCAGCGCGGTGTTCGCTCTCGATCAGATCGCCGAACACGTCGGCGAGCGGATCCGTCGCACTCGCGGGCGCCGAGGACACCGCCGGGAAAGCCGCGTTCTCGCGCTTCGCGACGCCGCCGGCCAGCGCATCGCTCGCTTCGAGCGATGCGAAGTAGGTTTCGACGCCACGCACGGGTTCGCTGCTCGCGGCGTTGGCGTGAATCGAGAGAAAGAGGTCTGCGCCGGTTTCGTTCGCGCGCGCCGCACGCTCGGCGAGACCGACGGCCCGATCGTCCTCGCGGGTCAGCACGACACGGAGCCCTTCCCCGCGCAAGCGTTCGGCCATGCGCCGGGCCACTGCGAGCACGAGGTCCTTCTCGCGCACCCCGCCGCTACCGACCGCGCCGTGATCGTCGCCACCATGGCCGGGATCGACCACGACGCAGTCGAATCGGTCCTCGAGAACGCTCGCCAGCGCGGGCGGCGCAACGCCGAGACCGGCCGGATCGGCCACTGCGCTGCGCGCCGCGAGGGCGAGCAGAACGCCAATCCCGCAGCGCCCGCGACGCCAGTCGAATCGGAATCGCACGTTCACCCCCCGATGCGGCGACTTCGCGCGAACCCTACCACCTGCGGCCCGCGCTGCCCCGGGGTCGCGACCGGCGCGCCGCCGTGCTGCCGGCGGCTTCGTCAGCCGCGGACGCGCATCACGAGCTCGGCGACGCCCGGTTCGTAAACGCCGAGCCGGCGCGCGAGCGAATACGAGAGATCGACGTCCCGCCCGCCGACGTACGGGCCGCGATCGGTCACCGTCGCGCGTACGGTCGCGCCGGTAGCCGGATTGCTCAGCTCGACCTCGGTGCCGAGCGGAAGCGTCTTGTGCGCGATGGTCGCCGCGTGACGATCGTACGGGTCGCCGTTCGCCATCGGGCGCCGATCGAATCCCGGTCCGTACCAGCTCGCGACGACGCGCCGTGATCCCGCATCGACCGCCTTTCGGATCACGAGCACCTGACCGGGACGGATGCAATCGGGGTCTTCGATTCCGTTGTCGCGCGCGAGCTGCCCGGGATCGACACCAAAGGTGCGAACGCCGAGTCCCCAGAGCGTGTCGCCCCGCTTTACCACGTAGCGCGAGATCTCGACGCGCCGCGCGCCGCCGGCCGAAGAGGCCGCACCGGTTTCGTCGGCGGGGTCGCTGGCCGCCGTCTCATCACCACGCGCTGCGGGTTCCGCGGTCGCCGCCGCGCGCTCTTGCGCCGCGATTCGCGCGTCGAGCGCATTCGCGAACGCGGCTCGTCCCGCATCGTTCGCGTGCGTACGCCGCGCGATCCCGCGCTCGGCCACCGCCGGCAGCGTGCGCGCGGACTCGACTCTCGCCAGCCACTCGTGGAGTTGCATGCGTTCGCCCCGATTCGGCTTTCACCCGTGGGTGAGCGCCGTGCCGCGCCGATCGCGCGCCCGGCCCGCCCCTCGCGGCCGGCCGGGCTCACGCGTCAGCGACCGAGATTCACCAGCTCGCCCAGCAGATCGTTGGTGGTCGAAATCGTGCGCGTGTTCGCCTGGAACGCGCGCTGGTTGATGATCAATCGCACGAACTCCGAGGCCAGGTCGACGTTCGACTGTTCGAGGCTGCTGGAGCGGATCGAGCCGAGGTTTCCGCTCTGTGCCGCACCGAGCAGCGGCTGCCCGGACACTCTCGATTCCGAGAAGTTGTTGTTGCCGACCGAAAGCAGCCCCTGAACGTTGGGGAAGTTCGCGAGCACGAGCTGCGCGATGTTGACCGTGGCCCCGTTCGAATACTGTCCGGTCAGATACCCCTCGCGGTCGATCACCAGCGACTGCAGCGAGCCCGCCGCGTTGCCGTCCTGTGTGAAGGAGTTGATCGCGGCGCTCTGCGCGTACTGCGTGGTCTGATCTCCGGCCGCGCCCGACAGCGGGCCGTACGAGACGTCGATCGATTGCGCGGCCGCCGCGCCCCCCGTGAAGCTGAAGCTGATCGGGCTGCCGGTCAGCGCCGTCAGCGTTCCCGTCGCGTCGAAGGTGAGGTTGCCGCCGCCGCCGCTGACGATCGTCGCGCCGGCGCTCGGCGCGGTCGTGCTGTCCGCCTGCGGCACGGTCGCGTTCCAGCGCCAGACGCTGCCCGACGCGCTGGCCGACGTCTTCGAATACCAGAACGTCACGGGATGGTCGTTGCCGAGCGAATCGTAGACGGACAGCGTGTTGCTGAAGCTGCTGCTGTTGGTGGGATCCGTGATGTCGAAGGTGAGGACGCCGTCGTTCGAATCGAGGTTCAGCGAAAGAGCGATCTCCGAGGTCACGATCGGCGGCGCAATCGGCGTTCCCAGCGAAATGTCGTCGATCACGCCGTTCGAGAGGCCGGTGGTGGCATCGATCCCGTAGCCCTGCACACGCAGGCTCTCGGGGTTCACCAGATACCCGTCTTTGTCGAAGTTGAAGAGACCCGCGCGGCTGTAGAACGTGCCCTGATCCCCTTCCAGCACGAAGAATCCGCGTCCTTCGACCGCGAGATCGGTGGCACGATTCGTCGTTTCGAACGTGCCCTGCGAGAAGCCCTGCGTGATGCCGAGCACCTTGGTGCCCGCCCCGATCTGCGAGAACCCCTGCGCGCTCGAGATCGACTGGCCGAGCACGTCGGCGAACTCCGGACGGCGTCCCTTGAACCCGGGCGTGTTGACGTTCGCGATGTTGTCACCGATCACGGAGATGGCGGTTCCGGTCGCATCGAGACCGGTCACGCTGCTGAACAAAGCACTGGTAAGCGGCATCTCTCTTCGTCTCCTGGTGTCGAATCCGTCCGTGGAGTTTCGGTTGCGATCGAATCCCGTCAGACCTGCAGCGTCGTCGCCGGAGGACGACGATTGCCTTTGCCCCGGCGCAACGCGCCGGATTCTTCCCGGACCGCGCGACGACGCGGCGATTTCACGAGTGCGCGCTCGAGCGTTTCCGCGCGCAACGTGACGCCTTCATCGCGCTGCAGCGTTCGATCGAGCTGCTCGCCGAACGACGTCGTCGCGCCCGTCTCTGCGCCGGCGCTCCGAATCGCCCGCAGAAAGCGCAGCAGGCGGCTCACGACCCCGTCCCCTGCGCACGGATCTCGATCACGTCGGAAAGCGGCACCACGAGCGAGCCGAGGAAGAGCGAGGGTTCGTCTCCCACCAGACTGGTCGCAGTGACGCGTCCCTCGACGTAGGTCGTCCCGGCGAAGTCCTTGCCGCCGGAGGTGCCCGTGACCTCGAACGAGTACGTTCCCGGATCGAGCGCGGTCCCCCGCGCGTTCCGGCCATCCCATTCGACGCTGTGCCGGCCCGCCGCGAGGTCGTCGACCGTCAGCGTTCGCACCACGGCGCCGCGGCCGTTCTTGATTTCGATCTCGGTCGTGCTGCTTCGACTCGCGAGATCGAACTCGAGTGTGACGGGTCGCTGTCCGTCCCACGCGACCTGACTGCCTTCCGCCAGCACCGTACGGTCGATCAGCGCCGCGACGTTCGCGGCGTCTCGCTGCTGCGACGTCTTGCCGAGCGTCTCGACGCCGCTCTTGATCGAGATCAGTTGCTCGAGGCTCGAGAACGTCGCGAGCTGCGCGGTGAACTGCGTCGCGTCCTGCGGGTTGAGAGGGTCCTGGTTTTCGAGCTGCGCGATCAGCATGCGCAGAAACTCCTGCTGTCCGAGCTGGTTCTTGTTGTTGCTGACGTTGCTCGTCGATGCAGCGGCCGTCGTGCCGTTGATTCGCTCGAGCGCGCTGGCGAGAGCCTCGTTTCCCATCACCGTCTCCTCGCGACCGCCGGCCAGTCGCTAGATTCGAAGGTCCACTCCGCGGGCGTCCCGCAAGGACGAACGACCGATTCCGGCGGCCCCCGCACCGCGTTCGAGGCGCTGCGGTTCGCGACGCGTTTCTCGGGGCAACGCCTCGCGCTCTGCGGGAGACCGACCGTCTCCCGTCGCGTCGCGCGCGAAACCGCCCTGCGAACCATTCGACATCGAAAGACCGCCCCCCGTGGCGTCGCTCGATCCCGGATCCAGCGCACGCACTTCGAAGCGATCCATGCGCAGATCGAGTCCGGCCATCGACTGATGCAGTCCTTCGCGCGCTCCCTGCAGCAGGTTCGCCGCCTCGGATCCCGCGTGGACCACCACCTCCACGCGATCGCCGCGCACCGAAACCGAGATGTCGACCGGGCCGAGATGCGGAGGATCGAGCGCGATCCGTGCCGTGCCGCCTCCGCGCGCGGCGAGCCATTCGACGTGAACCGGCACGGCATCGACGGGCACCGTCTCGGTGAGCGCGGAGGGATTCGCCGCCGAGGCGACGACACCGGCCCCGGGGACGGTCTGTGTCTGCGCCGCGGTCGCCGCTTCGCTGGCCGAGAGCGAGGACAGATCCGGTGGCGTGTTCGACGGCGCGTGCGGTGTCGCGTCGGCGGGACGCGCGGTCGTCCGCGCCGGCGAGCGATCGCCCGTCGTTTCGTCGTGCGACGCATCGCCGGCGCCGTTGCCACCGTCGAACCGCGCAGTGCTTGCTGCGCCGGCGGCACCGGTCGAGGCCGAACCGGTCGCGTCGTTTCGAATCCCGGCGTCTTCGCCCGTCGCTTCGTCGCGCGGAGAAGCGACCTGCGCGGCGAGCGACGGCGCCGGTAGATCGCGCGGAGCCGCCGACACGGCGGGCTGTGCGACGTCGGATTCGAGTGCCATCGCGGATTCACCGGCGGGCTCCGGATCCGGCTCGGGCTGCGGTATCGCGAGTTCGGCGTCGTTCGTTCCGGCCGTTCCTTCGACATCCGTCGCGGCGAGTGCTTCGAGCGTCACGGCGCCGGCGCCCTGCGCGACGGAATCGGCAGCACGCACCGGCGCAGCCGGCGCGTCGCCGGCGTCGGATGCGGCCCCGTCGCCTTCGGGCCTGGCGGTGCGTCCCGCCTCGCCCGCAACGGCCACCGGACCGCGCAGTGCCAGCAGCGCGACGAGAGCGGCCAGTTCTGCCGCTGCGCGCTCCGTCGATGCGGTCGCTTCGGCGCCTTTCGCGGCCGGCGCATCCGTCGCCGCGGGCGCGCCCGGCGCTTCGTTCGCGCTCGCTTCCGGTGCCACCTGCTCGTCGAGCGCGCTCGCGAACGTCTTGCCGGCCGGTGCGCCGGTCGCGTTCGTGCGTCCGCCCGACTCGATCGCCACCGCTTCGGGTTCGACCGGAGTCGACGCGAGCGCGGCCACGGGATCGGGATTCACGGTGTTCCTCCGGCTCGCCCCGGGGCGGCCACGTCGGCGGGTTGAAGCGATGCGGTCGCCAGCGGTCGCGCAACGAGGCGCGAGAGTCGAACCGCGAATGGCGGCGAGAGATCGGCGAGCAGCGCCGCGATCTGCTTGTCCTTCATGCGCGTCACCACCTGCACGGCGAGTTCGAGTCCGAGGTTCTCGACCAGCGGCCCGGCCTTCTTCGGCGGCATTCGCCCGTACACCTTGGCCAGTTGATCGAGCCGATCCCCGTGATTGCGCACGAACTCCGCGAGGCGTCGATCGAGGGTCTTTTGCAACTGTTCGAGCTGGTCGAGCCGCGCGTCGGTCTTCGCTTCGAGTGCGGCGATCGAGCGTTCGCGCGCCGCCAGTTCTCCGTCTCGTCGATCGAGTTCGCGGGATCGCTCTCGGATTCGCTCGATCATGGAGACGAGTTCGACGTTGGTGCACGAACCCGCCGACTCTTCCGCAGTCGGCGCGCCGGCCGCGTCGTCCGTCGGCTCCGCCGCGTGCGCGTTCTGCGACGCCGCGAGAATCGAGATCAACACGGCCGACGAGAGCACGACGAACACGCGGCGCGACACGCGCGGAGCACTCATGGCCGGGCCTCCGCGGCGCGGCGTGCCCGTTCGATCGCAACCTCGTCGAGTTCGCGCTGTTCGCGTCGCCGCCACTCGGCCTGCCAGGCCGCGAACGCCTGCTCGCGCAGAATCTCCAGCGATCGCACGGCACGATGCGCGTCACGAACGCGCGCGCGCTCTTCCTCGACCCGAGCCCGTGCGGCCGCACGCCGCTCACTCGCTTCGCGCGCGCGCGCACGTACGTCGTCGAGCGCAGCGGCGCCGGCGCGCGCCTCGCGCGCGTCAAGGCCCGCGCGCAGGCGTTCGCTGAGCGACGATTCGCTGCGCCTCGCGTCTTCGTTCGCGCGCGCTTCTTCGATCACGGCGACTTCGTGCGTCTGCACGGCACCCGCAAGCCCCAGCCGGGCCCGTTCGAGCGAGAACTCGCGCACGCCGAGAACGGGCTCCAGCCGGAAGCGAAACCCCTTCATGCGGCCTCCGCTTCACCGAGCACGCCGCGCAATTGCTCGACGGTCTCGGCCAGCCGTACGCCTTCGTCGGCTCCCTGCCGCAAGAACTCGCGCAGCCTCGGCTCGAGCCGGCGCGCTTCATCGATCGCGCGATCGCTGCCCGCCACGTAGGCGCCGATCGCCACCAGGTCTTCGGCCCTGCGCCACGTCGCGAGCACTTCGCGCGCCCGGCGGGCGAGGCGCACGTGTTCGTCGGGCACCACGTCGCCCATCACGCGCGAGACGCTGTTCAGCACGTCGATCGCCGGGTAGAGGCCGCGCGCACCGATCTCGCGCGAGAGCAGGATGTGTCCATCGAGAATCGCGCGTGCCGCGTCCGCGACCGGCTCGTTCGGATCGTCGCCTTCGACCAGCACGGTGTAGATCCCGGTGATGCTGCCGCCGCCGGACGACGTACCCGCGCGCTCCAGCAGGCGCGGCAACTGACTCCAGACCGACGGCGCATAGCCGCGTGTGGTCGGCGGCTCGCCGGCGGCAAGCCCGATCTCGCGCAGCGCCATGCAGTACCGGGTGACGGAATCCATCATCAGGAGAACCTGCGCGCCCTGGTCGCGGAATCGTTCGGCGATCGCCGTCGCCGCGAGCGCCGCACGCGTGCGCAGCAGCGGCGTCTCGTCGCTCGTCGCGACCACGACCACCGAATGCGCGAGCGCGTCGCCGAGATCGCGCTCGATGAACTCGCGCACCTCGCGGCCTCGCTCGCCGATCAACGCGATCACGTTGATGTCGGCCGACGTGAAGCGCGCGATCTGTCCGAGCAGCGTCGACTTGCCGACCCCGGATCCCGCGAAGATGCCGAGCCGTGCGCCGCGCCCGATCGTCATCAACCCGTTGATCGCGCGAACGCCGACGTCGAGCGGACGACTGATTCGCTCGCGCCGCAGCGGATGCTCGGGACGGCGGACGAGCGGCGCGGTCGCGGCGGCATCGAGTGCCGGCCCGCCGTCGATCGGTCGTCCGAGCCCGTCGAGCACGCGACCGAGACACTCGGGACCCACGGGCGTCGTCGCACGCACCTGCCCCACCCGAATCCGCGCACTCGGACCGCAGCCGCGTGCCTCGCCGAGCGGCAGAAGCAGAAAGCGATCCTCTCGAAACCCGACCACTTCGGCGTCGAACGGCGGACTGCCCTCGCCGGGATCGATTCGGCAGGTCGAGCCGAGGCGCGCGTCGATGCCCTCGCCCTCGATCACGTTGCCGATCACGGCCCGCACCGAACCGTCGGCGACGAAGCCGCCGCTCGCGGCGACCCGCGCCAGCGCGGCGCGAAAGAATTCGGCGTCCTGCGCCGCGGATTCGGGCAGCGCCGCACTCACGACGAGGCCTCGACGGCATCCGGCAGCTCGTCGATCTCTTCGCGCAGACGCCGCAGCAACTCGCCGAGCCGGACCTCGACGCGCGTTCGCGCCGCGAACAGCCGCGCTTCACCGATCGAGAGTGCGGGATCCGCCTCGACCGCGAGCCCGTGCGATTCGACCCAGCGCGCGAGCGCGGCACCCTCTGCCGTCTGCATCGTTTCGAGATCACGCGGAGCGAGCGCGACCCGGATTCCATCCGCACGACCGAGCAGCGGAAGGGCACGCTCCAGCAGCGCGACGATCGACTCTCGGTTCGTTTCGAGCGTGCGACCGAGCAGCCGTTCCGCGATTGCAAACGCCAGTTCGACGACGGCCGCTCGATTGTCGACGAGGTAGCCGTGCTGCAGCGCCGACAGACTTCGCTCGACCTCTTCGACCGCTCGGATCGCGGACTGCAACGCCTCGAGTTCGCAGACGGGATGCTCGGCGCGGCCGGCCGCGAGCCCGGCTTCGTAGGCCTCTCGGCGCACCGTTTCGAGATCCGGCACCTGCGCGACGATCGGCTCGTCGCTCGCGGGCGGCCCGCGGCGTTCGAGCGGAAACGCGACCACGCCGATGGGCAGTGCAACGAAGACCCCGGGCGCGCGTGCCGGCGTCGTCGGCAGCGGCTCAAACGAGGACATCGTCGCCACCTCCGACGTCGAGCGTCAGCTTGCCTTCTTCTTCGAGCCGGCGTGCGACCTCGACCACCTGCATCTGGATCTTCTCGACGTCCGAGAGCTTCATCGGGCCGAGCAGCTCCTGCTCTTCTTTGATCTGATCGGCCGCACGCGTCGAGACGTTGGAGAAGACCTTCTCCCGCATTTCGTCGCTCGCGGTCTTGAGGGCGACCACGAGGTCCTCGATCGGCACCTCGCGCAGCAGCGTCTGGATGCCGCGCTTGTCGAGCGCGACGAGGTCGTCGAAGGTGAGCATGCGCTTGCGGATCTCGACCGCGATCGCCGGATTGCGGTTGTCGACGCCTTCGAGAATCGACTGCCCGTCGTTGCGTGCGACCTTGTTGAGCAGCTTCGCGGCCATCGCGGTGCCACCGACGCGCGTCGGTGCGCCCGGTCGCTTGCCGAAGAGATCCGCCACGCCTTCTTCGAGATCCGTGATCACGTCGTTCGAGACGGTTTCGAGATCCGCGAGACGCAGCACCACCTCTGCCCGGATCGCTTCGGGCAGCGACGCGATCACCGCCGCGCCTCGTTCCGCGGGAATCTGCGACAGGATCAGCGCGATGGTCTGGACGTGTTCGCCCTCGATCTGTTGCGCGACGTAGGGCGGCTCGAACGCGCGCATGGTCCAGTCGATGCGCATCTCGTCCCGGCCCAGCTTTTCGAGAATCTGTCGCGACCGATCGGGTTCGAGCGTCGACTGAACGAGATCGAGCGCGCGCGTGCGCCCGCCGGTCACGGTCTGGTCGCGGTTGCCGATCGAATCCCGAAACTCGCCGAGGATTCGTTCCTGCACGCGCGGCGGGATTTCTTCGAAGCGCGAAACGGCCGCGAGAATGCGCTCGACTTCGTCGTCCTGCAGCCGGCCGAGGAAGTCGCGCACGGCTTCCTGAGGCAGCGAGAGCACGAGCACCGCCGCCTTCTCCGGACCCGTCAGCCGATCGAAGTCCACCGGCTACCTCTGGTTCAACCAGCCACGAAGAGCCGTCACGCTCTCGTCGCTGTGTGCACGCGCCACTTCACTGATGCTGACGGCGAGCGGAGGCCCTTCGTCGCCGATGCCCGTCCCGCCGGCGAGCCGGCGTTCGAGCGCCCCGGCCGTCAGCGGCAGCGCGCTCGCCGCGGTCGCCCACGCCGTGGTGATCGGCTGCACCACGAGGCGCGCGAAGAGCACCATCGCGACCAGCACGAGCGCGTAGCGCAACAGGCTGCCACCGAGCGTCAGCAGATCGGGCAAAAGGCCGCTCTCGCCTTCGAGTTCGAGCACCCGGAACGGAGCGCTCTTGAGCGTGATCTCGTCCCCGCGACTGCTTTGGAAGCCAACGGCCTGTTTCGCGAGCTCGGTGAACTCGCCGATCGACTTCTCGTCCCACGGCGTGAACTCTGCCTTCTTCGCGCCGGACTTACCGCCCGCCGCCGGTTCTGCGGGCTTCCCGTCGACCAGTACGGCGACGCTGAGACGCTTGATCCGGCCGAGCGGTGCGATTTCCCGGCTCGTCACCTTGCTGATTTCGTAGTTGGTGGTCTTGCTCGTCTTGCTCGACGTGCGCGGTGTGGCCGCGCCCGTCGCGCTCGCTCCGCCCCCCGCGCCGGGCGCGTTGGAGGCGACGCCCGGAATTCCGCTCGCGCCGCTCTTGCCGTCGTTGGTGCGTTCGGTCGAACTCTGCTCGCTGCGCGCGACCTGCGCGTCGGGATCGAAACGCTCTTCCGTCTTCTCCGACTGTGTCCACTCCATCTCTGCGCGCACGCGCGCGACCACGCGGCCGACACCGACCGTTCGTTCGAGGATGCTCTCGACCCGATGGGCCAGCTCCTGTTCGACGCGGGACTCGTGCGCGAGCGCGCCGGCCGGCGCATGACCGGACGCCCCGTCGCCATCACTCGACGAAAGCATTCGACCGAGGTGGTCGATCACCGAGACGTTCTTCGCGTCGAGGCCCTCGACGGCCGAGGCGATCAGGTACTCGATGCCACGCACCTGCTCGGCCGCGATGTCGCGACCGCCCCGAAGCTGGACCACCACCGATGCGCTCGGCCGAACGCCGCCGCCGAGCGCGAAGCCCGCGCGTTCGGGAATCGCGATTTGCACTCGCGCTCGTTCGACGGCGTCGATCTGTTCGATGCTTCGCGCGAGCTCGCCCTGCAGGGCGCGGCGATAGTTGATTCGGTTGACGAAGTCCGTCACGCCAAAGGCGGGTCGATCGAAGATTTCGAAGCCCGCGCCGCCACCGGCCGGCAACCCCTTCCCCGCGAGACGAATCCGGGCCTCGTGCACCTGCAGGCCGGGCACGTACACGGTGGTTCCACCGTCTTCGAGGCGATACGGAATTCGCTCGGCCGTGAGCCCGTCGATCACCTTCGCCGATTCGGCTTCGGCGAGGCCGCGATAGAGCAGCCTGTAATCGGCTTCGCCCGCGGATTGCGCGAGCCAGAGAAAGAAGGCGAGTGATCCGATTCCCGTCAGCGCCAGCACGGCCTGGCGTGCCGGCGGCAGTGCACGCGCCTGTCGAATCAGTTGAGAAAGCCACTCGGGCATGTCAGACCTGCACCCTCAGGATTTCCTGATACGCCTCGAGTGCGCGGTTGCGCAGTTGCAGCGTGGTTCGCAAGGCGATGTCCGCGTTCGAGAGCGCGAGCATGGTCTCGACCACGTCGCCGCGTCCGGCCGCCAGCTCGCGCACCTGCGCTTCCGCGTCGATCTGCGCGTCGTTCGCCTTCGCGAGTGTGCGACCCACGAGATCGCCGAATCCCGACTCTTCGCGCTTCGACGACTCGATCACGCCGTCGCCCGTCGTGCGGGCGAGCGCGTCGAGCCCCGGGCTTCCGATCAGACTTCCGAGGCGTCCAGTCGCGTCCATGCTCACCTCCCGATCTGCAGCGCGGCGTCGGTCATCTCGCGCGCGCGTTTCATCACCACCAGATTGGCCTCGTAGGAACGACTGGCCGACATCATGTTGGTCAGCTCTGCCACCACGTCGACGTTCGGCATGGCCACGAATCCCTCGGCGTTCGCGTCGGGATGCCCGGGCTGGTACTGCAGCACCGGCTCGCGCGAATCGACCACGACTTCGCTCACCTCGACCGTCGAGACCGCCCGGTCGAGCGTGTCGGCGAACGCACCGGCCGGCGACTCGGCCCGAAAGACGGGATCACGGCGGCGATAGGGGCCGCCCTCTTCGGTGCGCGTGGTTTCGACGTTCGCGATGTTCGACGCGGTCACGGTCATCCGCGTGCGCTGCGCGACGAGTCCGGCCGTCGCGATCTCCATCACATCGGAGAGGCCCATCGCTCACTCCTCCTAGCGACCGCCCTGCACGGCATCGCGGGTGAGCGCGATCAACCGTGAGAGCGCCGTCGCCTGCTGGGTGAAGGCCGAAGCGTTGCGCGAGAGCGCGATCATCTGCTGTTCGAGCTCGACCCCGTTGCCATCGGGACGCGTGCCGGCTTCGCCCGTCACCACGGTGTAGGCGCCACTCTTCTGCCCGCCCGCGCCACCGGCCTGCAGGTGGCGGCGATCGGTGGTCGCCAGACGCGCGGTGGCGTCGCCGAGCATTTCGTCGAAGCGCAGATCCACCGGCCGATAGCCGGGGGTGTCGACGTTCGCGACGTTGCCGGCGAGTGCCTGCTGCCGTGCCGCTCGAAAGCGCATCGCGCGTTCCACGAACTCGATCGTCCCGCCCGAAATGCGGTCCATGGGCTCTCCCTGCGCACCGGTCCGTGCAGGCAAAGAGCAAGCCGCATGCCACTTCCGGCCGACACGAAAAAGCGTCGCGTTCGCGAACGGTTGAACCGCCGCACGGGGCTCGCAGCGAAATCCGCCCCGCCGATCGACGTTTCAGCGTGAAAGCGGCCGGGCGGAACGAAATGCCGCGGGCGATTCCCGGCATCAGCGTTCCGCGAGACCGAACTCCCGGATCTTGTTGCGCAGCGTGCGAATGCTGATGCCGAGCGCACGCGAGGCGCGCGTGCGATTCCCGCGCGCGAGCTCGAGCGATCGCAGGATGGTGCGCCGTTCGAGCTCGCGAAGATTGAGCGTCGGCGAATCGCTGCCGGAGACGACGAGCTCCGGCGAGCGAACGGGTTCGGCGGCGTCGGCCCGCATTCGTCCGTCGGCGTCGAGATCGGGATCGCGATCGGGATACAGCATCACCGCGCGCCGCACCCAGTTCTCGAGCTCCCGCACGTTTCCGCGCCAGGCGAGGCGCGCGAGCGCACCGAGCGTCGCCTCGCCGATCCGCGGCGCCAGCGTGCCGGCCTGCTCGGCCAGTCGCTGCGCGAAGTGACGCGCGAGGAGCGCGACATCGCCCGCGCGATCGCGCAGCGGCGGCAGCTCGAGCACGATCACGCCGAGGCGCAGCGCGAGCTCGGGCAGCAGCCGGGCGTGCGCGACGTCCTCGGCGAGACGGCGCCGGGCGGCGACGATGAGCCGTGGTGCGTGCACGTCGTTCGCGGCCGCCTCGCCGGGCTCGAGACGTTCGAGCAGCAAACGCTGAAGACGCGGCGGCAGGTCGGCGGGTTCGTCGAGCAACAGTGTCCCGGCCGCGGCCGAACGAAACGCTCCGTCCGTGCGATCGCCGCCGAAGAGCTCCTCCCCGTCCGCGTCGAGCCCACCGCCGCTCACCACCACGAACGGACCCGCCGCTGCCGCGCTGCGCGCATGCAACCGGCGCGCGAGCAGTTCTTTGCCGGTTCCGCTCTCGCCGACGATGACGACCGTCGCCGAACTCGTCGCCGCGAAGTCCGCCAGCGCGAGACAGCGGAGCATGCCGGGATCACGCGTCACGATTTCTGGCGACACGGCGCCAGACGTCGGTGTGCGCGCGAACACCCGGCCGAGCCACGTTTCGAGCGCATCGATGCCGAAGGGTTTGCGCAAGAAGACATCCGCTCCGGCACCGCGCGCGGCGAGCGCCAGCGTGCCGTCGCCGCCGGCCGCCGTCGCCAGCACGGCAATCGGCGACGATCGCCGGCGCAGCGTCTCGACCAGTGCGAGGCCGGCGGGCTGCGCCACGTCGACCAGTGCGGCCGCGATGCCCGGCTCGTGCGCGAGCGCGCGCGCGGCCTCGGCGTTTGGCGCGAGCGCGACGCTCCAGCCCGCCGACCGAATCGAGCGTGCGAGTTCGTCGCGCAGCACGGCCGCCGGCTCGCAGATCAGAACGCGCGTCATCGTGCATCCACCCGCGTGGCGACGGAGTCCGGGCGCGCTGCGAGCCAGACCACGAGACGCCCGGACTGGTCGCCGTCCACCCGTTCGAACGCGCAGCCGCCGGCCATGCAGATTGCCTCCACCTCCGTCAGTTCCCCGTCGAGGTCCCGTTCCGCGCTGGTTCGCGCGCGATCGCTCCGAGATTCGAAGCCCGCGCCCGCGCGTGTCCAGCTTGCCTCGACGCCGGATCGCGCCGGCCCCTCGACGATCCCGAGCGTGATCGCGCCACCGCAGCCGGCGAACTGCGCGGCGGCGCGCAGCATCCGCGTTGCGATCCGGCGCACGAACTCCGGGTCGCCGGTGGCACGCGACGCGGGATCGAGACACGGCCGAAGCGTTCGATCACGCGCGGCGAGCACGGGCGCAAAGCGCTGCGCGAGATCGCGCAACACCGGCCCGAGCTCGCCGGCCGCGCGCGTCGTCGCAACCGCCGGCGTCAGCCAGAGCAGCGCCTCGTTCACGCCCTCATCGAGTTCGCTCGCCGCCTCGCGCACCGCGCCGAGCAGTTCGCGCGCGGAAGGCGTGAGGTTCTCGCGCGCGAGTCGGCTGGCCGCGAGCTCGATGCGCGAGAGCGCTCCGAAGAGACCGGCGATGCGCTTCGCAGCGGCGTGTCGGAGCGCATCGCTCACGGTGCGCGCCCCGCATCGGACAGCAGCGCATCGAGATCGGAACTCCCGGGCGTCGCGCCGGCGAGAATGCCGCGAATCCAGTCCTGCAGCGGCTCGGTGCCGCCGGGCCATCTCGCGGGCAGCGATCTCGCGTCCGCGGCGGGAGCAGAAACCGCCGGCAACGTGCCCGCTACGTCCTCGGTCACGACCCGCGCCCGGTTCGCTGCGAGCGGCAGATTCGCTTCGCGCGCGTCCCCGGTGTTGCGCACCCCGGCAGCGGCCGGTGGCGACGGCGAAGACGACTTCTTCCCTTCCGCTGGCGACGCAGCCGGAGTCGCTGCGCCCGCCGGAGCCGGGGCAACCGGTTCGGCCTTCGGCAGCGCCGGTTCCGCCGGCGCTTTCACATCGCCCGCCGGTGGCGTCACCGATCCCCCTCCTTCCGGCAACGCATCTTCCGGACGAACGCCGAGCTCGGCCTCGAGCTCTTCGATCCGCCGATCGACCCGCGCGAGGCGCGCCCATCCTCCTCCCGCCGGGTCATCGGACGCGCGCCGTCGCGCCGCCTCGGCCGACTCGAGATCCATCTGCTCGGCGCTCTCGACCTCGGCCTCCGCGCGCAGGCGGCCCGGCGGAAGAAGCGCCGCAGCCTGCACGAAGAGAGGAGCCGCGGCCGCCGCGTCACCAAGCGCGAGCCAGACGCGCCCGGCCAGAAACGCGGCCTCGCCGACCTGCGCGGGCGACTCGGCACGGATCGACGGTGGCAGCGACCGAAGTTCTTGCGCGAGCTGAGCGGCGTGCGCGGTCGAGGGATCCGCCGTTCGCGAGACCGCGCGCGCAAACCGCACGAGCAGCGCTGCATCGACCGGAGTCCCTTCGGTCGAGCGCGTTCGAATCTCCTGCGAGAGCCGCGTCGCCGCGTTCGCGGCTTCGCCGGCCCGCAGTTCGAGCGCCGCACGAACGGTTTCCGCTTCGCGCGCGTCGCTTGCCGCACCCTGCCCGAGCTTCGCGGCTTCGAGCGCAGCGCTCGCGCGCCGATCGTTGCCCTGCTCCACGGCGACCCGCGCCTCGTGCAGCGCCGCGACCTCCGGCCCGAACGCGGCCTCGAGCGCGGCGTAGACGTCTGCAGCGCCGCCCATCAGACCGAGCCGCTCGTAACACCGACCGAGCGCGAGAAACGGTCGAGGGTCGGACGCGTGCGGGATCAGGCTTCGTGCGCGGGTTCCAAGCCGCCGCGCGAGAACGACGCAATCGCGCGCGGTTTCCGTCCGCTCCGCCGCGAGCCGCTCGACGGCCGTCAGCGCGTCTTCGAGTGCTCCTTCGAGCGCGGCGGCCACCCGCTCGCGCGCGAGCAGCGAAAGCTCGTCGAGCGCCGTGTCGATCTCTCCCGCATCGATGCGTGCCCGACCGCGCAGAATGCGTGCCCAGGCCGCCAGCGCGGCATCGGCGCCGGTCACGATCTTGTCGAGCCGCTCGATCCGCCCTCGTTCGATCCCGCTGCTCAGCGAGGCCAGCCGAAGCGCG
Source organism: uncultured Myxococcaceae bacterium (assembly GCA_964505355.1). Classification (GTDB taxonomy): domain Bacteria; phylum Myxococcota_A; class UBA9160; order UBA9160; family UBA9160; genus CAZDHU01. The sequence continues at coordinate 22,589 of CAZDHU010000227.1, read as the reverse complement.
GCAAAGCGCCCGAACGGGGAGTCCGGCTGCTCTTCGGTCAGCGCAACGAGCCGCGGTCGCGCGCCTTCCAGATCACCCTTCGCCAGCATCGCGTCCGCCAGTCGAAGGCGCGCGAGCGCGGTGCGTGAAGGGCCGGGAGTCGTCGAGAGATACAACTCGAGCTGTCGGATCGCGGTATCGACGTCGCCGAAGGCGAGCTGTGCCTCCGCGAAACGCAGCGACCACGCCGAGGGCGAGATGCCGAGGCTTGCCATCTTCGGCAGCAGGGCATCGTATTCGGCACGCGCGAACGCGGGCCCGTCGAGATCGAAGCGCGCATCGGCGAGTCGGAGTCGCGCGGCCAGCGCGAGGCGCGCATCGTTCGCACGCACCAGCCGATCGTGCACGACCCGTGACTCCGAGATGCGTCCCGCGTGGAGCAACGATTCCGCACGCAACCAGTCCGCCCATTCCGCGCTGCTCACCGGATCGGGCAGGCGCGTACGCAGGCGCGCGGCGCGCACGGCCTCGGCCGCCGCTTCGGGGGCGCTGCCGCGGCGCAGCTCGCCCTGCGCGAGTTCGATCGCCACGCAGTACTGCTGGCCCGCGCTTTTCACGGTGGCCGCGATCTCGCGCAGCCCGTCGATCGCCTCGGCGAGCCGATCGGGAGCGGCCGCGCGCACGCGAAGCGTCGCCGCCAGCAGTGCGGCGCCGTCCGGCGCATCCGGCCCGCGATAGAGCATGGGTTCGAGCTGTCGGAGCGCGGCGCCCGCGCTCTCGGTGGCCGCCTGCGCTGCCAGTTCATGAAGCAGCGGCGGCATTTCGGGCCACTGACACGGCGGAACGATGTCGAGCCGCGGCGACGCGAGCCACTCACGTCCCAGCAGCTCGAGCGGATTGGGACGCGGCAGCACGATCGCCGCCGGCGAGCTCGCGGGCGAGGCCTTCGCGAGCGCGCTCCGAGCCGGTGCGTCGGACGCAGCCGGCTTCGCCTGCGCGGCGCTCGTTCCGCTGGCGGCGGCGGGTAGCGCGGGCGACGACGTCGTGTGCGTCGCACGCGGAGAAACGGGTGCAGCTGCCGCATCGGACGCGCTCTGCCCGGCCCTCGCACCGAAACCCGACGCAAGCCCGATCGATGCCGCGGCGAGTGCAACCCGCACGCGCCGCGCCCGAGCACGCCCGGGCGAGCCTGCGTTCATGCGGGTTCGCTCGCCACCGCGCGACGCGCGCGTTCGAGACGTTCGACGTCGAAGACGTGCCGGATGATGGCTTCGCGGTCGTTCTCGTCGATCGCGACGTAGGTGAGCGCGATGCGCTCCTTCGATTCGCCGCTTGCCGCCGCTCCCGTCACGGCGCGCGCGAGCAGGCGCACGAGGCGCGGCGGGGAGACCGGAATCCGAAGTTCGACCAGCAGGTCGCTCCCGGGCTCGACCGGTTCGTCCGGCGTCAGCTCGAGACCGTTGCCGGAGAGCGTGATCGTCTGCTGATGTTCGACGCCGAGAGGCGGCGTTGCGTCACGCCGAAGTGTCGAGAGCACGAGGTCGAGCTTTTGCTCCAGCCGATCGAGGCGCAGCGCGAGGATCGGATCGATCGGAAGGCTCGGCCCCTCGCGCCGCGAGGCGAGTTCGGAGAGGAAGGCCTGTGCTTCCGTCTCCGACGCGAGACGTGCACGAACCGCGATCCGTGTGCGCACCCGAAAAAAGCCGCGCCGCTCGCGCCCTCCCTCGCCGGCCTCGACCGCCGAGTCGCTCACGCGCTTCTCCCGGCGAGCTCCGCGGCCTCGATGCGCCCGCGCCAGACGCCGAGTGCGGGACCCAGCTCGTATTCCAGCGTGTCCGCGACCCGCACCCAGTCCTGCTCCTGTTGCGCGGCCATCAGTTGTTCGAGCGAGGGCAGCACCGCGCTCTCCATCCCCATCAGGTCCGCGCCGCCCCCGCCGAGTTCGCGGCCTGCCGCGGTCACCGCGAAGACCAGCAGCGTGAGGCCGTCGATCGCGTCCGCATAGATTCGGTTCGCTTCCTCGACGCGACCCGCGCGCAGCCCTTCGGCGATCCGACCGAACGCGAGTTCGAGCTGCTCGGCGTAGGCACGCGAGTTCTCGAGGCTCGAAAAGGCGATCTCGGAAGCCGGCGACGAGGTGATCTCGATCTCGTGAATGTCGTCGAGCGGAAAGAGCTCGAGCTTCTCGAGGCTCTCCTCCGGAATCTCGCGACCATTGACCCGCACGTGCTCGGCCACCAGCGACGGCCGCGCATCGCTGCGCAGGCAGGACAGGATCAGATCTCCCAGATGCGCGAAGCGCGACGCATCGACGCCGCTCTCACTTCCGTTGTGTCGTACGCGAATCATGAGCGTCCTCCCGCGACCCCGCGGTCGCTGCTCTCGACCCGATGAGAGCAATCACCGTGCCAGTGTTCGCGCGGGGTGACGCCGCGCGCCGATGCGACCGCGAGAGAGCTGCACCGTCGTGCGCAGGCAAGAAACCGCTGGAGGCATGCGCCTTGCAACCACGATCCGGCAGGACGCACGGGCGGCAGCCGCGGCGTCCCGCGATTGCAAAGTGCACGGCGCATTTCAGCCTGCACGCAGAGTCGGCAAGAGCTGCCGGGTTCGAGGAACGACACGGTGACGCCCGCCACGACGTGCGAAATGAACCCGATCGCTGGACGACGCCGATGAGCGAGCGCACGCGCTTCGTGGCCGAAGTGTCGAGCAACCACCACCGCGACCTTTCGCGCTGTCTCGACTTCGTCGACCGCGCGGCCGCGATCGGTTGCGATGCCGTGAAGTTTCAGCTCTTCCGCATCGATTCGCTGTTCGCGCCCGAGATTCTCGCGAACAGCCCCGCGCATCGGGCACGGCGCGACTGGGAGCTCCCGGTCGACTTCTTGCCCGCGATCGCCGCCCGCGCGCGCGAACGGAACATCGCCTTCGCCTGCACCCCGTTCGATCTCGAAGCCGTCGAGCAGCTCGCGCCGTTCGTCGACTTCTACAAGGTCGCCTCCTACGAACTCCTCTGGCATCCGCTGCTGGAGGCCTGCGCGCGAACGCGAAAGCCCGTCGTGCTCTCGACCGGCATGGCGACCCTCGACGAAGTCGAAGCTGCCTTCGACGCGTTCGCCCGCGCGGGAGGGCGCGACCTCGTGCTCCTGCATTGCATCTCCGGTTATCCCACGCCGGCCGGCCAGTGCAATCTCGCCGCGCTCGAGACGCTGCGCGCGATCGGTGGCCGCGCGCTGCGCGTTCGTCTGCGCGTCGGCTGGTCCGATCACAGCGTCGAGCCCGGCGTGATCCAGCGCGCGATCCACGCGCATCAGGCCTCGATGATCGAGTTTCATCTCGACCTCGACGGCGCCGGCGCCGAGTACGCAGCCGGCCACTGCTGGCTTCCGGAGCCGATGGCCGAACTGATCCGACAGGTGCGTGCCGCCGAGCTCGCCGACGGGAACGGCAAGAAGTCTCCCGCGCCCTGCGAGCGAGCCGATCGCGACTGGCGCGCCGATCCGACCGACGGCCTGCGCCCGCTTCGGTCCGTGCGCGAAGGCTGGCCCCGATGAGCAACACGCGCTCCGGCGGAACGCGAACTCGCGCGTCCGGACGACGCTTCGACCTGCTCTTCGCCGTCAGCGGCGGAAGCGCCGACGGACTCGGGCACGTCATGCGCTGCGCCACGATTGCCCTCGAGGCGCAGCGACGAGGTCTGCAGGTCGGATTTCATCTGCGCGGCGACGACGGCGCGCTGCGGGTGCTCGAAGAGCAACTCCCCGGGGTCGCGATCGAACGCGTTCGCTCGCTCGACGGCGCGCCCGTGAACGCGCAATGGCTGATTCTCGACACGCGCGACGAGATCGCGAACGCGCTGCGGCAGGCGCGGCGGGCGGGCGTTCACCGACTCGTGCTCGATCGCGCGGATCACGTCGACGAGGCGGACTGGACCGTTCTTCCCGCGCTGCACGCACCGGCGATGGCCCATCCCCGGGTGCGCGGCGGGCCGCGCTGGTGCGTGATCGCACCGGCGTTTCGCGCGCTCGCCGTCCCGCCCTGGCCCGACGGGCGCGAGAGCGTGCTCGTCAGCTTCGGCGGCGCCGATCCGCTCGATCTGACCTCTCGCGTCGCGGAGTCGCTGAACGACGCGCTCGCGCATCCCGACACCCGCGGACTGTCCGTCGACGTCGTGCTCGGTTCGTCCTTCCGCGACCGCGAACGCCTCGAATCCCGACTGCGTCTTGCCGGCTTTCGCGTGCACGCTCCGCTCACCCGCCGCTGCATGTGTTCGCTGATGGCGCGGGCCCGAATCGCAATCGCCGGCTTCGGCACCACGCTCGCCGAGCTCGCGTTCATGGGCGTTCCCGCCGTCACGATCACGCATCACGAAGACGATCTGCCGCACGCGGCGCGTCTCGAGGCCCTCGGCGTCGCGCGCTGCGCGGGATTCGGCGGTCGGTTCGATGCGCCCCGCTTCACCGATCTTCTGCGCACGACGCTGCACGATCGAAGCTGGTGCGCGCGCGCGAGTACGCACGCCCGGACCTTGCTCGCCGATGGCCGGGGCGACGGGCGAATCCTCGACCTGCTCTCGCGCTCCAGCCGAAGGCGCACGCCGGCTCCGGCACAGGCATCCGCGTGATCCCGGGCGCGGTGATTCAGGCGCGGACCGGCAGTCGTCGCCTTCCCGGCAAGGTGCTGGCGAGCCTCGGGGGATCGCCGCTTCTGCTGCGCGTGATCGAGCGTACGGCCGAGGCCCGCACGCTCGGACGAATCGTCGTCGCGACCACCGCCCGGCCGGAGGACGATCCGATCGAAGATCTCTGCACCGCGCACGGCATCGCGTGTTTTCGCGGGGCCGAGGACGACGTGCTGTCGCGGGTGACGCGCGCGGCGCTTCGCTTCACGATCGATCCGGTGGTCCGCGTCACGGCGGACTGCCCGTTCGTCTGCCCGGGCGCAATCGATGATCTCGTCACGGCGCTGCGCACCTCCGACGCCGACTACGCGACCTACGACGCCCCGACCGTGCACGAAGGAATCGATCCCTTTCGGCTGCGCTACCTCGCGCGCGCGAACGCACTCTTTCTGCCCGCCGACGAACGCGAACATCTCGCCCTGCTCGTTCGTCGCGGGCGGGCGAAGGTGCGCATCGTCCGAGCACCCGCGCCGAGCGGACAGCACGCGCGCGACGGGCTGCGTCTCTCGATCGACGAGCCGGCCGACCTCGGGTTCGCGCGCGCGGTCGTGGAGACGCTCGGCCCCGGTTTCACGACGCGCGACCTGCTCGCGCTGCTCGACGCGCGGCCTGCCCTTCTCGCCATGAACCGGCACGTCGAGCGCGTCGTGCCGGCGGGAGTTCACGCATGAGCAGTGGCGCGATTCGCCCGGCCGGCCCGGCCGTCGATCCCCGCGCCACGCTGGCGCGCGTCGACCGCCTGCTGGAGATCCCGACACTTCCCGGTGTCGTCACGGAAGCGCTGCGCGCGCTCGACGACGACGATCTCGGCCCGCTCGATCTCGCTCGCGTGCTCTCGCAGGATTCCGCGCTCACCAGCAAGCTGCTGCGCATCGCCAACAGCGTCGTTCTCAATCCCTCCGGCAAGTCGACGCACTCCGTCAGCATCGGGCTCTCCCGGCTCGGCTTCGCGGAAGTGCGCAACCTCGTGCTCTCGGTGGGCGTCGTCGAAGTCTTCGGTCCGAGCGGATTCCCGATCGACTACGCCGCGTTCTGGCGCCACTCGCTGGCGACCGCCCACGCTGCGCGCACGCTGGCACGTCGCTCGCCCCGGCTCGGCGAGTCGTACGCCGAGCGAGCGTTCGTCTGCGGCCTGATGCACGACATCGGCATCGCTGCGATCGGCGCGAGCGTCGGCGAGCCCTACGCGCGCGTCTTTGCACTGGCGAAGCGCGACGGATACGCGCTCGACGTCGTCGAGCAGGCGCGACTCGGCGTGACCCATCCCGCGGTGGGCGAACGAATCCTCCAGCGCTGGCGAATCCCGATCGAGATCTGTGCGGCCGTCGCATACCACGAGCGCCCCGATCGTGCGCCCGCCGGCCACGCGCCGCTCGCCTTCGTCACGCATCTCGCGGACGTGCTCGCCGAACGGCACGCGCCGGGCGCGACCCTCGCTCCAGGCCCCGTCTCGCTGGTCGACGAGACCTGCTCGAAGCTCGGTCTGCTCGCCGAAGACGAACCGGAGTTGGTGCGGGAGTTCGTCGAAGAGACGAAGCAGTCACCACTCGCGGCCGCGCTCGGGCTTCCCGCCTGAACGGGCGCGGGCCTTGCTCACGGTCCGCCGGTTTCCGCTCGTGATCGATGTCGCGCCCCGGCGATCGCCGCCCGCGAGATCCACCCGGGCGCGCCGTCGGCCGACTCTTCGGGAGACTCCGGCGACCCGGTCCGACCCATTCTTCGAGGATCAGGCGGTTCCGCGGAACAGGCGTCGATCGATTTCTTCCGCGTCGTAGGGCTGGAAGAGCACGCTGCGCGCGCCCGCCCGCAGCGCTGCGGCGACACTTCCGCGTGTCGGAGTCGCGGTCGCGATCGCCATCCGCACGCCGTGCGTCCGCTCGTCGCGCGAAAACGCCTCGAGCAGATCGAGACCACATCGGCCCCCGAGATCGAATGCAATCACGATGGCGGCCGCCTGCGCGAGGTCTTCCATCGCGTCCGCGTTCAGCGCTGCGGGCTCGAGCCAGTGGCACGAACGACCGAGTGCCGCCTCGATCTCCTGGCCGCGATCGGGATCGGGCGGCGCGGCGTCGATGAAGACCACGGCACCGGCGGGCGCATCCTCGCTCGTCGCCGGCGGCGCCGCGCCCTCGGCGTCGCTTCGGTCGTTCGCGCCGAGCGACACGCCTTCGCCGGACGGCTGTTCCGTCGTTCGTTGCGGAGCGGCCGGAGACCGACCGGCGGCGACGCTGTTTGCTTCGGATGCGCCGGGCTGCGCGTCTTCGGCCGGCGCCGGCTCTTCCGGCCAGCGGAACCACTGCTCCGCGAACGACGCCGGCAACAGGACGTCGATCCGCGCGGGGAGATGGTCGGGCAACGCGAGGGTGTGCGAAATCTGCCGATAGCTGCCGGCCGGCAGCCACGGCTCGCCCTCGGCCGGCGTTGGACGCGGCTGTGTGTCGCCCTGCTGCAAACCCGAGTTGAGTCCTGCCTCTTCGCCGATCGAGCGCGAGAGCACGGCCGCCGTCAGGTTCATCACCTCGGAGAGCGCATCGAGCATCTCGGGCGCGATCGCTTCGCGTTTCAGCTCCTCGATGCGGTCTTTCGCGTGCCCCATCAGCAGACCGGCGAGCGTGATCGCAGCGTCGAGCGGAAGCAAGAGATGCGGCACGTCGTCACCGCCGTCGCGCCGGCGACAGCGCGCGTGCGTGACGGGCGGCATGGCGGCCACCGCGGCGGTGGCCTCGACGACCGACAGCTCGGGTGAATCGAGTCGGGCCTGCGTTCCGATCAGCGCCGAGAGATCTTCGGCGAGGCCGCTGGCAAAGGCCGCGGCAAACTGCAGTGCGTCGCGGCGGCGATCCGGTTCGGGGGTTTCGCTCATCTCACTCCCGTGCGTGACGCGGCGCCATTCACGCGCTTTGGTCGAAGGCCCGTCGCGAGATCACCCCCCGGGTCTCGCGCGCGCCCGCGCCGCGATCGATCAGCGGCTCACTTCAGAACCGATGAGAGCACTTCTCCGAGCTTGTCGGGCGTGAAGGGTTTGACGACGTACCCGTTGGCGCCCCGCTGCATCGCCTCTGCGATCGAGTCCTGTCCGCCCTCCGTCGTCACCATCACGATCGGCGGCGACGTGCCGCGTTTTCGAACCTCGGCCACGAAATCGAGTCCGTTCATGTTCGGCATGTTCACGTCGCTGAAGATCAGATCGACGCTGCCGCCGTCGAGCACGCCGAGACCGGCGACGCCGTCACCGGCTTCGAGCACCTCCGCGCTCTCGTACCCCGCCTGCCGCAGCGTCCGCAGCACGATCTTCCGCATGGTCGACGAGTCATCCACGATCAGAATGCGCATCCCCGTTCTCCTCCCGCCGGAATCACCGCCCGCTGCGTTCCGGCCCCTTGTTCTCGGTCTTCGGCTCTGCGTCCCCGAGCCGTTCTTCCATCCGGTCGAGCAACGCGCCCGCACGCACCACGCCCCGGCGTGTCGCTTCGAACAGAAACCCCGATTCCTCCATCGCTTCGAGCGGTGTCGGCTCGGCACGCGTGGCCAGCCCGAAGACGGCACCGACGTGCTGCAACTCCGGCTGAATCAACGCATCGAGCCACGGAAGCGCATCGAGCCCCTGTCTCAGTCTTCGCTCCGCGAGCACGACCTGCCGCAGCCTCTCCACCCGTTGCGCGACACCGACGGCTTCCTTCTCCAGCCCGCGTCGGGCACGCGCCACCGCGGCGAGTCCGCGCTGCGCTCGTCGATCGACCTGCACCAGCGTGCGACGGGCGCGCGAGAGAGAAGAATCGAAGGCATCCGCGCCCCTCTCTTCGGCCGAATCGTATGCGGCGTGAAGGGTGGGCCCCGCACAGATCGAGCGCTCCGGAATCTCCCGGAGCACGTCTTCGAATGCCGCCTGCCGAAGCCCCGGCAATCGTGCACCGCCCTCCGTGCAATTGACCAGTTCGACTCCCATGGCCGCGAGTTCCGGCGCGAGTTCCCGGTAGTCCTCGATGAACGTCGAATAGGGAATCGAGGTCGGGACCCGATCCCCCGCCCAGCCTTCCACCCAGACCAGTTCTTCTTCGGGTCCCGGTCCGGCAGCGACCGGAATGCCGAACTGCTCCGCCTTCGCACGCAGGTTGGTGAAGACGAAGCGCCCGTCCGATCGCAGCTCGAAGCCCGTCTCTCCGTACGCGCTGCCGCTCGCGTAGGCCCGGCCGTTCGAGAAGGCGAGGTCCTGCCCCACCACGAGCACACGCGTCGCTCCGAGCCGTGCCGCGAGATGGATCGCGCTCTGCGCCACCGTACCCGCTCCCTGCATCAACCCGTTCGTTTCGCCGAGTGCCTCCGCCAGCCACACACCGACCAGATTCGGAGCTGGCCACGCCACGAAGCGCGCCCGCACCGGCACCTCGAAAAGGCCCGCGTTCACACTCGGCGTCACGACGAGCGACACGTTCGAGGTGTCGCCCGCCCGCGTGAGCTGATGCACCACGTCGGCACTCTCGAGAATGTGGACGAGATCCGGCTCGATGCCCGCGGCGCGCAGCGCGCAGAGCGTCTGACCGATCGCGATCACGAGCAACCGATGCCGCTCGCGCCGGATCACCGGCAGTTGTTTGTCGAGGGACGGTCCCGCGGCACAGACCACGGCCGTCGCGCCCGGGAACGAATCGACGATGCGCGACAGGCCGGCGCTGCGCAGCACACGCGGAAGATTGTCGACCGTGAGCTCCGCCCACCGCTCCATCATGCTGACCAGCGTCGCCACCGTGATGTCGAGCGTGTCCTTGGTCCGCGAGATGCGATCGACCGCCGCCCGACAGGCCATCGCATCGAGGCGCAGCGCCGAGGGATGCAGGTGCACGCGCAATCTCGTGCCCGTCTGATAATGCGCGCGAATCAGCGCTCCGAGCCGGTCGCCATCGAAACACAGATCGACGTTCTTCTCGGTCAGCACGCCCGCATCGCGGCGCAGCTCGAGCGCGGCGCGAAGCCGCGCCGGCGACGGTTCGTAGACGATCAGCGGACACCGACGGCGCGCGCGGTAGGCGTCGATCTGATGCCCGAGCGCATAGCCGATCAACACCGCCACGTCGGCGTCCTCGGCGGCCCACCCCTCGGCCAGCCGCTCGCCCTCGCCCACCGGATCGTACGCCGACGCGAGCAGCAACCCCGACACCGAGAGCGTGCGCGCTCCGCGAGGCCCGGTCACCGGCTGAATCGAAGCGTCGGGCACGGCGTCGTCGATCCGTTTCGCCAGCTCGGGATGGTGCGACCGAAGTCGCGCGAGACCGTCAGATGCCACGGGTGAAACCGAGCGCCGAGCGCGTGCGATAGACGAGGCCGCTCGCGATGGCGCGCGCCGACCGGCGCACGCGCGCGAGCCGCGCATCGTCGCCCACCAGCGCGAACGCGTGACGCGAGATTCCCCGGAAGAACACCGCGGTCGTCTCGTCTCGTTCCGCGGCACTGTGTGTGATGCGCAGAAAGAAGCGGTCGTCGACGTCCGCGAACTCGATCAGCGGAACGACCGCCTGCTGCGTTCGATCACCGATCACGCCGATCGCACGATGCGCGTCGCCCGCGGCGACGAACCCGTCGGTCGCCCCGAGGCAGGACGTCGCGGACACCGACGACGACACGGCGCGTCCCATCTCGAGCCTCACGCCGTCTGCGAGTGCATGCCGCTCGATCTCGTCTCCGCCGTTGACCGCGGCGTAGAACAGCGAGCGGCGTTCGAAGGCGTCGGGCAGCAGCGTGACCGTTCCGAGCCGCAGGCTGTCGATCCGCTCTTCGGCGAAGCGAAGCGTCGAGACGACGTCGAGCCGCGGTGCGCGGTGATAGACGCGATAGAGCTTGCTCCAGTCGCCCATCCGCGTGCGCTGGCGAAAGCCGAGCGCGCTGCGGATCGGTCCGTCCGCGACGAGACAGGCCTCCGCCGCACCGAGATCGGTGGTCTTGCCCCCGCCCGCCGTGACCGCGACCACGTGCGCGGAATAGAAGTCCGGTGCGTAGGCCACGTCGTCGAAGCTGCCGTGATCGATGGTTCCGAGCAGCGGGGCATCGCCGCACGTGCTGAAGGCGAGCGAGGCCAGTGCGCCTCCGCGATGCGGAAGCAGGCGTGCGCGCACGGCGTCGGTGGACAGTGCGTCGCAGGTGATCTTCGCGTGGCGTCCGAGCGCCGCCTCGGCCGGTCCGAACCGAAGTCGCAGCACCTCGCCGGGATCGAGCGCCGGCTCGAGCACGAGCGTCGCGCGCCGAATGCTGCCGTCCCGATGTCGGCCGTGGACTTCGATCTGCTGCGCGACCGCGTCGAGCGCACCATCGCGCGCGATCGCGCGCGCACAGGCGAAGCGACCGGGCGCGAAGCGCAGCGGAATCTCCACCGGGTCGCCGGTCCAGCGTTCGGCGGACGGATTGACGAGCACGACCTCGTCGTCGTCGTCGGGCAGCGGCACGAGACCCGCGAGGGCCACCCGCGCGCGCAGCCGCGCCGCGCCGACGCGAGCCTGGAAGCGATCGAGCTTCTCCTCGGTCGCACGCGTGCGGAAGTCACTTCCCCAGAGCGAGACGAGTGCGGCGAGTTCCGCGCGCTCCCGCACCGCGTCGCCGCGTCCCGCTCGCGACCGAAGATTCCGCACCGCCGTCTGCTCGCGATGCAGGGCGAAGCAACGCGTGTTCATGCCGAGGCCGCCGCGACCGGACACGGCCCAGCGCGTCGGGTTGTATCGCGGCTGCTTCTTGCACGGCAGCGGATCCCCCGCGCTCGCGAGCGACACCACAGGCCCCGGTTCGAGCCCGATTCGCGCGTCCCGCGGAAGCCGGAACACGCAGCGCGAATCGCCGGCGAGTGTGCGCAGGGCGGCGGCCAGACGGCCCATCTCCCGACCCTCGGATGCCCCTTCGGGCGTCGGGAAGCCGGGCCGGTAGTCGAAGATCTCGAGATCTCCGCCGTACGCGCAGGCGAGCCCATCGTCTCCGGCGCTCGCCGCTCGCAAAATCATCGCGTGGTGATCGCTCGCGGGAATCTCTCCGTGCGCGACGCGCTGCAGCTTTTGGAACAGCACGCTGTCGTTCCAGAGCAACGGGAGCGGAGGAGCCGTCCCGCAGTCGAGCTGCGCAGGACGGAAGCGGAGCGGCCGCAGTTCCGGCCGATGCGTGGCGGGATTGTTCCACTCCATGACCAGCGCTCGCGCGCCGACTTCGTGATAGAGCGGTGCGAGCCCCGGGCTGAAGGTCTGTTCCGCCACGAACCAGGTGCTCGGTACCGATCCGACCAGCGCGAGATAGGCGTCACGACCGAGAGCGAGATTGGCCCGATTGATCTCCACCGGAACCAGCGGGCCGATCACCTGCGCGAGCCCGGAGCCCACCAGCTCGACGAGGCCGCGCTCGATCGAGGACTGCAGCGCCTTCAACCATTCGGGATCTTCGTGCGCCACCCGGCGCAGCGTGCGCGCCGGCATCTCGAGGCCGAGGGGAATGCGTGCCTCTTCGGCGAGCCGCAACACCGGCCAGTAGCAGCGCTCGATCACCGTCGGCAGGTCGCGATCGGGAATCGCCGAGAAATCGAGGTTGCCGTGAAAGACCGTGAAGACGCGCAGCGGGCTCATCGCCGGGCTCGTCGCAGTTCGTCCCGCAGCGTCTCGACCACGCGCATCAGATCCGAGTCGGCCATCGAGGAGAACAGCGGAAGCGAGAGCAGACCGAGATACGCCCGTTCGGCGACCGGCAGATCTCCGAATCGCGTACCGGCCGTGCGGCGGTAGTAGGGATGGAGATGGACCGGCACGTAATGCACCTGCACGCCGATGCCCCGCGCGTGAAGACGCCGGTGCAGCGCGGCACGACCGCCGCGGAATCGATCGGGCTCGATGCGCAGTGCGAAGAGGTGCCAGGCCGAACGAGCACCCGGCAGTTCGACCGGCAGCGTGACTCCCTCGAGATCCGACAGCGCCTCGGTGTAGGCATCGGCGAGCGCGCGCCGGCGTGCGAGAAAGCCCGGAAGGCGCTGCAACTGACTTCGACCGAGGGCGGCATTCAGATCCGGCATTCGATAGTTCGGTGAGAGCGCGTGCAGTTCGTAGACCCAGCCGCCCACTTCCTCCGCACGCAGGGCGGGCGGAAGATCGAGGCCTTCGAAGCGCGCGGGGTCTCGCTCGATCCCGTGCTCTCGCAAACGCCGGCAGCGCTCGGCGACGACCGGAGAACCGGTGGTGACCGCACCGCCCTCGCCCGTCGTCACGTGCTTCGCGGGATGGAACGAGAAGCACGCGGCCTCGCCGAGCGTGCCCGCGGGTCGTCCGTCACGCGAGGCGCCGAGGGCATGGCACGCGTCCTCCAGCACGAACGCGCCTTCTGGAAGTACGGCGCGAATCTCGGCCACGTCCGCGGGATGACCGGCGAAGTGCACGGGAATCGCGCCGCGTGTTCGAGGCGTCACGCGGCGCGCGAGGTCCGCGGGATCGAGCGTCAGCGTCACGGGGTCGACGTCGGCGAACACGGGGTCGGCGCCGCACAAACGGACGGCGTTCGCCGTCGCCGCGAAGGTCAGCGTGGGAACGATCACCTCGTCGCCCGGACGAACGCCGAACGCCGCGAGCGCGACGTGAAGCGCCGCCGTTCCCGAGGACACGGCGACCGCATTCGCCGCGCCGAGCCGATCGCAGAGCGCTCGTTCGAAGCGCTCGGGCTCGACGCCCTGGGTCAGCCGCTCGCCGCGAAGCGCGCCGAGCACGGCGTCGATGTCGCCAGCGTCGATCTCGTGTCGTGCGTACGGAATCGTCGGCTGCGGAAGCTCGCTGGAGCCACTTCCGCCGGCTCGCGTCGCCGCGTTTCCGGCCGCAATCTCAGCCATGCTGTCGCGAGAACTCCGCCACGAGTTCTCCCAGCCGCTCGACCGACAGCCACTGCGTGTTGCTGTCACTGGTGTACGAGAAGCCGTCGGGAAGCGGAGTCCCCCCCGCGGCGCCCCGAGCACGTCGTCCCCCGATCACGTAGTAGGTCGGGAACTCGCGCCCGTCGCGCGCCTCTTCGGGCGTGAGCAGCGCCTCGTGCAGCTTCTCGCCCGCCCGAATGCCCACTTCCTTCACCGCCGCCTCGGGCGCGATGGCACGCGCGAGATCGACCACGCGCATGCTCGGAATCTTCGGCACGAAGACTTCGCCGCCCCGCATCTCCTCCAGCGCATCGAGCACGAGCTGCACCGCGTGATCGAGCGACAGCCAGAACCGCGTCATCCGTTGATCGGTGATCGTCAACACCCCCGACGGCGCCTGCTCGAGAAAGAGCGGAATCACGCTTCCCCGGCTGCCCACCACGTTTCCGTAGCGCACGCAGGCAAAGCGAGATCCCCGCGGTCCCGAATAGGCGTTGCCATGCACGAAGAGCTTCTCGGCGCAGAGCTTGGTCGCGCCGTACAGGTTGACGGGATTCACGGCCTTGTCGGTGGAGAGCGCGACCGTCCGCGCGACCCCGGCGTCGATCGCACAGTCGACCACGTTCATCGCACCGACGATGTTCGTCTTGACCGCCTCGGCCGGGTTGTACTCGCAGAGCGGCACGTGTTTGAGTGCAGCGGCGTGAACGACGACGTCGACGCCCTGCATGGCCCGGTGGAGCCGGTCTTTGTCGCGCACGTCGCCGAGCAAGAAACGAAGCCGCGGGTCCGATCGAAACTCGCGAATCATCTCGTACTGCTTGAGTTCGTCGCGGCTGTAGACCCGGATCGTGCAGTCCTGTCCCGTGCGAAGCAGGCGCCGCACGAATGCGCGACCGAACGATCCCGTGCCGCCGGTCAACAGGATCTGGATCTGCTGCTTTTCGCCCATGAAGCCCCTCCGCGCGCTCCGGCGGAACGTCGTGGCGCACGGTCCGCCGCTCCGTGCGCGGGTTCCGCGCACGCCCGACCCCTGCAACGCCTCGTCCGGGCAACGCCTTCTCGTGTCATCGAATGCTCGGGGCGGCAACTTGAGCGCAGGCGGCCTGCGGAACCCTCGCTCAGGCCGTGCGTTCCACGAGGCGGGGGGCGGCCTCGTGCATCACCCGCGCGAGCGCACCGCGCGCGACGGCAATCTCGGCGAGTACCCCTTCGATCTCGTCGCGCAGTCGGCCGGCGCGACCCAGGGTCTCGGAGTCGATCACCGCCACCTTTCGCAACCAGCCGACCGCCTCCGGATCGCGTGCAATCGATTCGGCCTTCTCCATCACGCCCGCGAGCGCATGGTCGCGCACCACGAGCGCGGCCCGGATGCTCCCGCCACCCTCGTCTTCGAGCACCCTGCGCAGCGCACAGGCCGCTTCGAACAGCCGGCGCGCCGCCTGCACGCCGGGCGAACCGAAGACGGCATCCGGCGGGCTCGCGTTCGGCTGCCTGCCCCCGGCGGATCGGCTCCCGTCCGGCCTCACCCGACCATCGCCTCCCGACAGACCGGCGCACTCCGCGCGATTTCCGCCCACGCGCCGTGCAGCGTTTCGAGCACGACCATCGCCTCGTCGATCGACGACATTCGTCCCGATACGCTCGCGTCCAGCAGTCGATCGGAGACGTACCAGTAGAGGCGGCGCAGGTTGTCGGCGATCTCACCGCCCTTCTCGAGATCGAGCGAGTCCTGCAGCTCACCGACGATCGCCAGCGACCGCGAAATCGCCTGACCGCGTTCGCCGAATCGATTGCGGCCATGGAGATCCTGGGCGCGACGCGCGTGACGGATCGCCCCCTCGTAGAGCTTCACGATCAACATCGCCGGTGTCGCCGTCTGGATCTCCATTTCGAGATACCGGTTCCCCACTCCCCGTCACCCTCCGATCTTGTTCAGATAGCCGGACTGCGTCTGCAGCCCGGCGAGCGTCGATTCGAGCGCAGCGAACTTGAGCCGCAGGCTCAGCTCCTTTGCGGCGAGCTGGCGATCGATCTTCTCGAGCTGCGTGTCGATGTCTTTGAGCCGAGACGTGAAGCCGCTCTCACGCGCCGCGATCACGCCATCCGTCGAATCGAGCACGTCGTCGAGCACGCTCGCGATCCCCATCGCGAGTCCGTCGGTCGTTCCGTCTCCCGAGAGCAGCTGTCGCACGTTCTGCGGATTGGCATCGAGCGCTTCCGTCAGCTCCGACGAATCGAGATTCAATCGGCCCTTGCTGTCGAACGAGAGTCCGATGCCGGAGAGCCCGTTGAGCGAGTTGCCCGAGAAGTCGAACTCGCGGACGAGAACACTCTGGATCCGCTGCTCCACGTCGCGAAGCGTCGGATCGGTCGACAGCGGTCCGCCGCGCCGGGTCGTCGCGTTCGGCGTGATCTGGCCGCTCACGAACTCGCGCACGCCGTTGTACGTGTCGACCAGCTTCTGGAGCTTTGCCGCGATCGCCGAGTCGTCTCGCGACACCGTGATCGTCGACGCGTCCGTGAGATCGGTCGCGGAATGCGTTCCTCCGAGCGTCAGCGTGACGCCCGGAATCGCGTCACTCACCGTGTTTCCCTCGCGGGTCACGGTCAGCCCGAGCACTTCGATGCTCGAATCTTGGGCCGCCTGTTCGAGCGTCGGATCGAGGAACGTGGTCGCGCTCGGTCCGGGAATGTCCGTGGTCACCGTGATCTCGTTGGCGGCGCCCGTCTCGACACCGGAGACCAGCAGGCGATACGTGCTGCCGTCGTAGACGACCTCGGCCCGCACGTTTCCGCCGTTGTCGGCGTCCGTGTTGATCGCGTCGCGAAGACCCTGCAGCGAAAGCCCGCTCGCACCGACCGTGAGCGTGATGTCCGCGGTTCCCCCGTAGTCGATCGTCATCGTCTGGCCGCTGCTCGCGATCGTACTGGTGTCGCTCGCGAAGCCGCGCGAGAACTCGCGTCCCACCCGCGCGAGCTGATTGACGCGCACCGAATACGATCCCGCGCTCGCCGCCCCGGTCGCGGTCGCCGTCACGATCTCGTCGTCGCTGCTCTTCGTCTTGAAGGAGAGCAGCTCTTCGCTCGCCGCCGTCGCCCCGAGATCGCTGGTCCGGTTGTCGATCGCCCTGGCCGCGTCGCGCAGCGCCGTGATCTTGTTCTTGAAGTCGGCCATCAGCGATTGCTGCGACGTGAGCGTGGACTGGCGCGACGTCAGCAAATCCCGCGGACGACGCTCGAGCGTCATCAGCGAGTTGATGAGGGAGGCAGTGTCGATGCCCGAGATCAGTCCGCCGACGAAGGTTCCCGATGACATGGCGATCTTCCCTTCCGGACCGGCGGATCACGCGACTCGTCGGTGGCGCCCCCCTCGCCACCGCACTCGCTTCCGCCTGCTAACGCAGCAGCGTGAGCACCGCCTGAGTCGAGGCATTTGCCTGGCCCAGCACGGCGATGCCCGCCTGCTGCAACACCTGATTCCGCGTCAACTCGGCGGTTTCGGCCGCCACGTCGACGTCGCGAATGCGAGACTCCGCCGCCGTGTTGTTCTCGACCGAGACGGCGATCGAGCGAATGGCGGATTCGAGTCGATTCTGCGCGGTACCGAATCGCGCACGCAGCGAAGCCAGCGTCTTGACCGCGCTGTCGAGCTTGGCGAGTGCGGTGCGCGCGTTGGTGACGGTGGTGATCTTGGTGCCGTTGACCGCGATTCCCGTCGTGGTCGCGTTGACGCCCGTCACCGTGATGCGGTCGTTCGTGGTTTTGTTGACCCCGATCTGGAACGTGATGGCAACGCTCGAGTTGTTGAGGACCTTGGTCCCGTTGAACTCGGTGCCGTTGGCGATCCGGTTGATCTCGGTCAGCAGCGCCTGGTATTCCTGGTTGAGCGCCGAGCGCTCACTGGTTCCGAGCGTGCCGTTGGCCGCCTGGATCGACAGCTCGCGCAGTCGGATCAGAATGCCGCTCGCCTCGTTGAGCGCGCCTTCCGCCGTCTGCAGCAGCGACACGCCGTCGTTCGCGTTTTTCTGCGCCTGAGCGAGGCTGCGAATCTGAGAACGGAATTTCTCGGAGATCGAGAGCCCGGCGGCATCGTCTGCGGCGCGTGTGATCCGCAGTCCGGACGAGAGACGCTCGAGCGAGTGCGAGAGTCTGTCCGTCGTGTTCTGCAGGTTTCTCTGCGCGTTGATCGACGCGACGTTGTTGTTGACCCGAAGTCCCATCGGCTTCCGTTCCCCCTCATCCCGTTCGGTCGACCACGAACCGGCGGCGCCGCACGTCGCGGCGTCCCGGCCTGTCCTCGCCTCTCGGGGGAGAAGGCCATCCGCTCGTTTCATCGGACGGACGGCGCTTCCAGACGAGGCAGTCTTGGTCCCGACCTTCGTCGGTGCCGCCGGTCTGCAGAGCAAAGGCGATGCCAACCGGCAGCGAGCACGCAGCGAGGCGGCAGAACGGGTCCGGGAGTGCCTGCAACATCGGCGCGTTGAAGCGCGCGCTGCACGCGAGAGAGGGGGTTTTGCGCGACCGCATCGTCTCGCGCCGCGAAGGCCGGGAGTTTCCGTCTGAAACGCTCCGTTCAGACAGAACGGCGCCACCGCGCGCATTCTTCTTCAAGAACCGGAACTCGCGCCCCGGCCTGCGTTTCTGCTGCGCTCCCGCTTCCGGTGCGCCGCGCGCCGGGCACCGGCCCCCGAACGAAATCGGCCCGGGGCGACCGAAGTCACCCCGGGCCTGGCGATCACCGCGTCCCGAGAGTTCCAGCGTTCATCGGGACGACGCCGTCCCGCGGGACGACCGCGCCGCCCCCGTCAGCCCCGCAGCAGTGACAGCGCACTCTGCGTCGAGACGTTGGCCTGAGCGAGCACCGCGATGCCGGCCTGCTGCAGCACCTGGTTGCGCGTCAGTTCCGCCGTCTCGGACGCGACGTCGACGTCGCGAATCCGCGACTCCGCCGCCGTGTTGCTTTCGATCGACACCGCGATCGAGCGAATCGCCGACTCGAGGCGATTCTGCGCCGTACCGAACCGGGCACGCAGACTCGCGACCGTCTTGATCGCGCTGTCGAGCTTGCCGAGGGCGGTGCGCGCGTTCGTCACCGTCGTCACCTTCGAACTGTTGACCTTGATGCCGGTCACGGTCGCGTTCACGCCCGTCACCGTGATCCGGTCGTTCGTGGTGTTGTTCACGCCCACCTGGAAGGTGACCGAGACGCTCGAGCTGTTCAGCACCTTGGTGCCGTTGAACTCGGTCGCCGCGGCGATGCGGTTGATCTCGTTGAGCAGCGCCTGGTACTCCTGATCGAGCGAGCTGCGCTCACTCGTTCCGAGCGTACCGTTCGAGGCCTGCACCGAGAGCTCGCGCATGCGGATCAGAATGCCGCTGACTTCGTTCAGCGCGCCTTCCGAGGTCTGCAGCAGCGAGACGCCGTCGTTGGCGTTTCGCTGCGCCTGCACGAGGCTGCGAACCTGCGATCGGAACTTTTCCGAAATCGCCAGACCCGCGGCATCGTCGGCCGCGCGGGTGATTCGAAGACCCGACGACAGGCGCTCCAGCGAGCGCTGCAATCGGTCCGTCGAGTTCACCAGGTTCCGCTGGGCGTTGATCGATGCGATGTTGTTGTTGACTCGAAGACCCATGTTCCGTCGATCCTCCGTGATGCGGCCGGCGCCGATCCGTGGCGCCGGTGTCACGCGTGGCTCCCGGGGGGGATTTCGCGGGCGACACCCGTCGCCCGCTTCGCCACGCGCCGTTCGGTCGACCCGAACGCCGTCCATTCCAGCAACGCGGGTGCCAGCGTGGCGCCCCGAGCTGCCCTCCGGCGCGCACCGGAGAGTTCGACGCGGCTGCCGGCACCGGCCGATCGAAGGGCTCCTGCTGATCTGCTGCGCGCGGCGCGCTTCGTTTCTGCCACGCAGGATGCGCGGCGCCTGCGCACTCTTCGCGTTTCATCCGCATTTCAGAATGAAACGAATCATTCGTTCCGAGATCCCGTTTCGTTCCTCGCACTGCCCGTCGTGCGCAGAGCCCGTGCGGCGAGGCACCCGTCTTGCACCTCGCCCGCGCGATGGAGAAGGTTCGCTGCCCTCGCCCCGACGAGTTTCCCCGTCTGCTCGACTGGCTCGACGACGGCCTGCGCGGCGGACGCCGCGGGCGTCTCGCCGCCGAGTATCCCGTCGCCCTTTCGCCGGCCGATCTCGGCGCCCATCTGCTGATCGAAGAGAGCGGTGGATTTCTCTCTCACGCGTTCGTACGGCGCGTCGACGCCGTCGCGCGAGAGATCTCCGTCTCGCTCGGCATGATCGGTCTGGTCTACAGCGCTCCGGAGGCTCGCAACCGGGGACTGGCGAGCGCCTGCGTGGAGGCGGCGATCGCAGAACTGGCGCGAAGCGGCGCCCAGCTCATCGCGCTCTGGACGGATCGCACTCGCTTCTACACGAGGCTCGGCTTCGGACTCTCGGGCCGAGAGTGGATCTGGCGCCTCGACGCAGCGCGTGTCGAGCGTGCGCGCCGAATCTCGCGCGACCGCGACGACGACGGCTCGCGACCCCGCACATCGGAGGTGAGCGGTCCGCGCGAGCGCGATGCCGAAATTCTCGAGCGCGCAGCGAGCGAGCGCCCCGCCTTCGTGCGGCGCGCCCCGGGGCAACTCGCACGCGCGTGGACGGCGGCAGACTGCGAGGTGAAGGTCGCGCGACGGGATGGCGTTCCCGTCGCCTACAGCGCACTCGGTCGAGGCGACGACTTTCCGGGAATCGTTCACGAATGGGCCGGAGAACCCGCTGCGCTGCTCGACTGTCTGTCGGCCCATCTCGAAACGCGAACCGCGATCGGACTTCTCTCGTCGTCCGCCGGTGAACCGCTGACGGATCGGTTGCGCGACGCGGGCGCGGTGGCGAGCCCGGGGGGATTCGCCTGGCTCCGGATCGTCGACGCCTCGGCGCTCTGGTCGTCGATCGTCGCGAAAGCGCCCGGTCTCTCGGGCACCGCGCTTTCGGGTGCCGGCGACTCGTTCACGCTCGAAGCCGGCGCGGTCAAACTCTCGCTGCGACATCGCGAACTCTGCGCGCTGATCGCCGGCCCGCGTCTTCCGGCCGGCATTCTCGCGGATCTTCCGGAACCGTGGCTCGGCGCGTTGCGCGAACGACTGCCGCTACCGCTCTTCGTCTGGGGTTTCGATTCCATCTGATTCGCCGGCGCCGGGGGCCCGCATGATCACAGTCACACGAATCGACGGATCGCAACTTCTGCTCAACGACGATCGAATCCTCTGGATCGAAGTCCAGCACGACACGCTGCTCATGCTCTCGACGGGACTCGTCCTGCGAGTGCAGGAAACGCCCGACGAGCTGCTGCGGCGCATCCGTGTCTGGCGACGTGGCCTCGCGCCGCCGCCGGCGCTACCGGGTTTCGAAGCGTCGGATCTGCTCTGCGGCGACGACTGACCTCGTACCGCACCCCGGCGCCGCGTGTCTCACCGCGCCTCGCCGGCCACCTCGGCCTTGGGAATCGCTTCGCGCGTACCCCACGCACTGCGCTCGAGAATCACCTGTTGCCCCGAGCGCGTGTTCGGATTCACCAGCAACGGAGCCGCGAGATTGAGCGTCACTCCGTCGGCCGTGATGGTCGCGATCACCAGCACCTCGAGCGCGTGTGCCGAATCGACGCCGAGCGAACGCAGGTGCCGCGTGTCGAGGTCCGCACTGTAGTCCGGAAACCAGGCCCACGGATCCGCCACCACGAACGCGAGGTCCTCGACGTCGGCCGAGATCAACCAGCCGAACGCGTCTCCCCGGTCGTGGCCACAGAGCACGAAGCGTCGGGCCTGCGGAAATCCCGGCAGTCCCGGCAGATGAATCACCTGATCCGGAGCGACTTCGATCCGACCGAATCGACGACTTTCGATCACCACTCGTTCGGCACTCACCAGCGCCCCCTCCTGCCGGCGATCTCGTCGCGCCGCCGGCCCGCGAACGGTTCCTTCGGCCTCGCGACTTCGACCTCGACCGGCGCCACCGAGGTTTCGGCGGCCTCTCGGTTCGCACGCGCGATGCGCTCGTACACTTCTTCGCGATGCACGGCGATCCCGTCCGGCGCCTCGATCGCGATCCGCACCTGTCCCCCGGAGACCGAGACCACGCGAACTCGCACGTCGTCTCCGATCACCAGCGCCTCTCCCTGCTTGCGCGTCAGAACGAGCATGCGGTCACTGCAGGAAATCGAGCAGCGTGGGCTGCAGGAGTTTCGTGGTCGCCTGAAGCGCACCCTGAAGCGCGACCTCTTGCTGGCTCAGGTCCGAAAACACCTTCACCGCATCGGCGTCCACCGCATCGGAAAGGCGCTGCTGCAGGTCGAGCGTCCGCCCGGACAACCGCTGCTCCCATTGCTCGAGCTTGGCCTGCGTCGCACCGATCCGCGTCCGTTCGACCGACACCTGCGCAATCGCGGTGTCGAGCCGCGGCAGGATGCCCTGCACGTTGGTCTGATCGTTCGTCACCAGGTAGTCACGCAGGTCACCGAGCACGTCGAACAGATCCACCTGCCCGGTGTCGACCACGTTGTCTCCGTTGGCATCCCCCATGAACACGCGCTGGCCGTCGAGGGTCGCGGTCACCGTCACCCCCTCGTCGATCTCGACTTCGATCTCGTTCGCGTCCCCCGTGAACGACACGGTGGGAGATCCCGCGCCCGACGGAAACGCGCCCGACGCAGTGAACGGCTGCGTCGAGCCCGCGTAGCCCGAGAACACGTAGCCCCCCGTGTAACGCGAGTTCGCGTTGGCCAGCAAACGATCGAAGAGCGTCTCGATCTCTTCGCCGAGTTGCGCGCGGGCCCCGGCGTCGGCAGTTCCGTTGGCGCCGGCCATCGTCAGCTCTCGCGCGCGCAGCAGGAGATCGTTCGTGTCGGCGAGTGCGTTCTCGATGGCGCCGGCACGGCCTCGCGCCTGCGTGATGTTGCGCCGATACTGCTCCGTCGCCCCGATCGCCGACTTCAGCAACTGCGAGGTTCGCGTCGCAACCGGGTCGTCCGACGGACGATTGACACGGAGCTGGCTCGCAGCCTGCTCTTGCGTCT
>CAZDHU010000226.1:0-4180 GCA_964505355.1 uncultured Myxococcaceae bacterium | reverse complement strand
CGCCACCAGCAGGAGCGGCACGGCAAACGCCACTCCCAGCAGCGTCGCGTACGAGAAGCGCGTCGCGCGATCTCCGATCCGCACCGCGAGAGTGCGCTTGCCTGCGCGTCGATCGGTTCCGAGATCGCGCAGGTTGTTGACGACGAGGATCGCCGTCACCAGCGCTCCGACGGGGAGCGCGGCGGCGAACGCGAGTGCCGGCGCGTTGCCGCTCTGCAAGAAACACGTTCCCACCACGGCGACGGGACCGAAGAACACGAACGTCGCGAGATCTCCGAGACCGTGATACGCGAGTGGCGCGGGCCCTCCCGTGTAGGCCAGCGCGGCGGCGATCGAGAGCGCGCCGAGCAGCGCGATCGGCCAGCCGCCGATCGCCACCAGCCCGAGTCCGCTGCACGCGGAGAGCAGCGCGGCGAGTGCCGTCCCGACACGAAGCTGTGTCGGCGTGAGGAGACCCTGCGCGGCCGCCCGCGGCGGTCCGAGTCGCTCGGCGCCGTCGGCACCGCGCGAAAAATCGAAGACGTCGTTGGCGAGATTCGCCGTCCCCTGCAGCGCGATCGCGGTGGCGAGACACAGCGCGGCGATCCCGGCGTCCGCGGCCTGCGCCCGCGCGGCGAGCGCCGTTCCGGTCACGACCGGAGCAACCGCCGCGGACAGCGTCGCGGGACGCAGCGCCATCCACCACGCGCCCACCGAGCCCGGCGCCGGCAGCCCGACACTCGCCGGTGTCGGGCCCCCGTTCGCAGCGGGTCGTGTGGTGTCCGCGAGGCTCACGGCCGCCACGGAAAGCGGGAGAAGTCCGGCCTGCGCTTCTCGACGAACGCGTTGCGTCCTTCCTGCGCTTCTTCGGTCATGTAGAAGAGCAGCGTGGCGTCGCCCGCGAGTTCTTGCAGGCCCGCCTGACCGTCGCAATCCGCGTTGAACGCCGCCTTCAGACAGCGAATCGCGAGCGGACTGTGATGCAGCATCTCGCGCGCCCAGGCGACTCCCGTCGCTTCGAGTTCGTCGAGCGGAACCACCGCGTTCACCAGCCCCATCGCTTCGGCGGCGTGTGCATCGTACTGCCGGCAGAGATACCAGATTTCGCGCGCCTTCTTCTGCCCGACGACGCGTGCGAGATAGGAGGCGCCGAAGCCCGCGTCGAAGCTGCCGACCCGCGGCCCCGTTTGCCCGAAGCGCGCGTTTTCGGCCGCGATCGTGAGATCGCAGATCAGGTGCAGCACGTGGCCGCCGCCGATCGCGTACCCCGCCACCAGTGCGATCACCGGTTTGGGCAACGAGCGAATCACGCGCTGCAGATCGAGCGCGTTGAGGCGCGGAACGCCGTCGTCGCCGACATAGCCGGCGTCGCCGCGCACGCGCTGATCGCCCCCCGAGCAGAACGCATCGGGACCCTCCCCGGTGAAGAGAATGACGCCGACTTCGTGGTCTTCGCGCGCGCGCATGAAGGCATCGATCAGTTCGAAGAGCGTCTTCGGCCGAAAGGCGTTGCGCACCTCGGGCCGGCAGATCGTGATCTTCACCATCCCCTCGGCCTTTTCGAATCGGATGTCCTCGTACGAGCGCACGGACTTCCAGTCGGGCAGGCGGGTGGCCGGGTGAGTGTCGCGAGCGGGGATCGAATCCATCGGTGTCCTTTCAGGCCGGCCGCACGGACGGCGCGTCGTCGGTGAGAGAAGTCGAATCCGGTTCTTCCGCGAGAAACGAGCGCACGACGTCGAGAAACGCCTCGCGGGCTTCGAGATGAACGGCGTGCCCGGCGCCGGTAATGACCGCGACGCGCGCGTTCGGCAGTCGCGCGGCGAGTTCGCCGGCGATGCCGCGAAACTTCGCGTCCTCTTCGCCGACCGCGAGCAGCACCGGCATTCGAACGCGGGCGAGCAGCGCGTGCAGCGGCGGCTGAGCGCCGGTTCCGATCCCGCGCAGCGAAGCGGCGAGCCCGCGCGGATCGCAGCCGAGTCGCTGCGCACGCGCCGCGGCGAGCGCAGCGGAACCGAGCCGCGCCTGCGAGGCGAAGAGAGGGAGCGACATCCAGTGTTCGACGAACGCGGGCAGCCCCTCTCGTTCGATGCGCAGGGCCAGCGCGTCGTCAGCGGCGCGTCGCGCTGCGCGGGCAGCGGGATCGGCGAGGCCCGCGGACGCACCCACCAGCACCAGCCGTCGCACGCGTTCGGGATGCCGCACGGCAACGCCGAGCGCGATCCGTCCGCCCATCGAGTACCCGAGCCAGGCGGCGGAAGGCAGCGCGTGCACGTCGAGCACACGACCGAGCGCGTCGCAGGTCGGCTCCATCGCGCACGACGCGGGGTCGTGAATCGTGTGCGATCGGCCGTGCCCGGGTAGATCGACCGACAGCGTGCGCCAGCGATCGACGAGTCCGTCGCGCACGCCCGCCATCGTCTCGACAGAGCCCGTGAAGCCGTGGAGCAACACGACCGGCGGGCCGTCTCCCGCGCACGCGACGTGCAGCGGCGGCGTCGCCGCAGCGCGCGCGATCTCGACCGTGCTCGCCTGCTCCGCGGCCCCGCTCACCCGAGCGCCTCGCGCGCCGCGCGGCCCGCCACCTCGAAGAGTCGGCGGTGATGGGCGAGCGACGCATCGCCGGCGATCGGCACTTCGATCACCTCGAGGCCGGCCGCGGGAATCGCCTCCGCGAGCGCGATCGCGAGCGCTCCGGCGGACGACACCACGCGGTGTCGGCCGCCGGCGAGCGCCGTCGCGTGCGCGAGCGTGCGACCGTGCGGCGTGGTGAAGAGTGTTCGCAGGTCGCCGGGATCGGCGACGCGCGCAATCGCGAGCTGCGAGAAGATTCCGCCGCCGTCGTCGTTCAAGACCACGATCGTCGCGCGCAGCGCGTGTCGCGCGGCGGCCAGCAGACCTCCCGCGTCGTGCAAGAAGGCGAGGTCTCCGGTGAGCAGCACGAGCGGCACGTCGAGCGCCGCCGCGGCGCCGAGGGCCGTCGACGTGATGCCGTCGATTCCGTTGGCGCCCCGGTTGCAGAGGATCCGCAGGGCCGGGGGCGAGGTGGCGAGAAAGGCATCCGCCTCGCGAATCGAGAGGCTGTTCGAAAGAAAGAGCGCCGCGCCATCGGGCAGCGCCGCCGCGATCTCTCGCACCACGCGCGGGCCAAAGAGCGCGGACTCCGCTGCGATCGACGCGTCGAGCGCGCGCCGTACGCTGCGTTCGATCGCACGACAGCGGGTCGCGAGCGATCCCGCCTGCGCCGCCTCGACCGGCGCACGACACCCGTTGCGCTTCTCGACGGCCTCCGCCAGCGCGAACGCGAACGCGGTCGGCTCGGCGTGGACGAGCCGCTCGGCCGTCAGCGCGGGATCTTCGAGTCGCCCGTCGGGATCGATGCGCCAGATGCGCCCCGCGGCGCGGGTCATCCATTCGCGCGTCGCACGGCTCGTCGCGGGCGCGCCGAAATCGAGCACCAGCGACGGGCACAGCGCATCGGCGACGCTGCGCTCGCGCAGCCACGCGTCGTGCGTGGTGACGAGCGCGACCGGCTCGTCGCGCACGGGCGATCGCGCCTGCGACGCCACGTCGGCGAAGAGCGGCCAGCCGGTCGCACGCGACAATCGCGCGAGCGCTGCGGGCAGCTCCGGGTCGCGATCCTGTGGCCCGCAGTGGATCACACCGTTTTGTGTCGCCGCGACGACTCCGGCGATCGCGTCGAGGGCGTGCGGTTCGGGTGCGCTCGACCGCGCACGCACCACTTCGAAAAACGGCGCGCCCGCTCGCCCGGTCGCCGCGACGTCGCGCTCGAACTCGCGCAGCGATGCCTGATCGGCCTCGACCGCGATCGGCTCCAGCGGCTCGCGATACGGCACGTCGAGATGAACGGGGCCCGGCGGGCTGCCGCTCGCCGCCGCGAGCGCACGCGCGGCCACGCTGCGCAGCTGGCGCAGCGACGCGGCCGTCGGCTCGGGCATCGGAAGCTCGACGAACCAGCGCGCGAAGCTGCCGTAGAGCCGCGTTTGATCGATGGTCTGCGGCGCACCGCAGTCGCGCAGTTCGGGCGGTCGATTCGCCGTCAGAACGATCAACGGAACGCGTGCGAGCGACGCCTCGACCACCGCCGGCAGATAGTTCGCCGCCGCGGTGCCGGAGGTGCAGATCAGCAGCACCGGCCGCCGGCCGGCCTTCGCGAGACCGAGCGCGAAAAATCCGGCCG
>CAZDHU010000225.1:0-1574 GCA_964505355.1 uncultured Myxococcaceae bacterium | reverse complement strand
CGACCGGCCGGAATGTTCCGGTCCGATTCGATACTCGCTGCGGCCCTGCTTGCCGCGTTCTCGATCCTGATCCTCGGACTGCTGATCGTGGCCCGATCGACGGCGGGCGTCGGCGTCTTGCCCGGGTCGCAGCCATTCTGGGCGACCGTGCTGCTGGCTTGCAGCGCGCTCGTCGCCGCCGGCACCGCGTTCGTCGCCTGGCGCGAATCGTCGCGCACGCGCCGCGAGTTGTCGCGTCTGGCCGCCGACGCGTCGCGGCTCGCGCTCGGAGAATATCGGCGCCCCGTGGCCGGTTACGAGCGGACTGCCCTCGAACCGATCGCGACGGCGCTGGCGCGGCTCGGCACTCTGGTGGACGCGGCGGCGTCGATCATCGAAGATCGCGACCGGCAACTCGCGACCATCCGCACGCTGGGCGAGATCATCTACTGGGAAACCGACCCCGGGGGGCGATTCACGCGCGTCGAGTTCGAACCTGCGCTGCCGCAGCGCAAGCGGCTCGGCCTGCTCGGGCAGTCGCAGTTCGAGCACGCGACGCCCCTCGACGGCGCGCGCTGGCTCGCCGCCAACACCGCGATCGCGGATCGCCGCAGCTTCGACGGCCTGAGCCTGCGTCGCTTCGACGCCGACGGCCGCTGCGTCGACGTCCGCGAGTCGGGGCAGCCGCGCTTCGCCGCCGATGGCACCTTCACCGGTTATGCCGGGGTCACGCGCCTCCTCGACCTTGCGGCGAACGCATTCGCAGACGATGCCGCTCGCGTCGCGATGGAGACGAGCTCCGAGCCGACGCTCGTGCTGCAGGACGCCCCCGATGCGCCGGGCGTCCAGCGTCTGAACGCAGCGGCCGAACAGCTGTTCGAGCGCGGCGCGCCCGAGCTCGAAGGCTGCCCCCTCGAGGCGCTGTTCGCGCCCGGCCAGGCTGAAGCGGTCTGCGCGTTCGTCGAGGCACTTCGCCAGCGGCATCCGCTTCGGCGATCGATGGCGATCGTGAACCGCTTCGGCGAGCGCATCGAGGTGCTTGCCCGCCTCGAGCCGGCCGACCCCGAAACGCCGGCCGCGGTGCTGGCACTCGACCCGCGCGACGCGGAGATCGCCGCGCTGCGCGCGCGCTCGCACGAGAACTCGTCGCTGCGCGAAGACGTGTCCCGGCATGCGCAGAAGCTCGAGCGGCGCACCCGCGAACTCGAAGCTCTCGCCTACGGTATCTCGCACGACCTGCGCGCGCCGCTGCGCGTCGTCGACGGCTACGCGAAGCTGATGCGCGACGACTGTGCGGCGAAACTCGATCCGGCCGGTCGCGATCACCTGGAGCGCATCCTGACTGGTTGCGCGCGCATGGAACGGATGATCGATGCAACGCTCGCGTTGGCGCGGACCTCGACGCAGCCACTGGTCGCCGCACCGGTCGACCTCGGCCGGATCGCGCGCGAGACGCTCGATTCGCTGGCGCGCAGCGCGCCCGGACGCCCGGTCGACGTGCGGATCGGCGACGGACTGCAGGCGCAGGGCGACCCGACGCTGCTTCGCACGATGATGGAGAACCTGCTCGGCAACGCCTGGAAGTACACGGCGCG
>CAZDHU010000224.1:0-6154 GCA_964505355.1 uncultured Myxococcaceae bacterium | reverse complement strand
GCGCCTTGCCCCACCAGTCCGTTTCGCCCAGATCCGAACCGACGCAGAGCACGAGATCGGCTTCGTTGCGCAGATGGGTGCACGCCTCGACGTGCACCATCGGCCAGGACAGCGGCGAGGTTTCGGAGAGCGCACCGCGCGCCCCCCACGACGTCGTGACGGGTGCGTGCAGTGCATTCGCAACCCGCGCCAGCGCATCGCTCGCCTGCGCGTGCAGCACGCCGCTGCCCGCGTGGAGAATCGGCAGCCGCGCGCCCGCCAGCAGTTCGGCCGCGCGCTCGACCGCCTCGTCGGCGGGTTCGATCGGCGTCACCCGGCGGTAGCGCTGCGGCGGCAGCACGGGCAGCGCCGCACCGTCGCCGTTGATCAGATTCTCCGGCACGTCGAGATGCACCACGCCCGGCCGCCCGGTCCAGCACGCACGCAGGGCGTGATGCAGCAGCTCGGGAATGCGTTCGTGGGATTGTGCGCTTTGCGACCACTTCGCCATTCCGCCGATCACGCGCACCTGATCGAAACACTGGTACGCGCCACCCCGATCGGGATAGGTGATGCCCGTGCGCCGCGAACTCGTGATCAGCAGGACGCGGTTGCCCTCGCCCTGCTCCACCGCCACGCCCGGGAGCACGTTGGCCACGCCCGGCCCGTTGCTGGCGATGCACACGCCGAGCCTGCCCGTCATTCGCGCGTAGGCGCCGGCCATGTGCGCGGCGATCGACTCGTGTCGCGGCGAAATCATCCGCATGCCGAGCTCGACGCAGTTCGCGAAGAGATGCAGATAGGTGCCGTCGATGATGCCGAAGAAGGTGTCGACGCCCTCCTGCTGAAGCCCTCGTGCGATCAGTGCGCCGCCGCTCGTCGGTTGCATGGGGTTCTCCTCGTCGGGCCGTTCTAGCACGTCCCGGGGCGGTTTCGGCGGCGGATCGCAGCGGGAGACGCGATGCGTCGGGCGCCCGGCTCACGCGCAGCGCGGCGCCGTGCCGACGGCGAACGCATTCGCTCGGCGCGACGCCCCTTCCGGGCCCGCCGCGGATTTTCTAGGGTCGGCCGCATGACGCATCCCTTTCGAGCGGCGGTCGAGCGCAGAGATCACGCGGCCATGGTCGGGTTCCTCGCGCCCGAGGTGAAACTCTTCAGTCCGGTGGCGTTCAAGCCCTTCGCGGGGCGCGAGGCGGTCGCCGAGTTGTTCTGGAACCTGATCGAGATCTTCGACGAGTTCGAATACGTCGACGAGCTCGCGGGCGAGCGCTCTCATGCGCTCGTCTTTCGCGCGAAAGTGGGCGGCAAACAAATCGAAGGCCTCGATCACCTGCGTTTCAACGCCGACGGGCTGGTCGACGAGTTCACGGTCATGCTGCGTCCGCTCTCGGCGTTGATGGCGATGCGCGAAGTGCTGGCGCCGCGCGTGGGGCACCTCGCGAAGGGCGACGCGACCCGCAGCGCCTGATCGGCGAGGTGGTGCGACGCAGTTCGGTGTCGGCTTGCCGAACCGCGACCCTTCCTCAGTCGCCCGTGCGGTCGTACGTGAATCCGCCGACGACGAAGCGCTCCGCAGCACCCCGGGCCGGCTCGAATCGAACCTGCTCTCCGGCCGCGCGACCGGACGTCGCGAGCAGCACGCGCGGTTCTCCGGTCGGTACCAGCGGCCCGCCGTGGAGCGGAAACGGTTCCCCGGGAACCGCTTCGACGTGAACCGCGCCGTCTCGCCAGGCGAGACGCACACAGCCGCCGAAACGCATGCGATAGAGCCCGGCGAAGACGTGCGCATCGGCCGGCATCTCGGCGCCGGCGACGGGCACCGCTTCCGGTTGCACCGCGCACGCCGCGCCGACCACGCGCGCCGCGAGTTCGAACGCGAGCGCGAGCGCGCGGTCGTGACGTCCCCGATTCGTCAGCACGATGACACCGCATCGTGTCGCACGGTGAAAGAGAGCCCAGCAGACGAAGCCGTGGATCGAGCCGCCGTGCCCCACGAACACGTGCTCGCCCTCGCGCATCGCCTGCCAGCCGAGGCAGCGCGCGTCCCGCCAGTCGGGATCGATCACGAGCGGCCGGTGCATTTCCTCGAGCGAGCGAGGCGAGAGGACGAAGGACGTCTCGCATTTTTCGGCGGCGAGCGGGCGTGCCGCTTCGCCGTGCAGCGGTGAGGCGGCGCCGAGTTGCAGCCTGATCCAGCGCGCGAGATCGGCGAGCGACGTCGAGAGTCCGAAGGCGGCCGCAAAGCCGCCCGTCTCCGCGATCTCGCCGGGGGCGAACGGCGCGGCGTCCGGTGCAGGCCGATGTCCGGTCGCGAGCCGCGTGCGGGCCGCTTCGTCGAGCACGAACACGCTCGAATCCATGCCGAGCGGAACCAGCAGCGTGCGCGTCACGAACGACTCGTACGATTCGCCGGCGACCCGCGCGACGACTTCACCCAGCAGTGCGAACGCGAGATTCGAATACTTCACGGCGCGGCCGGGTTCGAGCACCAGCGCCGCTTCCGGCAGCGAGCGAAGCAGCGCCTCGCGCGAGGCGAAGCGCGCGCTGTCCCAGTGCACGAACGGGCCTTCGCTCTCCAGCCCCGCGCGATGCGAGAGCAGATGCGCGAGCGTCACGTCTTCGCAGCGGCCGCGCAACGCACGCACGCGAACGAACTCCGGCAGGTGCACGAGGACGGGATCGTCGAGCCGCAACCGGCCCTGATCGCGCAACCAGACCAGCGCCGTCGCGGTCAGCGTCTTGGTCACCGAAGCGACGCGATAGAGCGTGTCGTCGTCCGGCGCGCGGCGGGCCGCTGGTTGCGCGAACCCCGCGTGCACGCGCAAGGCCAGCCCGGCCGGTCGCACGATGCCGACCGAGACGCCGGGCAGTCCCTCGCGCTCGACGGCCGCTCGCACCCGATCTTCGATCGCGGGCGCGAGCGCATCGAGCCAGCGCTCTCGCCCCGCGCAAGGGGGCTCCGACGAACGTTCCGCGCGGCGGATCATCTCGCTCCTTTCGAGTGCAACTCGCCGGCAGCATATCCGCGGGCGGGAGCGGTCTCGAACGAACTCCGAAGCGGCCGGCGCCGAGCGCGCGGGTTCGCTCGCGCGCCGCACGGACCCGGCTATCGACGGCCGGCCGGCGCCACTTCGGGCGTCTTCGCGCCACTCATCACAGGACGCGCAGGATGATGAATGCCGCAGGAGACGCGAACGCGATGATCACGACGCGAACCGAAGCCGACTCGTGGCTCGCGCAGGTGCAGGGCAAGAGCCTGCGCAATCCCAACGACCTCGACGGATCGCGATCGTGGGTCGTGATCGTGCGCACGCCGGGCCTCGGGCCGCGCAGTGGCAAGCTGATCGTGGCCTTCGGGCATTCGTTCGAGGATGCGACGGCCGCGGCGGAAGAACGCTGGCAGGAGATCTGGGAAACCTTCGGGCCGCTGAACTGACGCGTCCGCCGATCGTTCCGCCCGCGTCGTCCCGTTGCCATCCGATCGAGACACGCCCTCGGCCGCGTCAGCTCCCCGCGCCGCGAGCACGAGCAGAAGCCGGCGCGCGAGCCGAACGTGTCGGAGCGCTCAACCGCCGAGATAGGCCTCGCGGATCCGCGGATCGCCGGCGAGCGTCGCGGCCGGTCCGTCGAGCGTCACCTCGCCCGATTCGAGCACGTACGCGCGATGTGCCACGCGCAGTGCCTGACGTGCATTCTGTTCGACCAGCACGATCGTCGTGCCCTGTGCGTTGATCGCCTGCACGATCTCGAAGATCTGGCGGACCAGCAGTGGCGCGAGGCCGAGCGACGGTTCGTCGAGCAACAACACACGCGGCTCGGCCATCAGCGCGCGGCCGATCGCCAGCATCTGTTGCTCGCCGCCCGAAAGCGTTCCGGCTGCCTGACGGAGCCGCGTCGCGAGATGCGGAAACAGATCGAGCACGCGCGCCAGATTGGCCGCTTCGCTGGCAGGCCGCAGATATGCACCCATCTGCAGGTTCTCGCGCACGCTCAGGTTGGCGAAGATGCGCCGGCCTTCGGGCACGTGGACGAGACCCCGCGCGACGATGCGGTCGGGGCGTTCGCCCGCGAGGTTCACTCCGTCGAAGAGCACTTCGCCGGAAAGCGGCTCCTGCAGCCCGCTGATCGTGCGCAGCAGCGTCGATTTTCCGGCCCCGTTCGAACCGATCAGCGTGACGATTTCGCCGGCACGCACCTCGAACGCGACGCCGCGCAGCGCGCGCACCGCGCCGTAGGACACCGTGAGATCGCGAACCCCGAGCGTTGCGCTCATCGCGTGGCCTCGTCGACGCCGAGGTAGGCCTCGATCACGCACGGATCTCGCTGCACGTCGGCAGGCGATCCCTCGGCGATCTTTTCCCCGTGATCGAGCACGGTGACGCGCTGGCACAGGTTCATCACGAACGGGATGTCGTGGTCGATCAACACGATGGTCAGACCGAACGCCTCGCGCAACTGCGCGATCAGCTCGCGCAGCTCGTCCTTCTCCGCGGGGTTCATGCCGGCGGCCGGTTCGTCGAGCAGCAGCAACCGCGGCCGGGTCGCGAGCGCGCGTGCGATCTCGAGCCGGCGCTGTTCGCCGTAGGGCAGCGCATCGGCCCGCGCATCCGCGAACCGCTCGAGTCCGAGACGCGCGAGCAGCGCGTTCGCTTCGTCCGCGATCGCGTGCTCGCGACTTCGCCAGGCCGGCCCGCGCCAGACGTCGGAGAGCCCCGAGCGCCGGCCGCCCGCGATCGCGACGCGCACGTTTTCGAGTGCGGTGAGCGAACGAAAGAGCCGGATGTTCTGAAAGGTGCGCGCGATGCCGCGTGCGCAGACGACGCTCGGACGCCGCCCGCCGATCTCGGCGCCGGCGAAGCGCACGCTGCCTTCGGTCGGTGCGTAGACGCCGGTGATCACGTTGAAGGCCGTCGTCTTGCCCGCGCCGTTCGGCCCGATGATCGCGGCGAGCTGCCCGGCTTCGAGCACGAAATCGAGTTCCGAGACGGCGGTCAGCCCGCCGAACCGAACGGTGAGGCCGCGAACTTCGAGCAGCGGAGAAACGGCCGGTGTCATCGCGCGGCCCGTTTCCACGCGCGTGGCCAGTGCAGCTCGCGCGAACCCATCAACCCCTGCGGTCGCAGCAGCATGGTGACGATGATGAGCAGCGCGTAGAGGATCATCCGCCACTCGCCGAGACCGCGCAGCAGCTCCGGCGCCATCGTCAGCACGCAGGCCGCGAGCGCCGCGCCGGTCAGCGAGCCGAGCCCGCCGAGAACGACGAAGGCGACGATCTCGAACGAACGCACGAACATGAAGCTGTTGGTGTGGACGTATCCCTCGGCGTGCGCGAAGAGTGCGCCGGCCACGCCGGCGAAGAAGCTCGACACGACGAAGGCCTCGACCTTGACGCGCGTGGTCGGAATGCCCATCGCTTCGGCCGCGGTTTCGTCTTCGCGCACGGCGCGAAAGGCGAGGCCGCCGGTGGCGTAGGCGAGCCGCGCGATCACCGCGGTCGAGAGCACGACGACTCCGAAGACCGCTCCGGGCCCTTCGAATCGCAGATCGACGCTGCCCGGCACGGCGAGCGAAAACCCCCGCGCGCCGCCGACGGCGTCGATGTTGAGAATCGCGATCCGGATGATCTCGCCGAAGCCGAGCGTCGCGATCGCGAGATAGTCCCCGCGAAGTCGCAGCGCCGGCACACCGACGGCGAGCCCGGCGAGCGCCGCGACGAGACCGCCGGCGACGAGCGGCAACGGAAAGTAGAGCGCGCGCGCCAGCATCTCGGGCACGACGTCGCGCGAGGCGTCGAGCCATCCCGCTCCGAGATGAACGCTGAAGGCGGCCGACACGTACGCGCCGACCGCCATGAACCCCGCGTGACCGATCGAGAACTGTCCGGTGAATCCGTTGACCAGTTGCAACGACACGGCGGCCAGCACCGCGACGCCGATCCGCACGAGAATCGTCAGGTAGTAGGGATTGAGCACGCGCGGCAGCAAGAGATCGGCGGCGATCAGCACGCCGATCAGCGCGACGACGCCGGCGCGGTGCGACCGCGCGGCGGCGATCGTTTCGTCCCGCGAAGCGCTCACACCTTCTCCGCCGTCGCGGTGCCGAAGAGTCCGGTCGGCCGGTAGAGCAGAATCGCGATCAGAATCACGAACGCGATCGCGTCCCGATACGTGCTGGA
>CAZDHU010000223.1:0-9303 GCA_964505355.1 uncultured Myxococcaceae bacterium | reverse complement strand
AACGTCATCCGCCGGAAATCGGCCACGGACGCCGCGCGCCGGAATCGCTTCGCCGTGCCCTTCGCCCGCAGCGAGTGCTGGCGGGGCGTGGACGGGCCGGCGAACGGGATCCCGTTCGATCACGCACCTCTCCCGGTTCGCCTCGTGCCCTCGAGGTCGCGACCGATCTGTCGCAGTAGATCGAGCTGCAATTCCTGGAGCTCGATCATGCTCTCCCACTGGCGGTGCAGGAGATGATCGAGCTTCTCGTGCAGCGCACCGATCTCGATCTCGGCCTTCAGGTTGACGCGGAAATCGTGATCGGCCTGAACGCGGTCGCGCGCCGCCTGTCGATTCTGCGACATCAGGATCACCGGAGCCTGCAGGGCGGCGATG
The DNA here is from genome assembly GCA_964505355.1 of uncultured Myxococcaceae bacterium. Lineage (GTDB taxonomy): Bacteria > Myxococcota_A > UBA9160 > UBA9160 > UBA9160 > CAZDHU01. Next base: position 8,928 of record CAZDHU010000223.1, on the reverse strand, counting down.
CAGGAGAGGACGAGGTTGAGCAGGATGAATGGATAGGGATCGAAGGTCTCGGCGGCCGGTTTCACCGCATTGAGCGCGATCCAGCCGCCGAGAACGATCAAAAATCCGAAGACGAACGTCCACGAACCACCCCACGTCGCGAGCCGATCCGCCGCACGCTGCGGAAACGAAATGCGACGATCGAACTCGGCGGTCACGTCCCGCGCGATGGCATCGTGGTCGGTCGCGCGGCGCGCCACCTCGGTTTCGACGGCCGAGAGCTCGCCGCGTTCTTCTTCGAGGCGTTCGACCTCGCAGGAAAGCATGGCTTCCTGCAGGCAGTCCCAGCCGATCCAGCCGTCGCCCGGCCACCGGTCGGAGTGTCGCCGCGCGATCCACTCGGCCACGTACGGGCGGACGGACTCGATCCGGAGCAGCCGCTCGGCGGGCGGCCGGCGATCACAAAGCAGACACGCGCCGGAAGGCGTCGCGCCGGCCGTCGAGCGCGCGGAGGTCGCCTCGGATTCACGCTCGTTCATCGTTCGACTCTCCTCGTCGTGTCGCCGGCAAATGCGCGCGGCCGCGCGCCCCACGCGCGGCCGCGACGACGGCGTCGCCGTTCGTGCATCGTCGCACGCCGTCGTGCGCGCGCCATGAAGCGGCGTTCCGCCCTGCGACAGGGCTCGGCGGGGTCGCTATTCGTCCCTTCCCATCCACGAGGGAAGCGAGACGCAGATGAAGCTCGGTCTGATGCTCGGCTATTCGGGGCGCGTTCCGTCCGTGAACATCGACCTCGTTCGCGAGGCGGAGCGTCTCGGCTACGACTCGGTCTGGACGGCGGAGGCCTACGGCTCGGACGTCTTCTCGCCGCTGTGCTGGATCGGAGCACACACCAGCCGCATCAAACTCGGCACTGCGGTGATGCAGATCTCGGCCCGTACACCGGCCTGTGTCGCGATGACGGCGGCGACGATCGATCATCTCTCGAACGGACGCCTGATTCTGGGCATCGGCGTTTCCGGACCGCAGGTGGTCGAAGGCTGGTACGGGCAACCTTTCCCGAAGCCGCTCGCGCGAACCCGCGAGTTCGTCGCGCTGTTGCGCCAGATGCTGGCACGCGAAGCGCCCGTCACGTTCTCGGGCGAGCACTACGCGCTTCCGTTTCCGGGCGGTGCCGGACTCGGGAAGCCCCTCGGGCTGATCGTGCATCCGCTTCGGCCACGGTTGCCGATCTATCTCGGCGCCGAGGGGCCGAAGAACGTCGCGCTGGCGACCGAGATCGCCGACGGCTGGCTCCCGATCTTCTACTCACCGTATCGACGGCACGTGTACGAAGAGTCGCTGCGCGACGCGAAACCGGGATTCGAGATCGCGGCAACCGTGAACTGCGTGATTCACGACGACGTCGGTGCCGCGATCGCCGCCGTGAAACCCTTCATCGCGCTCTACATCGGCGGCATGGGCGCGAAGAGTCGAAACTTTCATCTCGAACTGGTGACGCGATTTGGTTTCGGAACCGAAGGCCGGCGCGTGCAAGAGCTGTTTCTCGCCGGACGGCGGGCGGAAGCGATCGCCGCCGTGCCCGACGATCTGGTCGACGAGACCTCGTTGCTGGGTCCGAAGGCGCGCATTCGCGGGCGCCTCGCCGCCTGGCAGGCGAGCCCGGTGACGACGCTGCTGGTGGGTTCGAGCGATCCCGCGGTGATCCGGTTCCTGGCGGAAGAAGTGCTGGACGGCACGGCGACGGGAGAGGCCGTCGCGCGCTCGTGAATCATCCGGGCCGGGCGTCCAGCAACCGCCGGAACGCCGCGGTGTCCTGCTCCGCTTGCTCCGGTGTGGTGTCGACGGCGACCACGCGATCGGGCCTCACCATCAGCAGCACCTCGCGGCGTCCACCGAGCCAGCGATCGAACGCGCCTTCGACGTCCTGAACCCGTGTTCCGTGAGGCGCCTCGCCCGGGGGAACGACGCAGACGAAGCGCGCGCCGAGTTCGCTCCAGAAGGCATGCGTCTTCTCGTCGAGCGCACTCGACGGCTCGATGCCGATGCCGAGTACGGCGAACCCCGCGTGCAGCACCTCGTCGAGCAGACACTCGCTTCCGTCCGCGCGGCGAACGCGCGGTTGCAGCAACGCCGCGCCCGCGCGACAGGAGCGCCGAACGGCGGCGCGACGACTCGCTGCGTCCGCGCGCGCGACGAACGTTCCGCCGCGAAGTCGCGGCGGCCGCAGCGCGCGCCGCGCGCGTCGCTGCACGAAGGCGAGGGCAGACGGCGATCGCCGCAGCAGCGCGAAGACGGCATCTCGAATCGCGGCGAGCGGACGGTGCGTCGACTGCATCACGTCGAGATGGTGCTTCGCGGCCCGAATCGAGCGCGAGATGGCGCGCCGGCGCTCGACCTCGAACGCGTCGAGCAGGCCTTCGTGCGCGCGGCCCTGCACCACCAGCGCGAGCCGCCACGCGAGATCGAACGCATCCTGCAGGCCGGCCGAGAGACCGCGGCCGACGAACGCGGGCAGAACGTGAGCCGCGTCTCCCGCGAGCAGCACGCGGTCTCGTCGCCAGCGGGTCGCCACCGCGGTCGTCGAGTGATGAACCCGGCGATGCTCGATCACGAGCGCGTCGGAGCGCGTCCACGGCGAGAGCAGACGGCGAAGCGTCGACTCCTCGAGCATTTCAGCATCCGATTCCCCGGCCAGCAGACGCCACTGCCAGCGTCGTCGGCCGTGCTGCAGACGAAGCGTCATCCCCGGACGGGCGGGATTGCAGAAGAAGTGACACGTCAGAGTGTCGGCGAGATGCGGATCGACGGCGTCGATCACCAGCCAGCGTTCGGTGTTCTCGTCGCGCGGGGCGAGGAGATCGAACCGCCGCCGCAGGAAGGAATCGGCTCCGTCGCAGGCGACGACCCACGCGGCGCGGACCGTGAACGGGCGCGCCGGTGCTCCGTCGTTCGTCGCTGCTCGCTCGCCTTCGAGTCGAACCACGCGGCCTTCCGGCTCCGCGCCGGTCACCGCGTGTCCGCGGCGCACCACGACGTGCGGAAAACGTTCGAGGCCTTCGGCGAGCACGCGTTCGAGGGCCCGCTGATCGCAACTCGACAGTTCGGGATGCCCGAGTCGTCCCGCACCGAGATGAATCGTGAAAAGTTCTCGTCCCCGCGCATCGGTCCAACCGGCGTCGAATCCGAGCACCAGTTCCGGAGCGAGTGCCTCGTACAGCCCCGCCGCCTGCATCGCGCGCAGTCCGCCCACGTCGATCGCCACCCCGCGGCGGCGAGCAGTCGGGTCGGGTTCGCATTCGAGCAAGAGCGTTCGGACGCCGTGCGTTCCGAGCAGATTCGCCAGCATCGTTCCGGTCGGTCCGGCGCCGACGATGGCGACCTCGGTTTCGAACTCGATCGGGTCGGTCGCGGACTCGCGAGTCACGACGAGCGCGCCGGTGCATCGTCGCGGGCGAGGCGACGCGGAAACCGCCGACTCGTCGCGGTGATCCGCCTCGGCGCCGGGCGCCGGCTCACCGCCCCGCGAGCCTCGACACGACCTCGGCGGCGAATCGTTCGACGATCTCGTGCGTGCCCTGGATCACGACGTAGTGGATGCCGGTTTCTTCGCGTCGCTTTTCCAGTCGGTCGCAGATTTCGTTCGCCGATCCGGTGAGAAACGCGGCGCAGGTGGCGACGTCCGATTCGCTCATGCCGGTTTGCTTCGCGATCGCGGCCCGAAGGCCGGCGGGTTGATCGGTGATGCCCACGACGAAGACCAGCGAGTTCCATTCGATCGCCGCATCGTCGCGGCCGGCGCGCGCCGCTGCCTCGCGCACCCAGCCGATCTTCTCGCGTACGCGATCGGCCGAAAGATCCTGCACGGTTTGCGGTGTGATCCGGCCTTCGACCATCGCGGGATTGATGCCGACGATGTCGGCCACGCGCCCCGCGAGCGAAAGCACGCGTTTGCCGCCGCCGCCCACCAGAACCTTCGGCTGCACGCCCGCCGGCAGCGGTGCCGCCTGCGCGATCTCGCGCACGTGGTAATGCTTGCCGGTGAAGCTCGTCTTCTCCTTCGTCCACATGCTGCGGCAGATTTCGAGTGCCTCCTCGAGACGTTCGATGCGAACGCCCGGCCGGTCGTACGAAAGGCCTGCTTCGACGTAGTCCGACTCCATCCAGCCCGCGCCGAGCCCGAACTCGTGTCGGCCGCCGGAGAGCAGATGCAACGTGGCCGCCGCTTTCGCGTACACGACGGGATGTCGGTAATCGACGTCGTAGACCAGCGAGCCGACGCGAAGCGTCGTCGTGACCGCGGCGACCGCTGCGAGGCCCGTCATGGGATCCCACTGCGGGCCGAAGTGATCGGGAAAAAAGAGCGTCGAGTAGCCGAGGGATTCGATGCGTCGGGCGCGCTCGGCCCACCGGTCGTGAGACAGCTTCGAGACCTGCACGCCGAAGCGGAAGGGATGTTTCATGACGCGACGCCTCCTGCGGAACGGTTTCGAACATCATACATCGCGAAGATTCGCGTCACGCGCTCGTTCGGCGCGCAGCGCGTGCGTGATCGATCGGACGCGTGGCGCGTGCGTGATCGATCGGACGCGTGGCGCGAAACTCCGCAGGCTCGGCGGCCGAGCAGGAGACCCGGTCGAGGCGACTCCGGCCCCTCAGACCAGCCGCTTCAGCAGATTCATCTTGAAGTTCGTGTACGGGGGATACGCCATGCGCGGGTCGAGTCGCGTCGATTTCGAGAGCACGCTCTTGTGGTGACTGAACAGTTCGAAGGTGTGCCGGCCGTGGTAGGCCCCCATGCCGGACGGACCGACGCCGCCGAAGGGGAGCCCGGGGTTGGCGAGATGCCAGATCGTGGCATTCACGCAGACGCCGCCGGAACTGGTTTGCGAGACCACGGCCTCTTCGGTCGCGGCATCGCGCGTGAAGACGTAGAGCGCGAGCGGCTTCTCGCGTCCGTTCACGAACCGGATCGCCTCGTCCATGTCGCGTACCCGCAGCACCGGAAGAATCGGGCCGAAGATTTCATCGCTCATCACCGGTGCGTCCGGTTTCACGTTGCGCAGGAGGGTCGGCGCGATGTAACGCGTGGCCTCGTCGGCGTCGCCGCCGGCGACGAGATCGCCGTCCTTCAGCAGCACCGCGAGACGCCGGTGGTGTCGCTCGTTCACGATGCGGGCGTAGTCCGGCGACCGCTTCGGGTCGTCGCCATAGAACTCGTGCAATGTCCTCTTCATCGCGGCCAGCAGCTCGTCTTCTCGCGACTCGTGTACCAGCACGTAGTCGGGAGCGATGCAGGTCTGACCGGCGTTCAGAAACTTGCCCCAGACGATTCGCCGCGCGGCGACCTCGAGATCGACGTCGCGGTCGACGATGCAGGGACTCTTGCCGCCGAGCTCGAGCGTGACCGGCGTCAGATGCTTCGCCGCGGCCGCCATCACCACGCGCGCGACCGTGCCATTGCCGGTGTAGAAGATGTGATCGAATCGCTCGCGCAGGATCGCCGTCGTCTCGTCGACGCCGCCTTCGAGGGTCGCGATGGCGTCGGTGTCGAGATACCGGGGGATCAACCGCGCGAGCAGGGCCGAGGTGTGCGCGGCGACTTCCGACGGCTTCAGCACGACGCAATTGCCGGCGGCGATGGCGCCGACCAGCGGCGAGAGCAGGAGCTGAACGGGGTAGTTCCAGGGGGCGATGATCAGAACGACGCCGAGCGGCTCGCGTACGATGCGGCTGGACGCGGGCTGAACCTCGAGCGGGGTTCGCACCTTCTCGGGACGCATCCAGTGCGCCAGTTGCTTCTTCGCCACGGCTGCTTCCGTGCGGACGATCGAGAGATCGGCGAGTCGCGCTTCGAGTTCGGGTTTGCCGAGATCGGCCGCCAGCGCGGCGAGGAGCTCGTCCGAATGTGCGTCGATCAGCGCGATCATCCGCTCGAGCTGTTCGCGCCTCCAGTCGACGGATCGCGTGTGCCCGCGCGCGAAGGTCTCACGAAGATCGGCAACGATGCCGGGGATCCGATCGACGGCGGTGGCGCCGGCCGGCGTGGTTTCGACGGTCGTGGGCATGGGGTACCTCTCTCGTTCGGGCGCGTGCTCGAGACGATCGTACCGCGCGGAAAGACGATCGCCGCGTCGATCGCAGGATGGTCCGCCGGAGTCCGGGGAGCGCCCCACGACCCGCCGCAGGCAGAGAGGAGCATCGTCGATGTTCGGGAGCCCCGGCCCGCCGCTCGAATCCCGCGCGCTCGGCCACGCCACCCGTGTGCTCTTCGGCGAGCGAAACGGCCGCTATCCACACGGCAACTCGGTGCTCGTGCAGGGCAGCGAGGAAACGGTTCTGATCGATCCGTCGCTCGGCGTCGTCGCCCGCGGAGCGGCGTTTGGCCGCGTGGACCGCATGCTGCTCTCTCATTGTCACGAAGATCACGTGGCGGGATGTGCGCTCTTTCCCGACGTGCCGCTTCACGTGCACGCACGCGATCGAAACGGCATGCGTTCGCTCGATTCGCTGATGGCGCTCTACGGCTTTCCGCCGCAGATCGAGCAGCCGTTTCGAACGGTCGTGGTCGATCAGTTTCATTACCGGCCACGACCCGACGCGATCGCGTTCGACGACGGTGCGCTCTTCGATCTCGGCGGTGGCGTGACGGTGCGCGCGATTCATGCGCCGGGGCACACCGGCGGGCACTGTCTGTTCCACGTCGAGCCCGACGACGTGCTCTTCACCGGCGACATCGATCTCTCGAGCTTCGGACCCTACTACGGCGACGCGTCGAGTGATCTCGAAGCGTTCGAGGCGTCGATCCGGCGGGTGCGCGCGATCGCCGCGCGCCACTACGTCACCTTCCACCACGTCGGCGTGGTCGACGGACACGACGCGTTCGTCGAGAGACTGGATCGGCATGCCGCCGTGATCGAAGATCGCGAGCGACGACTGCTGGAATGGCTGCACGAGCCGCACTCACTCGACGAGATCGCGCGACACCGTTTCGTGTACCGGCCGCAGGATCCCGTGCCCTTCGCCGAGCCGGTCGAGGCGCGCAGCATGTCGATGCATCTCGCCCGGCTCGAGCGCGCCGGGCGCGTGGTTCGGGTCGAGCCGGACCGCTGGCGGACGGCACGCTGACGCGCGCTGCGCGGGGCGGTCCGCGCAAACTCTCACAGGGTTGCCGGAAATGGAATCCACGAGGTGCTGCGTCACGTTGCTGCCGGCAATCCGGTCAGCCTCCGTCGCCGTCTTGCTCGGCCTCCGCCCCCGGCGGCGTCGCGTCCGCGAGATCGTCGAGGTAGCCGGCGGGCAGGGCGACGCGCTGCGTTCCGCCCCGCTTGCCGCGCGGAATCCTCGACGCCGTGAGCGGGAACGGATCGTCGCGATCCACCGTCGCGAGAATCGCGTGCAACTCGTCCAGCGTTCGAACGCGAATCAGCCGATCGCGAAGTCGCGTCGAATGCGCGAACCCTTTCGTGTACCAGGTCGCGTGCTTTCGGAACATGCGGACGCCGATCGGTTCACCGAACCAGTCGGCGAGGCGCCGTGCGTGTTCGTTCATCAGATCGGCGACCGCACCGAGGCGAGGCGGATCGACGTGCGGGCGGCCGGCGAACGCGTCCGCGAGATCGCGAAACAACCAGGGGCGTCCGAGGCAGCCGCGACCGACCACCACGCCGTCGCAACCGGTCGATCGCATCATGCGCAGCGCGTCGGAGGCTTCCCAGATGTCGCCGTTGCCGAGCACGGGAACGTGTCGCACGGCCTGCTTCAGCGCGGCGATCGCTTCCCAGCGCGCTTCGCCGTCGTAGAGCTGCGCGGCGGTGCGAGCGTGCAGCGCCACCGCGCTGCAGCCCTCTTCCTGTGCGATGCGCCCGGTTTCGAGAAAGGTGACGATTCGGTCGTCGATCCCGATGCGAAACTTGATCGTGACGGGAATCGAACCGGAGCGCGCGACCGCCGCCGCGATGATCGCGCGCAGCAGATTCGGCTTGACGGGGATTGCGGCCCCGCCCCCGCGGCGCGTCACCTTCGGAACCGGGCAGCCGAAGTTCATGTCGATGTGGTCGACGCGGCCTTCGCCGACCAGAAAGGCGACGGCCTCGCCGACCGTGCGAGGATCGACGCCGTACAGCTGCAAACTGCGCGGAGACTCGTCCGGCGCGAACTCCGCGAGTCGGCGCGTCTTCGCGTTGCCTTCGACGAGGGCACGCGCCGTGATCATTTCGCTCACGTAGAGGCCGGCGCCGAAGCGCCGGCAGAGAGCTCGGAACGGCGCGTTCGTGATGCCGGCCATCGGCGCCAGCACGACGGGCGGCGAGACCTCGATTCCGCCGATTCGAAGCGCGCGAAACTCGCCGGGGTGCGCGACGGGTTCTCCTCGCTCATGCGGTTCTCGATCGACGTCGCTCATGACGACGAACCGTACCCTGCGACCTCTCGAATGTCCGTCGTCGTACGCCGATCGAGCCGGGCTGCGTGATAGACTGGCCGCGCCCTCGTTCGGGAGCGATTCGATGCAAGCGATCGATGTTCGGCGCGCCGGCGCGCACGGGGTCTCGCAACGGGCTGGTTCGGCGTGGTGGCGCAGCGTCGCGCAGATCTCGAGCGCGGCGCTGTTGTCGATCGCGACGAGTTTCGGCGCGGCGAGAGAAGCGGCCGGAGAGAGTGCGACCGGACGCCGGGGCCCGCACGACGCGGCCGAGTTCGGCGTGTTCGTCGACGGCCTGCTCGCGGGGCTGCTGCCCGAACGGCATCTGCCGGGCGCGGTGGTGGTCGCGGTGAAAGACGGTCGGGTCTTTTTCGCGAAGGGATACGGCGTCGCCGACCGCGAAACGGGACGCCCCGTCGATCCCGCGACGACACTCTTTCGTGTCGCCTCCGTGTCGAAGCTCTTCACGGCCACCGCGGCGATGCAGCTGGTCGAGAAAGGCCTGCTCGAGCTCGAGTCGGACGTGA
>CAZDHU010000222.1:0-9479 GCA_964505355.1 uncultured Myxococcaceae bacterium | reverse complement strand
ACCAGCAGCGGCTGGCGCAGTCGCTGGGCGTCTCGTCGCCGACGGTCGCGCGCTACGCGTGATCGACTTCGACGACTGCGGCTGGAGCTGGTTCGGCTTCGAAGTCGCCACCTCGCTCTTCACGCTGCGACTGAGCGGCGGGTTCGAGGTTGCGCTCGACGCGTTTCTCGCCGGCTACCGCTCGGTGCGCGCGTTTCCCGACTGGCAGCTCGAACTGATGCCCACCTTTCTGATGGCGCGCGGGCTCAGCTACCTCGGCTGGCCGATCGGGCGGCCGGAAATCGCCTCGCAGCGACCGCTGGTTCCGTTCTTCGCGGCGGTACTCTCGACGATGGCGACCGAGTATCTCGACACGACGCAATGACCGGATCGGTGTCGCGCAGCGGCGCCCGCCCGACGTTCGCAGCCACGAGGAATCCGAGATGGAGATCTACAAGGAGTTCGGGTTCGAGGCCGCGCACCGGCTTCCCCACGTCCCGCCCGGCCACAAATGCGAACGCCTGCACGGCCATTCGTATCGAATCGAGATTCACGTTCGCGGCCCGGTCGACGCGCGCACGGGCTGGGTGATCGATTTCGCCGAGATCGGGGCCGCGTTCGAGCCGTTGCACGAACGGCTCGATCACCGCCTGCTCAACGAGATCGAGGGCCTTTCGAATCCGACCAGCGAACACCTCGCCCGCTGGATCTGGGATCGACTGAAACCGCGGCTGCCGTCGCTGTGCCGGATCGTGGTACGCGAAACCTGCACCTCGGGCTGCGTCTACGAGGGACCGGACGCGGAGCGCTGACACGTTGCCGGAAACAACGTGACGCAGCGCCATCGAGGGCCACGCGGAGCGGAAGTCACGCGCAGCCGCGGCCGGAAGGCCGCGGCGAGACAGGAAGCAGCGTGGCGCTCGATGGCGCCTGCCGCGCACGCGTGGTTCAGATTTCAGGCGACCCTGTGCTCGAGAATCCCGGCAACGTGCAAATCGCCGGCACGATCGCCCGCGCCGAACGACATCACCGGCGCGCCGTCAGTCGGCGCCGAACCCGCACCCGCCCATGCCGCCGCCTCCACAGGGGCCGCACGCTTCGGACGCGGGCGCCGCGCCGCAGGGCGCGAGCGCGGGCGAGGTGCGCCCGACGGCGAACGCGGAAAGCAGCTTCTCGACCGCTCGCGAAGCGCAGGACGGGCACTTCGGGGCCGGACTCGCGTGCGAAGACACCAGCTCTTCGAATCGGTGATCGCACTTCTTGCAGGCATATTCGTAAATCGGCATCTCGGATCCTCCGGGCTCCGGCGGAGAGTGCCGCGACGAACCCGAAAATCCAGCCCCCGCGTTCGACGACCCGAACGCGATCGGCAACCCGGACGGCTGTCCTTCGACCTCGCGGGCGCTCGCCCCGGTACTCACGATGGATGCATCCGGGCTCGAACCAGCGACGGCGCGCGCCAGCGCTCATTCGCCAGCGCGAAAGATCGTCCGTCCTCCGACGATGGTTTCGCGCACCCGGATCTCCCGAATCGTGCGGGGATGCTCGAGCGGGTTCTGCTCGAGTACGACGAGGTCCGCGTACTTGCCGACTTCGATCGAGCCGCGATCGCCCTCGTGGAAGACCTGCCACGCCGCGTCGATGGTGACCGCGCGCAGCGCCTCGTACGGCGTGATCCTCTCTTCCGGACCGACGTCGACTCCCGCGGCAGAGACACGGTTCACCGCGCACCAGACCGCCATCAGCGGATCGATCGGAAAGACCGGCGCATCGCTGTGCACGCTGAAACGCAGGCCGCGATCCCGCGCGGAGCGAAGTGGGCTGATGCGCGCCGTGCGTTCGGGCCCGAGAAACACGTCGCGGTGTCGATCGGCGAAGAAAAAAGTGTGCGGGACGTGAAAGGTGGGCGTCACTCCGAGCGCCACCATTCGTTCGAGTTGATCGGGCTGCGCCATCTGCGCGTGCACGACGACGAATCGCGGGTCGCCGCGCGGCGCCGCCGCCTGCGCGGCATCGAAGGCGGCGAGGATGTCGTCGATCGCCGCGTCGCCGTTGCCGTGAATCGCGACCTGCAGACCGGCCGCGTGAAATCGCTTCACGCGCGCCACGAGTTCGTCGCGACGGTGAATCGGGGATCCGCGCTCGTTCGCGCCGTCCGGAGGCGGCGTCGCGTAGGGCGCTCGCAGATACGCGGTGTGGATGTAGATCGAACCGTCGGCAACGAGCTTCACGGCACCGACGTCGAAGCGCTCGTTCTCGAAGGCCGCGCTCTGCCGCTTTCCGGACGCGAACTCCTCGCCGAGTGTTTCGTCCGGCCAGGCGATCAGCCGCAGCGGCACGAGGCGGAACCGGGCGAGCCGCGCCATCGCGGAGAACATCGCCGGATCCGCGAGACCGACCTGCGCGGTGGTCACGCCGTGCGCCGCCGAATCGCGCGCGGCCGCGCGCGCCACGCGAATCCCCGCCCGCAACGACAGCGCGAGTGCCGTACGGCGTGCGTCGTAGACCGCCGTTTCGTCGAGCCGGCCGTCGGGCTCGCCCGTTCGCGGGTCGCGGCGAATCACTCCGCCCGGCGGATCGGGCGTCGTGGCGTCGATGCCGAGACGTTGCAGACCGAGCGAGTTCACGACGCCGGTGTGTCCGCTGATGTGCAGGACGAAGACCGGTCGATCGATCGCGACGCGATCGAGATCGGCACGCGTGAATTGCCGGCGCTCGGCGAGACCAAAATCGTCGTAGCCGAAGCCGACGACCCAATCGCCCTTCGACGTCTCTTCCGCCCTCGCGCGCAGCCGCCGAATCGCGTCCTCGACGTCACGCACGTCGCCCACGGGGGGCGATCCGAGGTCGGCCGCGATCTCACCGAGGCCGGTACCCGGAAAGTGCCCGTGGGCATCGATGAAGCCGGGCAGCAGCGTCCGTCCGCCGAGATCCTCCAGTACGGCGTCCGGACCGGCGAGCGCGCGAATCTCCGCGTTCGAGCCCACCGCGACGATGCGGCCGTCTTCGACCGCCACCGCTTCGGCCATCCTGCCCGATGGGTCCATCGTGAGCACGACGGCGCCGGCGAAGAAGCGGCGCACCGGGGAGCGATCCGAGTACTGCCAGACGACGAACGCCGCGAAACCCGCGAGCGCGAGGGCGCCGAAACACGCGAGTACACACCGTACGAGACGCCGGATCACGCGGGGTCGCCCTCTCCTTCCCGATCGCACAGAAACCGAATCGATGGCCGAGTCCAGGCGGGATCGGGGAATCCGTCGATCGCACGATGGAGCGTACGACCGCCGGCCAGTGGCTCGAAGGAGTCGAGCGGACCGTATCGCAGTGCGCCGCCGACGCAGGTCTCGACGCAAACCGGGGCGAGGCCCTGCGCGCGCCGGTCGCTGCACAGATCGCACTTGCTCACGGTGCCGGTTTCGAGGCTCCGCTGTGGCGCACCGTACGGACAGGCGGCCATGCAGCGGCCGCATCCGTTGCAGGCTGCGGACTCGATTCGCACGACACCGTCGCGTACGTCTTTGGCGATCGCCTCGACCGGACAAACGGCAAGGCACGCCGGGCGCTCGCAGTGATTGCAGGCGATCGACAGATTGTGCTGAAGAACGTCCGGAAAGTGCCCGCGCTCGTGGCTCGACACGCGCCGCCACGCGACGTCGGGTGTCGTCTCGTTGTGCACCTGGCAGGCGATGCGACAGGCGTGGCAACCGATGCAGCGGGTGGTGTCGAGCAGAAAGCCGAGTTGCCGCGTGGCCGGGGAATCACTCATCGAACCACCCGTCGCCAGAACGGGGCACCACCTTCGGTGTGGCAGCGCGCACAGGCCTCGCTGGCTTCGCGACGCGTGAGCTCTCCGGGCCGTTCTCCGGGAAAGCCCGCTCGACCGGCCGACCCGTGACACGCCCGGCATTCCTGTGCGACGCCGACGACGCGCGCGTGCACTTCGTGAACCCCCTTGCGTGCGAGCGGCCGCTCGGTCGCGGCCACCCTCTGCGCGTGACAGGCGAGGCACGTGTCGTTGCTCCGCTGCGCGACCGGGATCACGGGATGCGGCGCCGGCCGCGAGGGATCGTCGAACGAGAACTGGACCAGCGCCGACGGATCCGCTCCCGTTCCGGGCGCGAAGTACGTGTTCGCGGGATCGGGTTCCGAACAACCGGCAACGACCAGCAGCAGCGCCGCAACCGCGACCCGCCGCCACCGCTTCGCCCACCGGCCGATCCGGGCGAATCCCGCCAGCGCGCCGAAGGCGAGCAGCAGCAGCAACACGCGCGCGGCGACGCCGGCGAGCGATTCGAAGCGCAGCGCGCGCACGAGCAGCGCCGTCCCCAGCGTTTCGAGGCCGAACGAACCAGCGGGAAACTGTCCGCGCGCGACGTCGATCGCGATCCAGATCGCCATCGCGAGGAGGAACGTGCGGATCCCGCGCAGGCGCAGGCGAGCGCGGAGCAGCACGGCTACGAGCACGGCGAAGATCATTTCCCACGCGCCCGTCACGCTTTTCTCACTCGAACGCGGGTGTCGTTGAAGGTGAGGTTCCCGCCCGCCGGATCGGTACCGTCGGAGATCACGGCGCTACCACTGACACCGCGCCCGGCGGCGATTTTCGAGTAGGCCGTGTGTCCGAAGTGATGCGCGAGCGCGAGCGTGTCGGCGCGGATCCCGGCCGACACGCGGACCTCGGTCACGATCGCCCCGCGCACCGACTCGATCTCGACGCGCTCGCCCGTCTCGACGCCGAGCCGTGCCGCGGTCTCGGGATTCATCACCACGGGGTTCCGGGACTGGATCGCCGCGAGATACGGATTCTCGGCCGTCGCGGACTGCGTGTGGAACGGCAGCTTGTGCGTCACGAGGTGAAACGGAAATGTGTCGTTTTCGGCAGGCGGGGGCGCGAGCCACGGCTCGACGGGTCGTCCGGCCGAGACGAGCAGGCTGGACACGAACTCGATTTTGCCCGACGGGGTGAGAAAGCCCTTTTCGCGGCGGCGCCCGAACCGCCACTCCTCGTCCGTGTACGCGAGAAACCCTCGCTCGCGCAGCGACGCGAGATCGACGCCGCTGTCCGCGAGCTGCGCCGCCACGAACTCCTCGTAGCGGAGAAACGGAAACTCGCGCTCGAGCCCCATCGCCTTCGCCAGCGCGAGCACGATCTCGTGTGCGGGGCGCGATTCGGCACGCGGCGCAATCACGGGCTGACGCAGACTCAGCTTCACCGGCGCGGGAAACCAGACGTCGAAGCCCTCGAGATACGACGACGCCGGAAAGATCACGTCCGCAAAGCGCGTCGTCTCGGACGGGAAGGCATCGATCGAGACCACGAGCTTCAGCGTGTCGAAGGCGCGAATCAAATCCGCGCCCTGCGGCAGCGACTGAACGGGATTGACGGAATGCAGGATCAGCGCTCGCAGAGGATACGGGTCGCCGGCCAGCAGGTTCGCGGGCACTTCGTGCGAGACGCCGAAGAATGCCGCCGGGTACTTCGGTGCGGGGCCGATCGGAAGCGGAAGCCGATCACCGTTCGCGCGGTCGATCCGCTCTCCACCCGGATCGCTCACCCGCGGCGCGACGGAGGAGATCGGCAGCGGCGGATGATCGAGCAGCCGCACGCCGCCCGGACGATCGAATGCGCCGAGCAATGCGTTCAGCCACTCGCCCATCCGCGCCGCGTCGGTCGCGTCTTCGTGGGTGATCACGCCGCGCCCGATCGCGACCACGCTGCGACGCTCGGCCAGCCAGCGCGCGACGCGCAGAAAACGCTCGGGAGAAAGCCCCGTGACCTCGCACACCGAGTCGACGTCGAACCGGCGCAGAAACCGACGCGCGGCCGCGAAGCCGAAAGCGTGTGCCTCGACGAACGCACGATCGAAGCGGTCGTTCTCGATCAACCAGTTCGAAAGGCCGGCGAGCAGCGTCCCGTCGGTGCCCGGACGGATCGGAAGCCAGAGATCCGATCGCGCGGCGGTCTCCGAGAGTCGCGGATCGACCGTCACCAGCACGGCACCTTTCGACTTCGCCTCGAAGATCTCGCGGGCCGCGAAGACCAGTGCGTTCGCCGCCAGCGGGTTGATCCCGACCGCGAGAATGCACGAGGCGCCGGCGTAGTCGGGCACCGCACGCGACACGCCTGCCGTCATCGCACCGGCGATCAGTCGGCTCGCGTCGCAGGTCGAGACGTGGCCGATGAAGTTCGGCGAGTCGAGCGCGTGGATGAATCGCTTCGCGAAATCCGGTCGATCCATGTTCAGGTTCTGCCAGAGCGCGAGACTCTGCGGACCGAAGTCGCGGCGAATCTCGCCGAGCGCCTTCGCCACCGTGCGCAGCGCACGCTCCCACGAGACGCGTTCGAAACGCCCCTCGCCGCGCGCGCCGACCCGGATCAGCGGATGCCCGAGCCGTTCGGCGTGGATCGCCTTGTAGAGCCCCGCGTGCCCCTTCGCGCAGAGCCGGCCCCGGTTGACCGGGCTCGCGGAATTTCCCTCCAGTCGCAGCACGTGCTCGCCCTCGCGCGTCGCGAGCACGCTGCAGCCGAGCGAGCAGAGATTGCACGTGGTCGCGATCCGTTCTGCCTTCGACGCCGGGGCGACCTGCGAGAAGCGCACCGACTCGCCCTCCGCGAGGGCCCGCAGCGGCCACGGTGCGGCGGCCACGGCCGCTGCCGCCACGCCGCCCCGCAACAGGTCGCGGCGACGAAGGCTGAAGGCGTTTTCGTTGCAGCCTACAACCACGAGCGTCTCCCGCTCATGCGGTGCCGCTCTTGCCGGCTCGTTGGCCGACGATCTGCACGAAGAGCCGCACGGCGTCGCGCAGGCTCGCGTGCTGCCGCCGGGGAACGCTTTCGATGGCCTTGCCGAGAGTTCCGACCAGACACTCCCAGTAGTCGCGATGGGCTGCGCGGCCTTTCGCACTGAGGCCGAGCCGAATCGCCCGCGGATCGCGGGCGGATGCGACCTTGACCAGAAGGCCTTTCTCCACCAGCGGATCGATCATGCGGGTGGTCGTGCTCTTTTCGACGGCGAGCAGGCCGTGCAGCTCCGACAGCTCGAGGCCGGCGCCACCTTCCCGCACGTGATCGAGAATCACGAACTGCAAGAAGGTGACTCCGCCGCAGTGCACGTTGTCCTGCTGGAAGATCCGCGCGACCCGGACCAGATCTCGGACCAGTTCGTAGGCACTGCGCAGATCGGCGGTGGACGGCATGCTGATGGTTGTAGTACACAACAACAACACCGGAGTCAAGAAGGCTGCCGACGAGACGCCCGCGCACGTGCCCCGGCCGTCCCGCGAAGAGCCGCCCGCAGGCCCGCGCGACGGGTGATCAGGCGCGCGGGCAGTCGAGCGGTCCGCGCGCGACCGTGGCCAGACATTCGTTGCAGGGTTCACAGCGCGACGCGTCCGCTTCGCCGGCGGCGAGGCGACGAACGAAGTCGGGCTCGCGAATCAGCGGGCGTGCGAGTGCCAGCAACTCGAACCCTTCGTGCACCACCTGCTGCATCGCAGCGCGCGTTCGGAGGCCTCCGACCAGCGCGAGCGGAAGCCGCACGGCGCGGCGGATTCGTCGCGCGTCCTCGAGGAAGTACGCCTCGCGAAACGGCACCGGACGAAGCAACCAGCGCCCGAGCATGGCGGCGCCGAGCCGCGGCACGAAACCTTCGACCGTCCGGCGCAGCGCGGCGCGGGGCACGGCGCCGGGCATCACGGCGAACGGCGTGCGGCTCATGAAGCCGCCGGAGAGAACGAGCGCGTCGGCGCCGTCGCTTTCGAACCGCCGCGCGACTTCGATCGCTTCCTCGCATTCGAGGCCGCCGCGGAATCCATCCCGTACGTTCATTTTGACGAAGATCGGAAATTGCGGACCGACCGTCTCTCGCACGCTGCGCAGCACGCGCAGCGGAAAGCGGAGTCGATGTTCGAGCGAGCCACCATGGGCGTCGCGGCGCCGGTTGGTGAAGGGTGAAAGGAACTGACTGAGCAGATAGCCATGACCCGCGTGAAGTTCGACGGCATCGAAGCCCGCCTGCTTCGCGCCGCTCGCTGCGCGCGCGAACGCGTCCTCGACGTCGCGTAGATCCGCCTCGGTCATCGCGCAGGGCCGGCGCGCGTCGAATCGATTGCGCACGGCCGACGGCGCGATCGTTCGCCCGCCCGACCAGTCTCGATTTCCAGCCTGTCCCGCGTGCGCGAGCTGCAGCGAAGCCGCTGCGCCGTGCCGGTGCACTTCCTCGACGAGAGTCCGCAGGCCGTCGAACACGCCGCTTCGCCAGAGGCAGAGCTGATGCGGATAGGCGCGGCCCGATTCCGCGACCGCACCGTAGGCGACCGTGGTCAGCGCGACGCCGCCGGCCGCGAGTCGCGCGTGAAATCGCACGAGATCGTCGCTCGCACGACCGCAGGGCGCGCGACCTTCGAACGCGGCGGCACGAACGAAACGATTGCGCAGCGACAGCGAGCCGATGCGCACGGGCGCGAACAGATCGGGGATCCGTGCCGGCGACGACGTCACGGCGGCGAAGCGCGGGTCGGATCGACGGCGCTCTCGCGCCGAATCGCGCGGCCGCCGGTCGCGCGACCGGGCACTCCGCCTTCGATCGACACGACGCCGTTCACGATCACGACCTCGACGCCGGTGCTGCTCGCATTCGGCCGGTCGTAGGTCGCGTGGTCGGCGAGACGATCGGGATCGAAGACGACGAGGTCGGCGAAGTATCCGACCTCGAGACGACCTCGCTGCGGGAGGCCGAAGGCCTCGGCCGGAAGCGAGGTCATGCTGCGAAGCGCGAAGGGGAGCGAGACGACCGCTTCATCGAGTGCGTAGCGACGAAGCTTTCGCGGGAACGTGCCGAAGTTGCGGGGATGCACGAAGCCGTCGAACGGCCATGGCGCCACGAGGCCGTCGCTCGCCGTCGAGACCCAGTCGCGCTCCATGAACGCTCGCACGTCGGCTTCGTTCATCACCGCGTAAATGCCGAATCCCGGCCATCCGCAGGCGAGGTCCATCGCGACGTCCACGGGATCTTCGGCGCGATCCTTCGCGATCGCCGCGACCGTCTCGCCCTGCAGCCACCACTTCCACGGGTACGTCGAAACCAGAATCGCTTCGGCCGGCATCTCCGTCTGCATCGTTCGCGTCACCGCAGCGCGAAGCTGCGGCCGGCCCGGCTCGTTGCAGAATCGCGGAAGCACCGACATGCCGTCGCGCATTTCGACCGGAACCACCTGCGAGAGCCCGGTGCTCGACGCCGCATAGGGATACTGGTCGGCGTAGACCCGCACGCCGCGCGCACGCGCTGCCTCGACGAGTTCGATCACCTGCTGCGCCATCCCATGGACTCCCGGTCCCGAGAGCTTGATGTGCGAGATCTCGACGGGAGTTCCGGCGCGTTCTCCCACCTCGATCGCCTCCGCGTAGGAGGCCATCATCTTCGCCGGGTCGGGTCCTTCGTGGCGGGTGTGCGAGGTATACACGCCGCCGTGTCGGGCGACGACGCGATCGAGTTCGA
>CAZDHU010000221.1:0-8402 GCA_964505355.1 uncultured Myxococcaceae bacterium | reverse complement strand
CGTGCCGCCCGCGACGCTCGGCTTCTCGCTGACCGTCGCGGCGGATGCGTGGGTTCTCGTCGCGGGCATCGTCGCGGTTCGGCAGGCGCTCGATTTCAGCACCACGCGAGCCGTACTCACCTTCGGTTTCGGAAGCCTGCTGCTCTGGCTCACGCTCGGCGGCGTCGTCTTTTCGCTGCCGATCTGATTTCGCGCGCGCGTCGCGCGCTCACACGGTCACCGAAAACAACGTGACGCCGCGCCGGCTCCGCGTCTCGCGGATCACAGTTTCGGGAACCCGGTCAGAGCAGCGCGCGGATGGCCAGCAACTCTTCGCGAATCGCACGCAGCCGTTCGAGCGGCGGCAGATCGTTGCCGAGTTCGAGCGGAAGTTGCGGCGTGCCGAGGGCGCGAGAAATCCCGAGCTCGCGCAGTTTTCGCCGCGCGCCCGCGATCGTGAAGCGCTCTTCGTAGAGCAGCCGCTTGATCAACTGGATGATTTCGATTTCGCGCTGTCGATAGAGCCGCTGCTGCGAGCGCGACTTCTGCGGCGACATCCAGCGGAACTCGGATTCCCAGTAGCGCAGCACGTATGGCTTGACGCCCGTGATGCGGCTGACTTCGCCAATCCGGTAGTAGAGGCGCGCCGATTCGGCCGGCCTTGCGCCGGCCGAGGCGCCGGCGTCCGCCGATCCCGTCCTCTCGTCGCGCGCTTCGTCGGTCCCCATCGGGCGCTCCCCCGGTTTCGCTCAGGTGATGGACAACGCGGCTCGGACGCGTGCCGCGCGTTCGCGCTCAATCCTCCGAACCGTCGTCGTCTTCGTCGACGTCGTCCGGATCGGCTCCGCCCGCATCGCCGTCGTTCAGAATGTTCTTCAGCACGAGGCTCGGTTTGAAGGTGAGCACCCGGCGCGCCGCGAGACGGATCTCTTCGCCGGTCTGCGGATTTCGTCCCTTGCGGGCGTTCTTTTCCCGCACCACGAAGTTTCCGAAGCCCGAGATCTTGACCTTCTCGCCACTGGCCAGCGTCTCTTTGATGATCGTGAACACCTTCTCCACCAGCTCGGCCGATTCCTTCTTCGAGAAACCGACCTTCTCGTAGATGTGCTCGACGATGTCCGCCTTCGTCATCGCCCCGTCCCCCTCGCGAACCACCCCTGCCATGCTCATCGAAGCTCCCCGCCAAATCGATTCGACAGCATCTGTACCACGCGGTCGATCAATTTTGCGATCTCAGGATCCGTGAACGCCCGGTCAGGCCTCTGGAAGACCAGACGGAACGCGAGGCTCACCCGGCCCTCGGGGATGCCTCGGCCCTCGTAACGATCGAACACTCCGACGGCCGTCAGCGACGGCCCTGCGCTGCGCCGGATGGCTTCGACCACCTCGCCGGCGGCGACCCCGGCCGGGAGCAGGACGGCGATGTCCCGGCGCACCGGCGGCTGGTTCGAGATCTCGACGTAGCGGGCGGGGCGCGCCTGCGTCTGCGCGAGCGCGGTCAGATCGAGTTCGAGCAGCACGCAGGGGGCGTCGATCTCGAACGCGGCAGCCGCCGCGGGATGCAATCCGCCGACACTCCCGATCCGAACGCCCTCGACCCGGATCTCCGCGCTCGCCCCGGGGTGGTGATACGGCTCGCCACTGCCCGCCGCGAACGAGGGCGTCCGCCCGCTCGCGAGCAGGATCCGTTCCGCCACCCCGCGCGCTTCGAAAAACAGCGGCGGCGGGTCGGCGGGCTCCCAGAGCGCCGCGCGCTCGCCTCGAACCCAGAGCGCGGCGAGCGTGAGGCGCTCTTCAGGCAACCCTTCGGCCGCCCCCTCGCCATCGGCCAGGAAGACCCGCGCGGCTTCGAAGAGCCGTACCACCTCCACTCGCCGCGCCCGGTTCTCGCGCGCCGCGTGCAGCAGCGCGGGAAGCAGCGTCGTACGCAGGCGCGACTGCTGCTCGCCGATCGGGTTCCGGATCGGCACCGTGCGGCGGCGCCGATCGTCGAGCGACAGATCGAGCCGCTCGAGATCCGCGGGATCGAGGAACGAAAGCGTGACCGCCTCGACCTGCCCCGCTCCGACCAGCGCATCGCGCAGTTCGTCGGTGAGACGGCGGTGGGGCGCCACCTCGACGGGCGCGAGCCGCGCGACCGGCATCCGTGCGGGGATTCGATCGAAGCCGTGCAGCCGCGCAACCTCCTCGATCAGATCCTGCGGGATCGTGACGTCGTGGCGGTGCGAGGGAATCCGGCAGTGCAGCATCCCGCGATCTTCGCGGCTGCGGATTCCGACCCGCGCGAGGAGCTCCGCGACGTGTTCGCGCGCGATCGGGATGCCGAGCAGCCGCTCGACGCGGGCGGGATCGAGCACGACTTCGCGTTCGGCGACGTCCGGCCCACCGGCGCAGACGACTCCCGCGCGCACGCGACCTCCCGCGAGGCGCGCCATCAGGTGCGCCGCGCGATCCGCGGCCCGCTCGACGCCGGCCGGGTCGACGCCGCGCTCGAAGCGATACGACGCCTCGCTGCGCAGGCCGAGGCGGCGCACCGTGCGTCGCACGCGGGACGGATCGAACTGCGCGCTTTCGATCAGGATCCGTCGCGTCGATTCGCGCACCTCGCTCGCCGCGCCGCCCATCACGCCGGCGATCGCGATCGCTCCTTCCGCATCCGCGATCACCAGATCATCCGCCGCGAGCGTGCGTTCGACGCCATCGATCGTGCGCAGGCGTTCGGCTGCGTGCGCCGCGCGAACGCAGAGCGCGCCGCCGCGAACCGCGTCGAGATCGAAGGCGTGCAGCGGTTGCCCGAGTTCGAGCAAGACGAGGTTGGTGGCGTCGACCACGTTGTCGATGCTGCGCATCCCCGCCGCTTCGAGCCGTCGTCGCACCCAGTCGGGCGACGGACCCACGCGAACGTCTTCGACGACGCGCGCGACGTAGCGGGGGCAGCCCGCGGGATCTTCGATCGAGACGCGGATCGCGGCGTCGGTGCGCGCCTGCGTATCCTCGTCGAGCGTCAGATCCGGCAACCGAAGGTCGCCGCCGAGGCACGCGCGAACCTCGCGCGCGACGCCGAGTACGGAAGCACAGTCGCCGCGATTGGGTGTCAGTTCGACGTCGAGCACGGTTTCACGGACCGGCAGCACGTCGCAGAGCGGGGCTCCGATCCGCGCGGCGTCGTCGAGCACGAGGATGCCGGCCTGCTCGTCGCCGAGACCGAGTTCGCGCGTCGAACAGATCATGCCGTTCGACACCACGCCTCGAATCTTCGACCGCTTCAGTTCGGTGCCGTCGGGCAGCCGGGTGCCCGGCAGCGCGACCGCCACCTTCTGCCCGGCCGCGACGTTCGGTGCGCCGCAGACGATGGTGAGCGGCTGCCCGTCGTTCACCTCCGGACCGAACGCCACCTGACAGACCGAAAGACGGTCGGCATCGGGATGCTTCTCGCGCTCGATCACGTGTCCCACGCGCACGCCGGAAAGATCGGGGCCGACACGTTCGATCGATTCGACGGCCAGCCCGACGGAGGTCAGTCGCTCGGCGAGCGACTCCGGCGCGAGATCGCAGTCGACGAGTTCACGAAGCCAGGACAGCGGGACACGCATGCCGCGCCCTCAGAGCTGCTCGAGGACGCGAAGATCGCCCTCGTAGAGCAGGCGGATGTGCGGAACGCCGTGGCGCAGCATGGCGGGCCGCTCGAGCCCCATGCCGAACGCGAACCCCTGCCAGCGCTCGGCATCGATGCCGCAATGACCGAGCACGACGGGATGAATCATCCCGCAGCCGCCAATCTCGATCCAACCGGTCTGTGAACAGGTCGCGCAACCCGCAC
This sequence comes from uncultured Myxococcaceae bacterium, assembly GCA_964505355.1. Lineage (GTDB taxonomy): Bacteria > Myxococcota_A > UBA9160 > UBA9160 > UBA9160 > CAZDHU01. The sequence continues at coordinate 4,603 of CAZDHU010000221.1, read as the reverse complement.
CGCGACAAAGCAGGCACTCGAAATCGAGCTCCGCCGACGGTTCGGTGAACGGGAAGAAGCTCGGCCGAAAGCGCAGCGCGATCTCCTCTCCCATCAGATGGCGTGCGAAGGCGTGCAGCACGCCCTTGAGCTCGGCGAAGCTCGTGTTCTCGTCGACCAGAAACCCTTCGACCTGCTGAAACATCGGGCTGTGGCGCGGGCTCACGTCGTGGCGGTAGACGCGCCCCGGCGCGATGAAGCGAAAGGGCGGCTCGCGACCCGTCATGGTTCGAATCTGTACCGGCGAGGTGTGGGTGCGCAGCACGCGCCCCGGCCCCACCCAGAAGGTGTCGTGCTCGTCGCGCGCGGGATGATCGGCCGGAATGCCGAGCGCCTCGAAGTTGTGATGGTCGGTCTCGACCTCCGGACCCTCTTCGACCGAGAAGCCGAGCGAGCCGAAGAACGCGACGACCTCGCGCTCGATGCGCGTCACCGGATGCAGCCGCCCGAGCGCCGCGCGCGCGCCGGGAAGCGTCACGTCGAGGTGCTGCGCGCGCAGCGCCTGATCGCGCGCCTTCGCCTCGAGCACGGCGCGGCGTTCGTCGAGCGCGGCTTCGAGACGGATCCGCGCGGCATTCATCGACTCGCCTGCCCGAGCGCGCTCATCGGCCGGCAACTGACCGATCGTGCGCAGTCGTTCGGAGAGCGTTCCGCGCCGGCCGAGGATTCCCGCGCGCACTTCGCCGAGCGCGTGCAGATCTCCCGCCGCCGCGATCGCTTCTCGCGCGGACGCTTCGAGCGCGTCGAGACCGCGATCGGACTCGCTCACGCGCGCGCTCGGTTCAAGCGGCCTTCGCCCGGGCCGCCAGCTCGCCGAAGCCGGCGGGATCGTTCAGCGCGAGATCCGCGAGCACCTTCCGGTCGATCTCGACGCCCGCGGTCTTCAGCCCCGCGATCAGCCGGCTATAGGAAAGCCCGTGTTCTCGCGCCGCGGCGTTGATCCGGGCGATCCACAGGCTTCGAAACTGACGCTTCCGCTGCTTGCGGTCGCGGTACGCGTACTTGAGGCCCTTCTCGACGGCCTCGCGCGCCGTCTTCAACAAATTCCCGCGGCCGCTGTAGTAGCCCTTCGCCGCTCCGAGAACGCTCCGCTTCCGCTTGTTCGCGTGCGTTCCGCGTTTGACTCGCGCCATCGGTCTTCTCCTCGCCTTCGACCGGGCTCAGCCCGGCAACAACAACTGGAAGCGCTTCTCGTCGACCTTCGCGACGAGCGTGCTCTTGCCGAGCTGGCGCTTCCGCTTGCTCGACTTCTTGGTCAGGATGTGGCGCAGCCCGCTCTTGCGGCGCGCGATCTTCCCGCTCCCCGTCTTCTTGAATCGCTTCGCGGCACCGCGATGCGTCTTCATCTTCGGCATCTCGTTCCTCCGCGGCGGATCATTCTTCCGCCGACATCTCCGTCTTCTCCGCACCGCCGGCGGCGGCGACTGCCTCGCGCAGGGCCGCCTCTTCGCGCTTTCGTTCCGCCTCGACCACTTCGCGGTTGGGCACCAGGATCATCGACAGGAAGCGCCCTTCCATCCGCGGCGGGTTCTCCACCGAGGCGAGCGCGCCCAGCATCTCTTTCACGCGTTCGAGCTGCTGCGCACCGAACGACGTGTGCACCATCTCGCGCCCGCGAAACATCACGGTCACCTTGACCTTGTCCCCATCGAGCAAGAAGCGGCGTGCGTTTTTGAGCTTGAAGCCGAGGTCGTGGTCGTCGGTCCGGGGTCGCAGCTTCACTTCCTTCAGCGTCGCCGCATGCCCCTTGCTCTTGCCCGACTTCTTCTTCTGCTCGTACTTGTACCGCCCGTAGTCCATGATCCGGCAGACCGGCGGCGCCGAGTTGGGCGCCACCTCGACGAGATCGAGGCCCTCCTCCTGGGCGCGTCTCATCGCTTCGTCCGGTGTCATCACTCCGAGCTGTTCGCCGCCCGAGCCGATCACGCGCACTTCGTGCGATCGAATCCGCTCGTTGACGCGTGTCGTGTCTTTCTTGGGATCCGCGATGCCCCGACCCTCCTGCGGAACGCTTCAACTGCGCCGGGCCGCGATCTCTTCGGAGAGACTCGCGACCAGGGCTTCGACGGGGACCGACGACGCTGCGCCCGGCGGCTCACGTCGGCGACGGGGAGCGACGGTTCCGTTCGCCTGCTCCTGATCCCCCACCACGATCATCAGCGGAATCTTCTGCGTCTCCGCTTCACGAATCTTGAAGCCCAGCTTCTCGCTGCGCGCATCGAGTTCGACACGGATGCCGGCCCCGGCGAGCCGTGTGCGCACCTTCTCCCCGTACTCCGCGTGCCGATCGGTGATCGGCAGGACGACGGCCTGAACCGGTGCGAGCCAGAGCGGAAAGTCGCCCGCCGTGTGCTCGAGATAGATGCTGATGAATCGCTCGAGCGAGCCGAGCACCGCACGGTGCAGCATCGCAGGCTGGTGCTCGTTGCCGTCGCGCCCGACGTAGCGCAGCCCGAAGTTTCCGGGCATCGCCATGTCGATCTGGATCGTGGCCAGCGTCCAGCGCCGTCCGAGCACGTCGAGGAAATCGCACTCGACCTTCGGCGCGTAGAACGCACCTTCCTTCGGCTTGATCCCGCAGGCGTGACCGGCCGCCTTCACGGCTTCGATCAGCGTCTTTTCGGCGAGGTCCCAGGCGGCGGGGTCGCCAATGAACTGATCGGGTCGCGTCGAGACCGAGATCTGAACGCCCGGGATGCCGAGATCTCGATAGACCTCGTTCATCATCTCGAAGAAGCGATTCACTTCGTCGCCGACCTGCTCCGGCTCGCAGTAGATGTGACCGTCGTCCTGCGCCATCGAACGCACGCGTGAAAGCCCCGTCAGCGTGCCACTGCGCTCGTTGCGATGAAGGCGCGAAAACTCCGCGTAGCGCAGCGGCAGATCGCGATAGGACCACTTTTGCGTGGCGTAGAGATGGCAGTGGCCCGGGCAGTTCATCGGTTTGACGAACAGCTCTTCGTCTTCGTCGCCCGACATGCGAAACATGTCGTCGGCGAAGTTCTGATAGTGGCCCGAGGTCTTGAAGAGATCGGAGCGAAAGAGCTGCGGCGTCATCACTTCCTGATAGCCGTACTTCGGATAGAGCGAGCGCATGTAGGAGACGAGCGTGTTGTAGAGCGTCATCCCCTTCGGGCGATAAAACGGAGACCCCGGCGAGATCGCGTCGAGATGAAAGAGACCGAGCTCGGGACCGAGTCGGCGATGGTCGCGGCGCCGTGCCTCTTCGAGCCGGGCGAGGTGTTCGTCGAGCTCTTTGCGGGTCGCGAACGCCGTGCCGTAGATCCGCTGCAACATCGGATTTCGCTCGTCGCCGCGCCAGTAGGCGCCGGCGCTCTCGAGCAGCACGAAGGCACCGATCTGGCCGGCGCGCTGGACGTGCGGACCGCGGCAGAGGTCTTCGAACGCGCCGTGCCGGAAGAGCGTGATCGGTTCGTCGCCCGGAATGTCGCCGAGACGCGAGAGCTTGAGCGTCTCGCCGGCCGCGTCGAATCGCGCGTGCGCTTCTTCGCGGGTGACTTCGCTGCGCTCGAAGGGCGCGTCTTCGCCGATGATGCGCTTCATCTCGGCGTCGATCCGCGCGAGATCCTCGGCGCTGAACGCACGATCGATCAGAAAGTCGTACTGGAATTTTTCGCTGTGGTCGGTGCGGCCGACGTCGATCTGCACGCCCGGAAAGAGGCGCCGGACCGCGTCCGCCATCACGTGCTCCGCCGAGTGCCGGATCACCTGCGCGCCGTCGGCATCCTTCGCGGTCACGATTTCGAGCGAGACGTCGGTGAGCAGCGGAAGGCGGAGATCGACCAGTCGTGCGGGCGACCGCTGCTCGGGATCGACCAGACGGCCAGCGAGCGCAGCGCGGGCGAGCCCGGCGCCGATGCGCTGCGCCACGTCGAGCACTGTGGACCCGCGCGGCAGGTCGAGAACGCGACCGTCGGGAAGCCGAACGCCAATGGTGCTCATGACCGAACGATGTTCATGCGCATGCGCTTGCCGTGTTCTCGATGCAAGGCGACACCGCACGAAGCGCGAGCTCTCGCGACCTCGGCGTTGCCAGTTCGATTCGTTGCGATCCTCGCAGCGCGCGAGCCGGGGCCGGCGCGGACGCGAGGCTGGTAGGCACGGGCGGGATTGAACCGCCGACCCCCACCGTGTCAAGGTGGTGCTCTCCCACTGAGCTACGTGCCTGAAGCCGTCCTAACAGGCCGTCGGGAGTAGCCTTTTGGGTGGACCATGTCAATCGACGGACGCCCCGGCCGGAGGCTCGACCGAAGACGCCTGCACCCGAAACACGAACTCTTCAGTCCCCCGCGGCTCGGCGGCCAGCACCACCCCGTCGGTCGCGAGTCCGTCCAGCAGGGAACGGACCTCGGCCGGACTTCGCAAAGTCGTCAACTCGAAGACGACCCGGCCCGCCGAGACCTCGGCCGGAAGGACCGAGCGGGCCGCCAATCGCGCGGAGAGGGCCCGGCGCAGCGGCACGAAGACGCCCGGCCCCGGAAGACCGAGCAGTTCGACCCGGTAGGTTCGAAGCGCGCTCGCGGCCGGGGCAGACAGCAGCCCG
>CAZDHU010000220.1:0-10079 GCA_964505355.1 uncultured Myxococcaceae bacterium | reverse complement strand
GGTGATCAGAATCGCGCCGCGGCCGTAGCGATAGGAGACGAGTCGAAAGAACAGGCTCGCCTCCTGGCGGGTCATGGGCTCGAAACCGACCTCGTCGATGATCAGCAGCGCGGTGTTCATGTGCTTTCTCTGGCGCAGTCGTTGCGGCGAGACGTCGGCGTCGCGCTTCAAGATCGCGAGCAGATCCTCGAGGCGATGGAAGGCGACGGAGAAGCCGTTCTCGACGGCGCGCACACCGAGCGCGATGGCGAGATGGGTCTTGCCGACGCCGGGCGGCCCCTGGATGAGAAGGCTCTCGCGCTCACGCAGATACGCACACGTCGCCAGCGTTTCGATGCAGCTGCGTTCGACACTCGGCTGGAAGGCGAAGTCGAAGTTGCCGAGCGTCTGCCCGGTGGGCAGGCCCGAGAGCCGCAGCGAGGTGCGCACGCGCCGCTCGTCGCGCGCCGAGAGCTCGGCCTCGAGCAGGTTGTCGAGAAATCGATGGGGCGCGTGCTGAATCGCCCCGTCTTTCCCGGAGGCCCGGTCATGTGAGTCCAACCGCCATGGCCGGCCTCGTCTGTGTCGCATGCCACGCTGCCTCGTACTCGGCCGGAGCGACGACGGGTCCGGTCAGAGAGGCCTGGACTCAACAAACCGAGTCTCCGGGATTCCCGGGGTGATTCAGGGAGGCTTTGGTCGTGGGGTTTCCTGCTCGCTCGCTGTGGGGACCACAGCGTCGCTCGCGCGCCCGGGGGGACAGGGGCGTTGCGGTGGTGGGGATCTCAAGCGGGGTGGAGACGCGGACGAGAGACGGAGGCGAGCCGGCGGAAACGAAGTGCCCTCGGGAGGAATGTTCGGAATGGATCCGACGGTGCCCCGGGGCTGGATCGAACTCGCGCTGGGGTTCGCGGTGGCATGGTGCTTCGGGCCGATTGCGCGAATCGCGGTGCGATGCCGGGCGGGGCGAGTCGCGGCCTCGTCGCCCGGCGCGACTCGCCTGTCGGTGCTCGGCCCCACGATGCTCGCGCTTGCGATCGGGTTCGGGCTGACGGCGCTCGCCGCCTCACGCGCGCACCGCGACGCGGACCGAGACGCGCACGCTCGCTTCGAACGGCTCGCCGATCGGCTGACCCGCGAAGTCCAGCGTCGCGGCAATCTTCCGCTCTATGCGCTGCGCGGTGCGAGGGGTGTGTTCGCGGCCAGCAAGAACGTAGAACGCGACGAGTTTCGAGCCTTCGTGGTTTCCCGGAACGCGGCCTCGGACGTCCCCGGGGTGCGTGGTCTCGGCTTCATCCGGTTCGTCAGGCGACCGGAGCTTTCGGCGATGGTCGCGGCCGAGCAGGCGGACGGAGCACCGGGGTTCGCCGTCCGCGAGACCGGCGGTGCCGGCGACCTCTTCGTGGTGACGCTGCTCGAGCCGGCGGAGCACGAAGCGCGAGTTCTCGGCTCGGACATCGGATCCGATCCAGACCGGCGTGCCGTCGTCGAGCGCGCGATGCGGACCGGTGAGGCCGCTCTCATCGGATCGACCACGCTGCCGAACGACGCGTCGGGTGGCTCGGGATGGCTGTATCTCTTGCCCGTCTATCGAAACGGGTCTCATCTGCAGTCCGCCGCGGACCGCGAACTCGCGCTGTCGGGATTCGTCGCCGCGTGGGTGGCGCCCGGCGAAGCCTTCGCGGACGCGGCGGGCGCCGCCGAAGACAGGCTCGATTTCGATCTCTTCGACGGGGTGACGTCGACCGACACCCGCCAGTACTTCGATTCGAACCGCGACGACGGCTCCACGGCGGACGAAGCGAAGACCGCCGGGCAACGCCCGGCGTCCTTTGCGACCGAATCGACGATCGCGGTCGCGGGCCGATCGCTGACCCTGCGGCTTCGCACGCTCGCGAGTTTCGAGGCCGAGATCGATCGAACGACGCCAGCCCTGATCGCGGCTTCGGGAGTGATGCTGAGCGCGCTGATCGGCGCCGTGATCTGGCTGCTGGGACGCAGCCGCCTGCGCGCGCTCGAAATCGCCGGCGAGATGACGGCCGACCTCGCCGCGGCGAAGGATCGGGCCGAGACGGCACTGCGCGAGGCCGATGCGCTTCGCAGCACGCTCGACACACATGCCATCACCTCGGTCGCCGACCCGTCGGGCCGCATTCTCGCCGTCAACGACATGTTCTGCCGGGTCAGTGGCTACACGCGAGAAGAACTCGTCGGTCAGAACCACCGGATCGTGAACTCCGGCCACCATTCCGAAGCATTCTGGAACGAAATGTGGCGAACGATCGCGAGCGGAAAACCCTGGCGAGGCGAAGTCTGCAATCGCGCGAAGAACGGGTCTCGCTACTGGGTCGACAGCATGATCGCGCCCTTCCACGGGGCCGACGGTCGAATCGAACGTTACGTCTCGATCCGCAGCGACATCACGGCGCGAAAGCGCGCCGAGCAGCGTCTCGCCGAAAGCCAGGAACGCACGCGCGGAATCCTCGAGACCGCACTCGACGCGGTGGTCGTGACCGATCGGACAGGCATCGTGGTCGACTGGAATCCGCAGGCCGAGCAAACCTTCGGCTGGACCGCGGGAGAGGCGATCGGTCGAACGATTCAGGAACTCATCATTCCCGTGCGGCTGCGCGATGTGCATCGACGCGGGATGGCCCGCTATCTGGCCGGGGATCTCGGCGCCGCTGGCCAGCGGGCGGAAGTGCCGGCCATTCGAAAAGACGGAACGGAGATCACGGTCGAGGTGGCGATCGCGCCGGTGAGCACGGGCGGCTCGGAATCCGGCGGCGCGTTGCTCAGCGCTTTTTTGCACGACATCACGGGCCGCAAGCGGTTGCAGGAAGAACTACGGGCTTCGGGCGAGTTTCTCCGCAGCGCGATCGATTCGCTCGATTCTCACACCGTGGTGCTGGGCGCGGATGCGCAGATTCTGTCCGTCAACCGCGCGTGGCGCGAGTTCGCGCTCGCCAACGACGGCGCCGGGGCTTCGATTCTCGAAGGCGCGAACTACCTCGCGGTCTGCGATCGGGCGGCCGGTACGTGCGCCGAGGCGGCCGAAGTCGCGATCGCGGTGCGCGCGGCGCTGGCGGGCGAAAACGACCATCCGCCGGTCGAATACGCCTGCCACTCGCTTCGCGAGCGGCGCTGGTTCCTCTGCTCGGTTCGCGGGTTCGCGCGGGGCGAGGAGCGGTTTGCCGTGGTCTCGCACCTGCCGATCACCGCGATCAAGCAGGCCGAAGAAGAACTGCGCACGCGCAACGAAGAACTCGTGCTCGCGCGCGCCGCGGCCGAGAGTGCGAGCCGCGCCAAGAGCGAGTTCCTCGCCAACATGAGTCACGAGATCCGAACGCCGCTGACGGCGATCCTCGGGTTTTCGGAGCTGCTGCGCGACGAAGACGGCCTCGCGGCCGCACCCGCGACGCGTCTTTCGTACCTCGACACGGTTCGCGACGCGGGCCAGCACCTGATGACGGTGCTCAACGACATCCTCGATCTGTCGAAGATCGAAGCGAACCGGCTCACGGTCGAAACCGTCGACACGCCGCTGATCCGGCTGCTCGGCGAGGTCGCGAGTCTGCTGCGGCCGCATGCGCTGGCGAAGGGCCTCGCGCTCGACGCGGTGCTCGGCAGCCCGCTGCCCGATCGCGTGCTGAGTGACCCCACGCGGTTGCGCCAGATTCTGATGAACCTGCTCGCCAATGCGATCAAGTTCACGAACGCGGGAGAAGTGACCTTCCGCGCGCACGCCGCGACACGGGACGGATCGAGACGGCTCGTGATCGACGTCGAGGACACCGGGCCCGGACTTTCGGCCGAACAATCCGAGCGCCTGTTCTCGGCCTTCACGCAGGCGGACGGAACGGTGACCAGACAACACGGCGGTACCGGCCTCGGCCTCGTCATCAGCCGTCGTCTCGCGCGGCTGATGGGCGGGGACGTGACGCTCGCGCGCACCGCCCCCGGGCGAGGTACGTGCTTTCGGGTCGACCTGCCGCTCGTCCCGGCCGACGGCGCATGCGAGGTTTCCTCCCTCGCGACGGTGCGCGACGGTGGGCCGGCGCCGCCGGCAGCCTCGGAGATCGCGCTTCGCGGCCGGATCCTGCTGGCCGAAGATGGACGCGTGAACCAGCAACTGGTCTCGACCATCCTGCGCCGCGCCGGGGCCCGGGTCTTCGTCGCCGAGAACGGCAAGATCGCGCTCACGATGCTCGACGAGGCGGAACAAAACGGCCGCCCCTTCGACCTCTTGCTGACCGACATGCAGATGCCGGAAATGGACGGCTACACGCTCGCCCGCACGCTCCGCGAACGCGGAAGCACGGTTCCGATCATCGCGTTGACGGCAAACTCCATGCTCGAAGATCGGGAAAAATGCCTCGCCGCCGGTTGTGACGACTACGGCAGCAAACCGATCGACCGCCCCGCGCTGCTCGCCACCTGCGCCCGCTGGCTCGGGAAGGGAAGAGGACCGGCGAGCGCCTCGAGTCGCTCGAAGCGCCGCTGAGGCTCGTCGGGGCGCGTCGCGCCCGCACGATTGTTCTTGACAGGAACCGCGGCCCGAGAGCGATCATGCGCCGGACGCGATTTCGGGATGCGCTCGATCGGGAGATCTGGGCCGGTCGAGAGACGGCTCGCGCTGCATTCCGGAAACGAACCGAGACGAGAGTCTGGTCCCCTCCATTTGGGGACTATTCCACCTCGACGAGAGACGGTACAACTGCGCCTCGGCGGGGGCGGGGGACCGAAGCTGGCGTTTCCGAAGGAGGAGGTTCCATGATCGAGCGATCTCGACTTTGCACGATCGGCCGGGCTCTGGTGGCGGGCGCAGTGCTGTTTGACGCGACGCTCGCCGGGGCAGCCGGACCGACGGTGGTGTACGACGCGACGCCTGCGGTCGTTCCGGGCAACGTGCCGAGCCTCGGTTACGAGGCGACGTCGACCCGCGAGTTCGGCGATCTCGTTCGACTCGGCGCCGGCGGGCGCAGGCTCGACCGCGTGACCGTGACGATGTCGAGCTGGGGCTGCGAAGGAGGCGACTGGACGGGGACCAGCGGAACCTGTCTCACCACGTCGGGCGCGACCTTCAGTCATCCGCTGACGATCAAGGTCTACGCGGTCGCGCCGGGCGGTGGGCCCGGTGTGCTGCTCGCGAGCAAGACAACGACGTTCGTGATTCCGTATCGACCTTCTTCGGATCCGATCAACTGTCCGGGAACGCCGACGCAGTGGTACGACGCGACCAACCTGACCTGTTACAACGGGCTGGCCACGCCCGTCACGTGGGATTTTTCGGCGGATCCGCCGGTCATCGTGCCGAGCAAAGTGATCTGGACCGTCGCTTACGACACGAGCGACTACGGCGTCACGCCGCTTCGGCCGGCGCCGTGCAACACGGAAGATGGCGGTTGCGGATACGACTCGCTCAACGTCGGCGCGCAGACGTTCCCGGGCGCGGCGTTCGTGGGGCAGGATCTCGATCCGGACGGTGCGTTCCTCGACAGTCTGTGGGCGGGCGCGTACTGCGACTCGGGCGCGGGGGGGACGGGCGTGCTCCGCCTCGACACCGGCCCGCCGTCTCCGTGCTGGACGGGGTACACGCCGCTGGCGGAGATTCGAACGGTCGAGATCGGTTCGACCGTCGTGGTGACTCCGAGCGCAAACGCCGGCTGGGGATTCATCGCGAACGGAGACGTCGCGGTCACCACCAACAATGCGCGCGCGAACATCGTGGCGGGCCCGGGCGGACAGCCCGGCGGGTTGCTCGCGGGAAGCGTGTACTACGACACGAACAACACGCCCGGCGGTAAGCCGCAGCTCTACGCGCCGTCGAGCCTTGCCGGAACGAAGTTCATCGACCTCACGTCGCTCGACTACAGCACGCTGATTTCGCGTTATGCGACGGATCCGGGCGGTAACCACCTGACGCCGGTTCTCAACGTGAAGATCGATCTCGACGGGAGCACGCTGACCACCGCGGATCAGGCGACGCTCGTCTACGAGCCCTGCTACTCGCTCGATGGCTGCGTCGGCGCGGTGCAGCCGCTCGACACGTGGACGACCTGGCACCCGCTCGCGCCGGGGCAGAAGTGGTGGTCGACGGCGACGATTCCCGGAACGGCGTTCGTTGCGTTCGCTTCTTACGTCCCGCTCGATTCGCTTTACCTCGCGCATCCCGACGCGACGGTGCTCTGGCTGTCGGTGAACGCCGGAAACAGCAGTGGCGGGGCTCCCTGGAACAACTTCACGGGGAGTCTCGACGGCGTCTCGATCGGAATTGGCGGAACGTCGACGCTCTACGACTTCGAACCGCTTCCGGGGGCGACTCCGGGGTCGATCGTCGTCAGCAGCGCGGCGCTCAAGCTCTCGAAAGTCGCCAATCCGAACGGCTCTGCGCGCATTGCGGGCACGCTGAATGCGACGGACACGCAGGTCGGGTTCGAGAACGCCGCGACCTCGGGCGGGATGACGCTCCGCATCCGCGATGCGGCCGGCTTCGATGCGACGGTGCCGGTAACGGGCTGCGTCGTGACGGGATCGCGTCGAAACGTGGTCTGTCGAAGTGTCGACCGGGCGGTGACGATGCGGTTCCGGGCGGTGGTGGGGCCCTTCCTCGGCCGGTTCGTCTATGCGCTGACGGGGAACGTGCTGAAGCTGACGCCGGCGCAGACGGGTGCAACGCCGCCGGTCGCACCCATCACCGTGACGCTGCACGAGAGCCCCGGCATCGATCGGACCGACACCGTCGGCGACCGGCCCGAGTTCCCGTGCCGGGTGAACGCGACCTCGCTGTCCTGTCGCGAGCGCTGATCGACTCCGATCGCCGGCCTCCCGGGCGGGGGCCGGCGATCGGCTGTCGGGCAACGCGGCATTCGATCCGGTGCTGGCCGCTCCGGCTTCGAAGCCGGGAGCGGTGGTGCGTTTTGCGGCGGAGTTCGTGGGCCGGGCCGCAATTCTTGCGCGGGGCACGAATTGACTTGACGGGAACGGGCCCCGCACCGGTAAAATCCCTGACCGTCATTCTCGGATTCTGCCGTTCGACGAACGGCCCACGGGAGTCGCTCATGAGGATCGAATCACCGGCGTTCCAGGGTGCTGCACTCCGTTCGGTCCGCCGGGAGAGATGGCGGCTCGCCGGTCCGCTCCTCGTCGTGTTGCTCGCGGTGTTCGCTCCCGATTTTGCTCGCGCGACGCAGACGACGGTCCATCAAAACCCGAGCGAGACTTCGCTCGATGCGTCCGGTGGTGTACTCGATCAGCTCTACGGTCTCTCCAATCTGACCCGCGTCGAAGACTTCAGCAGCACGCCGAACGATCAAGTCTGGTTTCAAGTGACGAGCGGTCTCGCCACCGCCGAAGCGAGATACGCCTCGCTGACCCACCGATTCGGTTATTTCGACGGGTCGGGTTCGGCCTTCACACAGCTCTTTCAGGTTTCCGGTGCGCAGGGAATCCTGGTGGGTGGACCGTCGGCGATCTTCTCCGTCGCGGGTCCCACGTTCCGGTTCGGGCTCAAGGTCGTGAGCGGCAGCACCGTCGTGAACACCTGGAGTTCGCAGGAAAGCGAAAACACCGACGGCGCGAAGGACCATCTCGTGGTCTGGCGCATCGCCGGGCCAGGCAATCGGTACGCGCTGGCGTGGGAGGATCTCGCGATCGGGACGCCGGCACCGAGCGCGCCGGAGCCCGACTACAACGACCTCGTGATCGAAGTCTCGGGCGTGGCGCCGTTCGGTTGCGGCAACGGGGTGGTCGATCCCGGCGAAGACTGCGATGACGGCAACACCGCGAACGGCGACTGCTGTTCCGAAACGTGTCTTGCCGCGGTGACGGGTACGCCGTGCGCGGACGCCGACCTCTGCAACGGCGCGGAAACCTGTCAGGCCGGTGGTGTCTGCGGTGCGGGGACGCCGCTGGTCTGCAACGACGGCAACGCGTGTACGGACGACTCGTGCAATCCGTCGAGCGGCTGTGTCGCGACGCCGAACACGGCCCCCTGCAGCGATGGCAGCGCGTGCACGGTGGGTGATTCGTGTTCGGGTGGAAGCTGCGTATCCGGCGCGCCGCTGGTTTGCAACGACGGCAACGCGTGCACGGACGATTCGTGCAACGCGTCGATCGGCTGCATCGCGACACCGAACACGGCGCCCTGTGACGACGGCAGCGCATGCACGGTGGGTGACGCGTGTTCGGGCGGAAGCTGCGCCCCCGGTGCGCCGCTCGTCTGCAACGACGGGAACGTGTGTACGGACGATTCGTGCAATCCGTCGAGCGGCTGTGTCGCGACACCGAACACGGCCTCCTGCAGCGACGGCAGCGCCTGTACGGTGGGCGACGTGTGTGCCAGCGGCACCTGCACCGCGGGCGCGCCGCTTGCCTGCGACGACGGCAACGTCTGCACGGACGACTCGTGCAACCCGTCGAGCGGCTGCGTCACCACGCCGAACGCATCGGCCTGCGACGATGGCAGCGCGTGCACAGTGGGCGATTTCTGCTCCGGTGGCGCCTGCTCCCCCGGTGGCGCACTTCCCTGCGACGACGGCGACGCATGTACGGTAGACAGCTGTCAGGCGGCAAGCGGTTGCCTGCACGTCAACAACCCGTCGATCTGCCCGGTGCCGACGGAATCGGTTCAGCCGATCGTCGAATGCGTGGTGGAGAACTCGCCGAACGACTTCACCGCCCACTTCGGGTATCTGAATGCGAACCCGGCGCCCGTGACGATTCCGGCCGGCGCCGACAACGCTTTCTCGCCGGCACCGATCGATCGCGGCCAGACGACCACCTTCGCGCCCGGGCGATCCTCGTTCTATCCGGCGACGGCATTCCAGGTGAACTTCGACGGCAGTGGTCTGGTCTGGTCGGTGCGGTCGCCGAACGGAACCACGCTGGCGACGATGGCATCATCGAGTTCGGCGCGTTGTCCGACGCCGCCGAACAACGTTCGCCAGTATTCGATCTGTTACGGGACGGCAAACCAGATCGGGCTCCCGCCACCCGAGAACGTCGAGTTGCAGTCGATCGAAGACACGTTCGAGAACAAGAACTTCGACCTGACGCGCACGAAGACGCTCTGCGCTCCGGTCGAACTGACGCACGACGGTCATCTCTACCCGACCGTCGATTCCGGCACGCATCTGCTGGGGCGAACGCTCGTGCTGACCCGCACCAAACCCGCGCAGGCGGGGCTCAATCCGCGTGATCCCGTGAACCAGAACATTCAGGTGGACGATATCTTCGGCAGCCGACGACTCGACATCAGCCGGCTCCACGTGGAATTGCTCCCCGGGGTGATCTGCAACCCGACGATTCAGAGCTGCCCGGCCAACCCGGCCGATCTGTCGCTGGCCGGGATCGGAACCGACGAGTTCAAGTGCTACACGGCGAAGGGCTCGGCGGGCTCGCCGCGCTTCCCGCGTGGAATCAACGTGGCAGGCGTCGACTCGTTCCAGTCGCGCGTCTACCGGGTGACCGGGCCCAAGGTGCTTTGTACGAGAGCGAACCGGAATGCGCACGACCCCGCAGCGGTCGCCGCAACCGAGGGACGGCTCTGCTATGGGCTCGGGGTTCCGTCGATGTACTGCGAGCCCGGCTCGCCGGCTCCGTACGCGCTCGCGAGTTGTCGGAAGGCCTCGGAGTGCGGCGGCGGACGCTGCGTGTTCGTGCCGCGGCCGCTGCTCAACGACTGGCTGCTCGGGGTCAGAACGCGGGCCGACTCGCTCTCGCAGGTGCTGACGACGCTTCACCCGAAGTTGCTGTGCGTTCCGGCGGAGATCACCCGCTGATCGCGTGACGGCGACGCGATCGCGCCGCATCGTGAGCTCGCGCCGCCTCGACCCCGCGCGATTGCGAGTACACTCGCGCGTCGTCATGTCGATCAGCGCGCGATTCGATCGAGAGAAGGCGAGCGAGCGGGCGGAACGCGCTGCGGATGTCCGCAGTGAAGCTGACCGCTGCCGGCGTGCGTTTCGCGCGCTCGTCGCAGTGACGACTGCGCTCGCGCTGCTGGTGATCGTCTTCGGTGCCTTCGTTCGACTCTCGGACGCCGGGCTCGGCTGCCCCGACTGGCCGGGCTGTTATGGCCACGTCGCCGCACCGCGGTC
>CAZDHU010000219.1:0-20372 GCA_964505355.1 uncultured Myxococcaceae bacterium | reverse complement strand
TGGTGCGCGGTTCGATCACGCGCACGAGTTCGCGCGTGAGCACGCGGTAGCCCGACAGCACGTCGTGCACGCGGGTGCGAAAGAGCAGCGAGATGGTGCGCGAGATCAGCCGGTTGCCGAGCTGGTGAAAGACGCGGAACGCGCCGGCCGCGTTCTCGTCGAGCCGCGTCGCCACGATCATGTCGGCGTCGTCTTCGCGCAAGCGGCGAATCAGCTCCGGTGCGGCGCTCGCGGGGTAGGTGTCGTCTCCGTCGACCAGCAGGTAGAGGTCGGCGTCGACGACGCGCGCCATGTGCCGAATCACGTTGCCCTTGCCGCGGCGCGGAGAACGCACGACGTGTGCTCCGGCGGCGCGGGCCCGCTCGGCCGTGCGATCGGTCGAGGCGTTGTCGAAGACGAAAATCTCGGCGTCGGGCAGCGCGCTGCGGAAGTCGGTCACCACGCGGGTGATCGTCACCTCTTCATCGAGGCACGGGATCACGACGGCGATGCGGGGTCGGGTGTCGATGCCGCTGTGCATGGCGCAGAGAGTACGCGAGCCGGCGGCCCTCGCAGCCCGGAGGCTGCCCCGAACCACTCGCCGAGCAGCAGCGCGGCGAGGATCGGCACCTCGTGCAGGTATCGCGGCACCGGCATGGCGGCGAGGAACACGGCCGTTCCGACGACGGCGGCCAGACCGGCGAAGAGCAGCACGGCTTCACGCGTCACGCGATGCGGCCGGGCCGCAAAGCCGAGTGCAGCGAGGAGGGGCGAGAGCGCGAGCAGGCCCGGCCAGTGCTGCGCCGCTGCGTGCCAGCGCTGCGTCAGCGAGCCGTCGTCCGCGGTCGGAGGCGTCGAGCTCGGCAGGCGTTTCATCACGGCGGCGGCACCACGCTCGGAGAGCGGCTGGTCGGTTCCGCGCTCGATCCGCGCCGCGCGCCAGGCGAGGTCGCGATCGAAATACGCCGTCACGTTGGGCAGGCCGAGGGCGATGAAGCGCACGGGATCGCGTGCGATGGCGGCGCGCGCCAGCTCGCCCGCGAGCCGATTGGGGTCGGCGATCGCGGGTGCGAGTGCGGCCAGACGCCGGATCAATCCTCGCGCGTCGAAGATCTCCCACCCGCGTCCGAAGACGGGATCGCGGGTCACGTGAATCAGCGGTTCGGCGAGCTCGCGGGCGACGCGCGGGTCGTGCGCGAGGTCGGGCGTCACGAGCGGGCACGCCACCCCGAGCAAGAAGAATCCGTCGTAGCCGAAGACGGGCGCCGCGCGGCCGAGGAGTTCCGTGTGAAGCCGCTCGTACGCCGCGAAGCCGCCGGCCGTGAGCGCGAGGCTGGCGAGCAGTGCGATCGCGGTGTCGCGAAGGCGCAGCGCGCGCGTTCTCTTCGCCGGAGCGCGCGTCGCGGCTGCGTGATCGCTCGAGGGGAAATACGCGATCGCCGGCGCGAGCAGCGAAAGACCGAGAACGACGGGCAGGAAGGCGAAGCGCAAACTCACGGCGAGCAGGCCGCAGGTTTGTGCGACGGCGAGCCAGCGCAGGCGCCGCCCGGCGAGCCATTCGAGCCAGCAAAGAAGGCTCGCGGCGAAGAGCAGTGAACCGAAGGCTTCGGTCATCACGTAGCGCTGCATCAGCAACCGGATCGGTTCGATCGCGATCGCGACTCCGAGCCCGAGCGCGACCGTAACCGGGATCCGTCGACACAATCGATGCAGGACGAGCCCGAGCGTGAGGGTCGATGCCAGCACCTGGCCGAGGATCAACGCATCGATCGAGCCGGTCGGACGTGTGAATGCGCGAACCAGAAATCCGTAGACGAAGGACCGCTGCGCCGGAACGGTCCCGAAGAAGGACGTCTGGAGGTAGGTTGTCGAGTCCCCGATGAAGTAGCGAGGAATCGGATCGACGAAGTAGAGCGCGACGGGCAGGGCGAGCACCGCCGCCGTCGCGAGGCAGATCGAACGGTCGCCAGGTCGTCGAGCGATGCTCACGGGACTGCGCGCTCCGGGGGCGTGGTCGGTGCCGTCGAACCGGGGCCGCGACCCGCGCGCCGTACCCCGAAGCGGCCTCGAAACCGGCCGATCCCGCGATCCGCCGCAGGCCGCTTCTTCCTTCGCGCCGAGTATCGCCTCCCGGCGAGGTCCGCTACACCTGCGCGCAACCACGCGCCCGGTCGGCCGGTCCGGGCGCACCAGCGCGCGCGGGGCGCGCCCAGGGAAGTTCATGCGCGCACAGTCGGGATTCGGATCCGCCGCGTCGAGCATCATCGTCGCGGGATTGGGAATGATCGGGCTGCTGCTGGCGGCCTCGCCCGCGGCCGGACAGGCGCCCGCGGTGCAAGAACAACAGCGTCCGGCCCTGAAGGTCGGCGAGACCGAGCGCGCGCGAAGCGCCTCCGAAGCCGCCGAGCTGCTGCGTCCGCCCGGGCCCGACCAGCACGTCGAGTTCGAGGACGTGCTGCAGCATCCCGACGACGTCGAACTCAATTACTTCTACGCCCGATCCCAGCTGGCCGCCGGCGAGCTGCGCGGCGCTGCCTCCACCCTCGAACGAATCTTGCTGCTCGCGCCGGATCTCGCGCGCGTGCGGCTGCTCCATGCCGTAGTCCTGTTTCGGCTCGACGATCTGAACGAGGCCGATCGCGAGTTTCGCACCGTCGCGAAGCTGCCGATGGACGATCGCCTGCGCGAAGAACTCGAGTTCTATCTCGAGCAAATCGAACTGCGACGAAAGACGACTCGCTATTCCGCGTCGCTCGCGGCGGGCATGCAATGGGACAGCAATCGCAACGCCGGGCCCGAGAGCGACTCGATTCTCTTCTTCGATACTCCGTTCGATCTGGTGAGCGGGCGCAAGAAGAGCGATTTCAGCGGGCTCTTTCTGGCGGGCCTTCGCGCGCGACACGACCTCGGTTTCGACGCCGGGCACGCGCTGCAAGGGGGCGTTCAGTTCTACGGCCAGAAGCAGTTCGACGAAACGGAACTCGATCTCCTGTCGTTCTCGGCCGAAGGCGGCGGGCTCTATCGATCTCCGATCGCCGATCTGCAGCCGAGCCTCTACGGGACCTACCTGAACCTCGACGGCGAGAGTTACGTGAGCAGCGTCGGCAGCGGGCTTCGCGCGAGCCGTCGCGTCTCGAAGTGGCTCGACGTTTTCGCGCGCGTTCGGCTCGACTACGAACTCTTCGAGCGGCTCCGGAACAGCCCGACCACCGACCAGCGAACGGGCGCACGCGTTCAGGCGCAGGCCGGCGCCTCCTTCACTCCGCTGCCGATGCTGCGAGTCGATGCCGGCACGGGATTCGTGCACAAACACGCGAAAGAACGCTTTTACACCTACACGGGGCCGACCGCGTTCCTGAGCGGCACGGTGCTGCTCGGCCAGGGGCAGTTCCTCCTGTCGAGCTTTTCGTTCGAGTGGGATGCCTACCGGGGACACGAGCCGATCGTTTCGCACCGCAACCGGCGCGATGCCATCTACACCGGAGGCCTCTCGTACGGGGCGCCGATGGGCTTCCTGCTCCCGTTTCTCGCGTCTTCCCGCTTCCTTCGTGACACGCTTTTCACCCTCAATGCCACCTATCTGAACGAGCAGTCGACGCTCCGGAATTACCAGTACGACGACTGGCGGCTCTCGTTCCTGTGGAGCAAGAACTTCGAGTTCTGAAAGGTGCCTGCCGTGCGGCTCACGATCTCTTTGCTGGTGCTCGCTTCGACCCTTCTCCTGCCGGTTCCCGTCGTTCGGGCCGCCGAGAAGGCCGGTGTCTCGGCCGCGGTTCGCGGCGACGTGGCGCTGACGCGAGAAGCCGTCGCGGTGGGCCGGCAGGTGGTGAGCGGCGAACCCATTTTGCTGCAGGATGCGATCAAGAGCGGGCAGCGCTCGGGCATGCAGATCCTGCTGCTCGACGAGACGGTGTTCACGATCGGTCCCGAAAGCGAGCTGGTGATCGACGAGTTCGTCTACGACCCGAAGACCAGTGCCGGGAAGCTCGGCGCACGGGTGACCCGGGGCGTCTTCCGATTCGTCTCTGGCAAGATCGCCCACGAGAAGCCGGAAGACATGAACCTGAAGCTGCCGTCCGGCACGCTCGGTGTGCGGGGCACGATGGTCGCAGGCCGCGTCGATCCGGCGCAGAAGAGTTCGCGCCTCGTGCTGCTCGGCGAAGGGCCCGAGAACGACACGGGGGCGCCGGCCGGGGCCTTCGAGGCCTGCAATGCCGGCGAGTGCGTGCGGATCAATCGCCCGGGCTTCGGAACCCGGATCGACGGTCCCGAGGCACCGCCGGTCGCTCCCTTCCGCTTCACGCAGGAAGAGATCGACGCCCTCACGCGATCCGTCTCGGACCCGGAGGGCGGGATCGCAACTGCGAGCGCGGGCGGCGGGACGACGCCCGGCGTCGCGGCCGGGCCGGAGGGAGAAGCCGGGCGCGGAGGCGTGGGCGTGGGTACGGCGACCGAGGCGTCGGGCATTCGAACGGCCGCCGGCTCCGGAAACGGCGAGACCACGCGGACGCAGCTTCGCTCGTTTGCGGGTCTTCAGTCCGCAACGACCAGCGCGTCGCAGTTCGCGGAGCAGACCGTGCAAGTCAATGGCAGCCCGCTCTCGATTCGCACGGGCTGCACCGACCTCCGAACCTGTGCGCTCGAACTCTATGGTCCGGGCGGCGGCTACACGCTGCCGGGCGGTGTCGACGTGACGACGATCGACCAGCTCGTGTCGCTCGGTGCGACCGGTTTGCAAACCGCGATCTATCAGCAGTCGGGGCTCGGCCTGATCGGCACCAACGGTCAGAGGGACGGGAGCTACGACTTCTCACTCGTGGTCTCGCCCTCCAGCCTCACGGCCGATTTGCAGATCATGAATCTTCGCTCGAGCCTGCTCGGCCTTTCCGGCGTTTCGTTCGGCGAGGTGCTCGACATTCCGACGTCGGCGCTCGGGTTCGGGCTCCCGTTCGTCGTCGGTGCGTCGGACGTCGTCACCGGTGCGGTGGATGGTCCGTGTGAGAACGGATGCGATGCCGCGGCGGTCGCGCAGCTCGAAAACGCGAACGGTCGCATCGCCGACGCCGCGCTGCACAGCGTCGTGATCGTGGCGCC
The DNA here is from genome assembly GCA_964505355.1 of uncultured Myxococcaceae bacterium. Taxonomy (GTDB): domain Bacteria; phylum Myxococcota_A; class UBA9160; order UBA9160; family UBA9160; genus CAZDHU01. Next base: position 15,299 of record CAZDHU010000219.1, on the reverse strand, counting down.
GCCCGATCCGACGTCGGGCATCGTCGACGGAACGGTGTCGGAGAATCCGTACGCGCCGATTCCGCGTCCCTGAACGCGCGGCTCGCGCGGCGCGACGTGGCGTGCCGCGTTCGCTCGCGCCGCTCTTCGCGCTCGCGATGGCGATCGTGCTTCGCGTGATCGCGCCAGGCGCCGTCGCGGATCTGCAGTTTCGCGTCTTCGACGGCTTTCAGCGCCTCCGGCCGCGTCCCTTCACGCCAGCGCCCGTGCGCATCGTCGACATCGACGACGCGAGCCTCGCCCGCGTCGGCCAGTGGCCCTGGCCGCGCACGGTGCTCGCGGCGCTCTCCGATCGCCTGTTCGATCTCGGCGCAGCCGTCGTCGTCTTCGATGCGGTCTTCGCCGAGCCCGATCGCACCTCACCCGCGCGGTTGCTGGAAAATCTCGACGGGCTCGCCGGCGATTCCGCGCTGCGCCGCGAACTGGAGGCGCTGCCGGATCACGACGCGGTGCTGGCCGACGCGTTTCGCCGCGGGCGCGTCGTCACCGGCTTCGTCTTCAACGAGGCGAGCGAAGGTCGCGAACCCGCCGCGAAGGCCGGCTTCAACTTCGGCGGCGATCCCTTCGCACACCTCACGCCGCGGGCGGGGACGGTCGTCAATCTGCCCGCACTCGAAGCGGCGGCGACCGGTAACGGTTCGTTCACCGTCGATCCCGATCGCGACGGCGTTCACCGTCGCCTGCCGCTCGTCTTCGCTCATCGCGGCGTGCTCCATCCCTCGCTCGCACTGGAAGCGGTTCGCGTTGCGAGCGGGGCCAGCGCGTACTCGCTGAAGACGGCGGGTGCGAGCGGTGAAACGAGTTTTGGCACCAGCACGGGCATCACCGAGCTGCGGATCGGGCGCGAGTTCCGCATTCCCGTCGGCCCGCGCGGAGAGCTCTGGGTCTGGTACACGGCTCCGGACGTCGAGCGATCCGTGCCCGCGTTCGAGGTTCTCGCCGGACGCACCGAGCGTTCGAAGATCGAGGGACAGATCGTTCTCGTCGGGACCAGCGCGGCCGGTCTGCGCGATCTCGCCGTGACGCCGCTCGCGCCCGTTGCGCCCGGCGTGACCGTCCACGCGCAGGCGATCGAACAGATTCTGCTCGGCGAGTACCTCGAACGTCCGGACTGGGCGACCGGGGCGGAGCTCGTCTATCTCGCGCTGCTCGGTCTCTCGACCGCGCTGTTGATTCCGCGCGTCGGTGCGGTCGGAACCGCGCTCCTCGGCGCGGGAGCGATCGCGCTCGCAATCGCGCTCTCGTGGCACGCCTATGCCACGTGGCACTGGCTGCTCGATCCCGTCTATCCCGGCATCGCGGTGCTCGGTGTCTACCTCGTCGGTTCGCTTCAGAACTACCTGCACAGCGAAGCGCAGCGCCGGCGCGTGCGCGGCGCGTTCAGCCGCTATCTCGCACCGGCGCTGGTCGACGAGCTGGCGACGCACCCCGAGAAGCTGCGGCTCGGTGGCGAGATGCGCGAGATGACGCTGCTCTTCAGCGACGTGCGCGGCTTCACGTCGATCTCGGAACGGCTCGATCCCGAAGCGCTGACGCATCTCATCAACGCCTTCCTCACGCCGATGACCGAAATCATCCTCGCCTCGCGCGGCTGCATCGACAAGTACATGGGCGATTGCGTGATGGCGTTCTGGAACGCGCCGCTCGACGACCCCGAGCATCCCGCGCACGCCTGCGAGGCGGCGCTCGCGATGTTGCAGGCGCTCGCGCAGCTCAACGCGCGGCTGGCCGCCGGCGACCCGGTGCTCGGCCGTCCGCTGCCTCCGCTCGCGATCGGGATCGGCCTCAACACGGGGCTCTGCTGCGTCGGCAACATGGGCTCCGATCAGCGCTTCGACTACTCGGTGATCGGCGACGAAGTGAATCTGGCCTCGCGTCTCGAAGGGCAGTCGGCGCGCTACGGCGTTCCGATCGTGATCGGCGAGAACACGCGCGCACGCGTGCCCGGCTTTGCCGCGCTCGAACTCGACCGAATCCGCGTCAAGGGCAAGAGCCGGCCGGTTCGCATCCATGCCCTCATGGGCGATCCGAAGACGGCGCAGAGCGCGTCTTTCCTGCGACTCTCTGCCGGGCACGAGGCCATGCTCGCGGCCTATCGCGCGCAGCGCTGGGGCGACGCGTTGCAGGCGATCGGGGCCTGCCGGCGGGATGGAGCGGCGTTTCCGCTCGATGCGCTCTACCGACTCTACGAAGAGCGCGTGATGACGTTTCGACTCTCGCCACCGGGTCCGGAGTGGGACGGAGTGTTCGTCGCGCAGAGCAAGTGAACGTTCGAGTCTGCGGCGGGCACGGCGCTCACCGGGTCAAGCGGGAATGCCGAGAAACCGACGAGCCCGCGCGAGGAAGCTGTGGTCGGGCTCTTCGGGCTCGCGCGCGGCCGCCACCTTCTCGCGCATCGCGAGCAGCTCGGTGCGGCGCGCGAGCACGGCCGGCTCCATGGTCTCGAAGACGCCCGGCTCGGCGATCACGAAGCGCCGGAACGCTGCACTCGTGATCTCCATCAATCGGCAGGGCTGCGAGGCGATCACGGTCGCTGCGCGCCGCTCACCGGTCAGCAGCGACATCTCGCCGGCGAAATCGCCCGGCCCGAGGCTTCGGATCCGCGCGCCCGCGGCGCGGACGTCGGCTTCGCCGGACACGATCACGAACATCGATCCGCCCGGCTCGCCCTCGCGAATGATCGCCTCGCCGGCTCCGTAGAGCCGCTCTTCGCCGAGTTCGGCGCAGGCGATGCGTTCGTCTTCGTCGAGCGAGGCGAAGAGGCTGCTCGTCGCGAGCAACGACGCGAACTCGGCGGTGAGCCCGGGCGCGCGCGCCGGCGGCGTCTCGCGTTCGTACTGGACCTGAATCGGAAACGGAATCTCGATGCCATGGCGCCGGAAGCTGTAGTAGATGCCGCAGCGAACCTGATCGCAGGCCTCCTGATCGCGCGCGAAATCGGCGATCCAGAAGCGCGTCCGATAGACGATCGAGGACGCTCCGAAGTCTTGCAGCAGGACGGTCGGTGCCGGCTCCGCGAGCACCAGTGCGGCGTTGTCGAGCGCCTCGAAGAGGGCGCGCCTGACCTCGTCGGGTGTCCTGTCGTAGCTCGCTCCCACGTCGACCTCGAGCCGGGTCGGGGTCACGGGCTCCGAGTAGTTGACGATTGCTTCTTTCGCGATCGCGCTGTTCGGGACGATGACGAAGTTGGTTTCCTTGGTCCGCAGCTTGGTCGCGCGCCAGGTGATTTCTTCGACACGCCCTTCGTGCGTACCGACGCGGATCCACTGGCCGACGTGGAACGGCTTTTCGATCTGGATCGCGAGGCCCGCGAACGCGTTGCCGAGCGTGTCCTGCAGCGCGAAGCCGACGACGACGGCGCCGACCGCCGACGTCGTCAGAAACTTCTCCTGCAGCAGGATGGTTCCGACCAGCACGAAAAGGCCGACGATCACCGCGTCCTGCAGGATGTTCGGGAAGCGCGGCGGTGTGCGGTCTTCGCGCAGTGGATTGGCGAGAACGACGATGACGAACGTGATCAGTGCGAGCGAAAGGCCGAGATTCGCGACGCTTTGCGCGGCCACGGCGATCGCCGGGTCGAAGCGGCCGAACTCGAGCGCGATCCGAACCGCCGGGTACAGAATCGCGAGCACGATCGGAAGCCGCAGTTTGCGCCGCACCAGCCGGTTCGGGGTCAGCAACCGAACGACCATCGCGAGCGCGGCGAGCGCGATCGAGACGAAGAACGAAAGCGACGGATCGGTCAGCACGTCGGCCCGCATCGTAGCGGGAACCGCCGGGCAAGCCCGGGCGGACGAGCCTCGCTCGCGGCGGTTTCCGCGGCGCGCGAAGCGCGCTACGCCGCGAAGGTGGCCGCGAACCTCGACCCGGCGGAATCGTTCGAGGCCTGCACTCCCGACCGCGAGCGGCGGGACGATCTCGGAAAGGAGGGCCGATGCACGCGATCGCAGGAGGCATTCTGATCGGGGCAGCGGCGTCGTGGCTGCTGCTTTCGCTCGGACGCATCGCCGGGATCAGCGGGATTCTCGGCGGGCTACTCGATCGCGTCGAAGCCGATCGCGGCTGGCGGATCGCCTTTCTCGCGGGACTGCCGCTCGGCGCGTGGCTCTGCGCGGCGCTCGGCAGCGCGCCGGCGATCGTCTTTCCCGTGCGCGGCGCGGGGCTCGTCGTCGCGGGGCTGCTGGTGGGCTACGGGACGCGCCTCGGCAGTGGATGCACCAGCGGCCACGGCGTCTGCGGCATCGCGCGGGGTTCGCCCCGCTCGATCGCGGCGACGGTGATCTTCATGGCCAGCGCGATGGCCACCGTCTTCGTCTGGCGACACTGGCTCGGTGGCGCAGCCTGATGCGACTCGTCGCGGCGCTGCTCTCCGGGACACTCTTTGGTGTCGGTCTCACGCTCTCCGGCATGGTCGATCCGTCGACCGTGCTCGCGTTTCTCGATCTCAGCGGCCGTTTCGATCCCGCGCTGGCCGGCGTGATGGGTGGTGCCGTCGTGACCAGCGCGTCTTGTTTTCGCCGGATCCGTCGTCGCCACGCGCCGCTGCTGGCCGAACGGTTCGAGTGGCCGCGTGCGACGCGCATCGACCGGCGTCTTGTGGCCGGCTCGTTGCTCTTCGGCATCGGCTGGGGGATCGGTGGTCTCTGTCCGGGCCCGGCGCTCGCCGGGCTGGTTTTCGGACGTGTGGATTCGTGGCTCTTCGTCGGCGCGATGCTCGTCGGAATGCGCGTCGCACGCCGGGGCAAGGGCAGATGAACGACCTGCCGCCGGCGGAGTGTGTTCCGCGCGACGGACGTCCTCCCGCCGGCTCCCGGCCTTTTGCCCGTCGCATTCGCTTCTGTCACCCTCGGCGCGCGAACTGCGGGATGCGGAGATTCGATGTCGCCGAAACGGTTGCTGGCGGCGGGGGCGACCCTGCTCACCGTCGCACTGCTGTTGTTCCTGTACCTGCGCACGCGCGATGCCTTGCCCGAGGGATTCGTGCGCGTGCGCGGAACCCTCGCCGGCGTGGCGATGGTCGCCGAGGCGTCGGTGCCCGGGCGCGTGATCGCGTTGCCGATCGCCGCCGGCGGCGATGTCGCGGCCGGTCGCCCGCTCGCAATTCTTTCTTCCGATCAACTCGCGCAACGGGTCGAAGAGGCGGCGGCAGAGGTCGACGCCGCGCGCACGCGGCTCGCGAAGGCCGGCGACGAACGCGACGTGGCGACTCGCCGGGCGGCCGATCTCGCGTCGAAGGCCCGCCGGATCGAGCGCCTCGCCGAAGCCGGCGAAGCCGGCAGCGACGAGGTCGCAACGGCCGAGGCACTGCGCGTGCGCGCCGACGAACAGGCTGCGGCCGCGGTCGCGCGCGTGGCGACGGAAGAAGATCACGTGCGCGAGGCGGCAGCGCGACTCGAACGAGCGCGCGCGGGATTCGGCGAGACGGAAGTGACGGCCGTCGCGGCGGGAACGGTGACTCGCCACTTCGTCGAGCCCGGAGAAAACGTTCGCCCGGGCACTTCGCTGGTCGAGCTGGTCGATCTCGACCGCCTGCGCTTCGTCGCGCGCGTCGCGCCGGCGGTGGCGGCTCGTCTCGCACCGGGCCAATCGGCACGCATCTCGTTTCCGGGGGCCGACGATGTTTCCGAGGCGACGATCGAACGGATCGGAGACGAGGCGCTCGGGGGGCTGACACCGTCCGGTGTCGGCGCGGAGGGCGACGGAGTGCCGCTGCGGATTCGACTCGCCGAGGATCGGAAACGCACGCGCGCACCGGGGTCATCGGCGCTCGCGATGATTCGCTGGCGGGACGATCTTTCGTGGCCGGATCGACGCTGATCGCACGCCGACCGCGTCGATCAGGCGTCTTCTCTCGGCCGGTCGAGCGCGTCGCGCACGGCGCGCGCCAGCTCGTCGACGCCGAACGGTTTCGGGAGCAGGGGTACGTCGAGCGGCGGTGAGTCGTCGATCGGGCGCGCGAGATCGCCGCTCATCAGGATCACGGGCAGCTTCGGTGCGAGGCTGCGCAGCCCGCGCAACGCAGCAGCGCCGTCGATCCCCGGCATCGACAAATCGAGCACCGCGCCGTGAATCCGGGCGCGATGTTCCCGAAATAGTGCGAGAGCGGCGGCGCCGTCTTCGGCCTCGATCACGGTGAAGCCGCGCGATTCGAGCGCGCGACGCGCGATGGCGCGCACCGCCGGCTCGTCGTCTGCGAGCAGAATCGTCTCGCGCCCTCGGACGGCCGCCACCGGCTCCGCACGTGGCGGCGCGGTCACGGGATCGCGCGAAGTGGGCCAGAGCAGGCGGAAGGTCGTCCCGTCGCTCGGCGCGCTTTCGACCGCGATCGATCCGCCGTGCGCGGTCACGATGCCGTACACCACGGCGAGGCCGAGCCCCGTTCCCTGACCGTGCGGTTTGGTGGTGAAGAAGGGATCGAACATCTGCTCGCGCGTCGCGGGGTCGATGCCCGTGCCGTCGTCGCGAACCTCGATCTCGACGAAGCCCCGCCCCTCGCCGTCGAGGACAGGGTCGACGTGGTCGCTGGCGCGCGCCTCGAGCCGAATCTCGCCCGAACCGCGAATCGCATCGCGTGCATTCATCACCAGGTTCGTCAGCACGCGCTCGATCTGGACCGCGTCCGCGAGCACGGGCGGAAGGTTCGGTGCGCAGCGCGTCTCGAGTCGAACGGACTCCGGCAACAGCGGCCGCAGGCGGCGCCCGAGATCGGAGATCAGGGTTTCGAGATCGAGTGCGCGCGGCATGGAATGAGATCGCCGCGCGAAGGCGAGCAGCCCCTCGGTGAGCCCCGCACAGTGGCGCGCGGCCGCTTCCAGATCGCGCAGTCCCTGCGCACACTCGGCGTCGTCGCCCAGTCGGTCGCGCAGCAGTTCCGCGTTGCCGAGAATGGCGACGAGCTGGTTGTTGAAGTCGTGCGCGACACCGCCGGCGAGGCGGCCGACGGTTTCGAGTTTTCGCGCCTGCTCGAGCTGTTCGAGCAGCCGCCGTTCGCGAGACAGACTGCGCTCGAAGAGCGCCGTCAACTGCATCATCGCGATCGACAGCATGGCCGTCAGCCAGAGCGGAACCCACTCCTGGCTGAACTGCGCTTCGACGCGCGAGACCGCATCGAGCACGTCGACGACGGTGATCACCGCGAACGCCGGTCCCAGCAAGCGTTCGGGGAGCGACGCGCCTCGCGCACGCGCCGCGCGCACGAGCAGGACCGTCGCCGCGATCAGTGCCGGCACCTCGAACAGAAAGACCTTGATCGTGGTCGCGAAGCGCGGGATCCAGAGATGGGCGGCGACGTCGACCAGCAGCGCGCCGAGGCCGACGGGAAGCAGCCAGCGCGGGACCGCTCGCCCGCTGAACGCAACTGCACCCGCGAAGAGAAGGACGGAGAAGATCAGCCCGAGGTTGCTGGAGGCGATGACGGCGAGCGGATGCCCGGCCGCCCCCGTGATCACGAGCCCCGCGCCATAGAGCGCGGACCAGCTACCCGCCCAGCAAACGGCCGCCAGCGAACGCTCGCGGCGCCACATGTAGACGAACGTGACGGCGAGCACACCGCCCATCGAGAGCACGAAGACGAAACTCGACACGGGGCCATTCTCGCCGACGTGCGGCGCGACGCCAGCGCAGCGCGCGCGCCTGCATCATCGCGCCGGCGCCGGGCGGAGGTGCGCAATCGGCGCTTGCTCCGCCGGCCGCTCGTCGTCGAGCCGCTCGAGGCGGTCCGAGATCCACAGCGACGTCGCCTGCAGTAGTTGTGTCGCATCTTCGCCGCGAACCGGGGGGCCAAATGCCACACGAACGCGCACCCGCGAGCGGCGGAAGCAGCCGAGGAAGTGCGAGAGAAAGTCGTCGTCACCCACCCACGCGTCTTGCCGGGTCTCGTACGAGATCGCCACCGGAACGACCGGCACGGACTCCTCGTGTGCCACCTCGAACAGTCCGCGAAAGAAGGGCAGCGTGCCGGGGCCACGGGTCGTGGTGCCTTCCGGGAACGCCGCGAATGGCAATCCCGCCCGCAGCCGCGCGGCCGACGCCGCGCGCGAGGCCTGCCGGCTTTCCTTCACCTCGCGCTGCACGAACACGGTGTGTTGCAGCTTTGCTGCGCGACCGAAGAGCGGCCAGTCGCCGATCTCGGCCTTCGCGAGGAACGCGCACGGGACGTGGGCCAGCAAGATCGGGATGTCGATGTACGAGCGATGATTCGCGAGCAACATCACGACGCCGGTCGGCGGCGTTCCGTGCACCTCGGGTTCGACACCGAGCAAACGCAGCACGCGCCGTGACCAGCGGCGACCGATCGCGACGTCCGTGCCGGGGTTCGTTCCCGCGGATCCAGCGAGCCTTCGTCGCAGCGAAAGATGCCCGACCGTCCAGCTCGTGATCGCGGCCAGCAACAACAGCCGAACCGAAACTCGCAGCACGCCGATCATTCATTCCCTTCTCTCGCCGTTCGACGGTCTCGTGCCGTCCGGCTCGAGCGAACCATCGGCCGGCCAGATGGCGTGACGGTGACGTCTGCGTCGAGAGGGCGGGACGCCATCGCTTCGTCGCCGGGACGCCACGCGGGCGGCACGGGTCGGGCCGACGCTTTGCGGTGTCGGCGACGCCGATGTCGATCGACGGGAGGCTCGACCGAATGCGAAGCGGTTTTGGGTTTGCATCGCCGGTGACCAGCGTTCTGCGGGCCGCGCTCGGCCTGCGGCGGCCCCGTCTTCCCGCTCGATTCGGCGGATCGCGGTTCGAAGACGGGATCGACGGTCATTTCGAACGCTCGATGTTCTCAGCCGCGAAGTCGTTCGAGGGGCTGGCGGTGCTCGAAGCGGCCGCGCGCAAGACGGGTCTTGCCGGCGTTGCGCCGGGCGCGGAGCGAGCGCGCATCCCCGCTCGCGGTGCGCTCGTGATCGCCGTCGAGAATGCGCTTTCGGCCCGCATGCTGATCGCGCTCGGTGATTCCATCGGCGCGACGCGACGCGACGTCCGCCTGTGGCCCGATCGCGCTCAGCCGTGGTGGCAGGCGCTCGAGGCGCTCTGCCTCGACGGAGAGAACGACGAAGCGTGCGCCGATGCCGCGCGCGCATGGCTCGGCGCGGGCGGCGCACTGATTGCCTCGCTCGGGGTTCTGGTGCGAGCGCAGTCGTCGTCTCCCGATCGTGCGCGGCCGCGATCAGGAGACGGTCTCGTCCCGGCGGGTGAAGAGCGCCACCGCACGCCGCTCGGAGAGGCGCTTGCCCTCGGTGCGAAGATCAGTCCGTCGGCGCTCACACCGCTGCCCGTCCGACGCATCTGGGGGCAGCCGGCTGCCTGCCTCTCACTTCCGGCCGCGCTCGTCTTCGGGGATCCGATCGACGCCGGTCGTTTCGATGGACTCGCGTCGGAGAACCAGCGGACGCGATTTCTGCGGCTGCGCTTCGAACGGCTCGGACGCCGGGCGTCCGCGCTGAGCACCCCGCTCGCGAACCGCCCGCCCGCGCCGCATCGCGTACTCGCCCCGATCGTCGCACGAGGTGATCAGGGATGGATGGAAGCGGAGATTGCCGCTCTGTCGCCCGCCGAGCGGATCGTTCCGCACGAGCGCTTCGTCGTTGCAGCGGTTCGCGCGCCGAGGATTCCCGCGCTGCTGCGCGAGATCGGTCGACTGCGCGAGATCACGTTTCGTGCGGTCGGAGAGGGCAGTGGGAACGCCGTCGATCTCGACGCGTTCGACCGCAGCTATACGCACCTTCTGGTCTGGGACCGCGCGGCCGGCGCGCTGGCAGGGGCCTATCGACTGGCGGCGACCGACGAACAGCTTCCGGTCTTCGGCGCCCGGGGGCTCTACACGAGCACGCTCTTCGACTGTGCGCCCGGCTTCTTCACCGCGATCGGTCCGGCCATCGAACTCGGCCGATCCTTCGTGGGCACGGAGTACCAGCGCTCGTCCGTCACGCTGTCCTTGCTCTGGAAAGGCATCGGACGATTCGTCGTCTCACGGCCCGGTGCGCGCGTGCTCTTCGGCGCCGTCAGTATCTCCGGTCGATACACGACGGAATCTCGCTCGCTGCTCGCGCGAGCACTCTCGCAGACGCGGGGAGACGATTCGCTCGCGCGATTCGTTGCGCCCCGCAGGCCGCTTCGCGACGGCAATCGAAATCGCCGGCGATTCGACGACCTCGCGTCGCTCGATCGGCTGTCGCTGATCGTGGCCGACGGCGAAGCCGATGCGGCGGAGACGCCGGTGCTGGTGCGCGAGTACGCGAAGCTCGGCGGTCGTTTCGTGAGCTGGAGTGTCGACCCTTCGTTCGGCGGCACACTCGATGGTCTCGTCGTCGTCGACCTCGCGCGGACCGACCGCCGGCTGCTCGCGCACTGGCTCGGACGCGAACACGCGGCCGCGTTTCTCGCGCGCACGGCGAACGCCCGATGACCGAATCGCCGCGCGTCGGACGCTGCGCGGCGTGAGCACGAGCGTGCCGGTCGTGCTCGTCGCGTGGTTCACGGGAGCGATGGCAGGGCTCGGTCTTTCCGCTCCGATTGGTCCGGTCAATCTGTTGTGCATCCGTCGTACGCTCGCGGGCGGAGTGCGGCCGGGACTCGCGATCGGCCTCGGTGCCGCGTGCGCCGATCTCCTCTACGCCTTCGTCGCGAGCCGTGGGATCGCGAACCTCACGTCGGTCGCCCGCGCGGTCGCCGAGCCGCTGCAGGCGATTTGCGGCGTCGTGCTGATCGGAATCGGCGGATGGATGCTCGCCGGCAGGACTCCGGCGGCGGCGCGGCCGGCGAGGTCGACGGGCGAGCCGGCGCCGCGCATCCGCACCGGACGCGGCTTCGTGACGGCGTTTCTTCTCACGGCGTCGAATCCGGTGCCCGCGCTCTCGCTGAGCGCGACGGTTTCGCGTTTCGACGCCACTCCCGCCCTGCCGATCGCGTTCGTCGCCGGCGTTGGCACCGGCGCCATCCTCTGGTGGAGCGCACTGGTGCTCGCCGCGAACCGGATGACGCGAGAGACGACGACCCGCCTGCTCGAAAACGCGAGTCGCGCCTGTGGCCTTGCTCTCGTTCTCTGCGGTGTGGTCGTCCTCTGTCGAGGAGGTCACCCTTGCGTCGCAGCTTCGGCTCCCGGCGCTTCCGACGCCCGTCTCGTCAGGCGAGCCCCATCCGCTTCGCGATGATGGTCTTCATGATCTCGTTGGTGCCGGCGTAGATCGATTGCACGGCGGCATCCGCGTAGTCCTCCGAGATCGCGTATTCGCGCATGAAGCCGTAGCCGCCGTGGAGCTGCAGGCACGCGCTGGTCAGACGCTTTTGCAGTTCGGTGGTCCACCACTTCGCCATGCTGACCTCGGTCACGATCTCGTCTCCGCGCACGTGCGCGACCAGCAACCGATCGACGAAGGCCTGACCGATCTCGACTTCGGTCGCCAGCTCGGCGAGCGTGAAGTGGGTGTTCTGGAAGGCGGCGATCGGCTTGCCGAACGCGCGCCGTTCGCGCACGTACTCGATGGTGTCTTCGAGCGACCGGCGGCAGCAGGCGATGCTGGCCACCGCGATGCAGAGGCGCTCCTGCTGCAGCTTCTCCATCAGCATGCGAAATCCCTGACCCTCCTCCCCGAGCCGGTTCGACACCGGAACGCGGCAGTGCTGGAAGAAGAGTTCGCTCGTGTCCTGCCCGCGCAGGCCCAGCTTGTCGAGCTTTCGGCCGCGCTGGAAACCGGGGGTCGTCGCTTCGACGAGAATCAGGCTGATCCCTTTGTGCGGAGGATTCGCCGCGGGATCGGTCTTCGCGACCACGATGAAGAGATCGCCGATCTGCCCGTTCGAGATGAACGTCTTGGAGCCGTCGATCACGTAGTGGTCGCCCTCGCGGATCGCGCGCGTCTGCACGTTCGCGAGGTCGGATCCCGTGCCCGGCTCGGTCATCGCGATGCCGAGGATCGTTTCGCCGGAAATCGTGCCCGGCAGATGCCGCTCGCGCTGCGCGTCGTTGCCGAAGCTGATCAAATAGGGCATGCAAATGTCCGAGTGCAGCGAGAGCATGAGACCATGCGCGCGCAGCGCGGCGAGCTCTTCGATCAGAATCGCGTCGTAGAGAAAGTCGCCTCCGGCGCCGCCGTACTGCTCCGGCGCACACGCGCCGAGGAAGCCTTCTTCGCCGAGGCGGCGCCACGTCGCACGGTCGCTCATCCCGCCTTCGTTCCATTGCGCGACCTTCGGCGCGATCTCCTTTTCGGCGAAGCGCCGAAACTGGGCGCGGAAGAGTTCGTGTTCGTCGCTGAAAATCTCTCGTCTCACGGGGTCTCCTTCGGGTGCCGGGGGGCCGGCGTCTTTTTCATGCGCGGGTCGCGGCTGCGGGCTGCGGCTCGCGCGAGGAACGGGCGGACGTGGCGGCGTGCACGATCGCGAGTCGTTCGAGCGCGCGTTCGATCGCGGCATCGTCGATCCCGCAGTGCGTGACCGCGCGCACGACGCCCGGCGCGATCGGACCGAGCAGCACGCCCTCGGCTCGCGCCGCGCCGAGAAAGCCGCCGAGATCGCCGACGCGCCAGCGCACCATGTTGGTCTCGGGATCCGGATCGACGTCGAACCCGACCGCGGAGAGCCCGGCGGCGAGTCGACGTGCACGCGCGTGATCTTCGCCGAGCCGCGGCAGCCGATGATCGAGCGCATGAAGGCCTGCGGCCGCGAGCACACCGACCTGACGCATGCCGCCGCCGAACATCTTGCGCAGCCGAAGAGCGCGCGCGATCAGCGCAGCGTCGCCGCAGAGCAGCGAGCCGGCCGGAGCGCCGAGGCCCTTCGAGAGACAGACGCTCACGCTGTCGAACGGGGCGGCCAGTTCGGCGAGCGTGCGTCCGCTCGCCACCGACGCATTCCAGAGCCGGGCGCCGTCGAGATGCGCGCGCAAACCCGCGCTGTGCGCCAGCGCTACCGCCGCCTGCACGCGCTCCTGCGGCACGACGGTTCCGCCCGATGCATTGTGCGTGTTCTCGATCACGAGCAGCGTCGGCGGGGCGAGGTGTACGTCGGCGGGGACGAACGCGACCCGCAGATCATCGACGCCGAACCGGCCATCGCAACCGAGCGCCTCGATCTGCACGCCGGAGAACGCCGCGCCAGCGCCCGCCTCGGCGCGGCCGATGTGAGACTGCGCGGGTGCGAGCACCACGTCGCCGTGACGGGTCTGGGCGCGGAGTGCGATTTGATTGGCCATCGTGCCCGTCGGGACGAAGAGCGCGGCGTCTTTGCCGAGCAGCGCCGCTACACGCTGCTGCAGCCGGTTCACCGTCGGATCTTCGCCGTAGACGTCGTCGCCGACTTCGGCCGCCGACATGGCGGCCCGCATGGCCGCGTCGGGTTGCGTGACGGTGTCGCTGCGCAGGTCGATCGGGTGTGCGGGATTCATCGCGGGCGGAGAATACCGACGACGACGAGCGGATGCGCGGTCCTTCGGAGCGGTCGCCGCCGCTCACCCGGATCATTCACGAACGGCCGGCGGTGCGCGCGGCTGGCGGCGGATCTGCGCGAATGATTCGCGCTACGGCGTGCGCAGTTCGGCGAAGACGCCGAAGTGATCGGTTGGCCAGACCTCGCCCTCCGGCGCGTCGCAAACCAGCCGGCAACGTTCGAAGCGGCCGACGCCGCCGGGCAGCGGATAGCCCGCAAAGACGTAGTCGATCCGGCGGTCGGGCTCGTGGACCGAAGCCGCGTACGGGTTCCGGTTGTCCCAGGTGTATCCGGGGTCGTTCGGGAACCGCGGCTCGCCAGCGATTCGCCAGCCGTCGTAGAAGCAGACGCTTTCGCCTTCCAGCGACTGGAGTCCGGTGATGAAGCGGATTTCCGCCGAGTCGGGTTCCGCATTGAAGTCGCCGAGCAGAATCGGCGGAAACCCGCCGCGCGGACGCCGCCGGCGCGCGAAGGCACAGACCTCGCGCACCTGTCGTTCGCGCACGCGGCCGTGATGCAGCTTCCAGTGCAGATGCGTGCAGGTCACGCCGATCGGCCCGAACGGCGCATCGACCGTCACGCCCAGCGCACAGCGACGCTCGCCGTCTCCGGCGTGCGAGAGCGAGAGCACTTCGCTGTCGATGATCGGCCAGCGGCTCGCCACCGCGTTGCCGAAAGCGAGGCCCTGATCGCTCCAGAAGCGCATCGCTTCGCCGAACGCGAGCGCGAAGGATCGACCTTCGATCAGCTCGGCCGCGAGATCGCGCGACTCGCCGCGCAGCACTTCCTGAAAGCCGATCACGTCGGGATCGAGTCGATCGATCCAGCGACGCAGCAACTGTGCGCGCTGCGGCCAGGGGCCCGATTCGTTCCACAGGTTCAGCGTGAGAACGCGCAACGCCATCGCTTGCTCCCTCGCCCCGCGCCGCCCGCCGCAAGGGCCGCGAGGCATGGCCGGCCCGGCGCGATCTACGCGCGGGGGAAACTCGCGCGCGCAATCGCGCCGTGCAGCGCACCGCTCAACAGATCGCCGTCGGTCTCGCGCACGTCGCCGAGCGCGTCGCGAGCGGCGAGCGCCCGGAACTGTGTCTTCGTCCGGTGTACCGCGGATTCGGGCTTCTGCGCGAGTCGTCGCGCCCAGTCTTCGACCGTCGCATCGAGCACGTCCGGTGCGACCGCGCGATGCACGAGCCCCCATCGCTCCGCCGTCGCCGCGTCGAATCGATCACAGAGCAGGATGATCTCTTTGGCGCGCGCCTCGCCGACCAGCGCGCGCAGCCGCGCCGCCGCGCCCCAGGTGAGCGGGATGCCGAGGTCGACCTCGGGCACCAGAAACTGCGCGTCGTTCGCGGCCAGTCGGAAATCGCACGACGCCGCGAGTGCGAACCCTCCGCCGATCACGTGCCCGTGAAGTCGCGCGAGGGTGACCGCCTCGCAGCGCGCGATCGCCTCGCAGGCGCGCAGCCCGATCTGCGAGATCCAGCGTCGCTCGCGCTCCGTCGGGGGCGCGCCGGAGGCGAGTCGTTCCGTACCGGGAGGCTCGCGACGGTCGGCGCCCGCGCAGAACGCGCGGCCCCGCCCGCCGAGCACGATCACCCGGGCCTCGAAGTCGCTTTGCAATCGCCCGAAGAGATCGGCGATCTCGTCGAGCGCGCGACCGCTGAGCGCGTTGAGGCGTTCCGGGCGCGAGAGCCAGACGCGAAGGATCGCGCCGTCGCGTTCGAGAGTGAGCGTTTCGTAGTTCGTCATCGAGACTCCCTTCGATCGACACCGTTTCGTGTCGGCCCGGAACGACGCGCGACGCGCGCGAGCCCCTGGCCGAGAGCGAGGCCGCCGAGCGCGCC
>CAZDHU010000218.1:0-22791 GCA_964505355.1 uncultured Myxococcaceae bacterium | reverse complement strand
CGATCGCCGCCGCGATCGCACAGGTTCCGTTTTGCGACGGCCGGGCGGTTCCGTTCTCGCTCACGCGTTCGTTGCGCTTCGCGAGCCACGCGCTCTTCGACCTCTGCCGTGCTCGCCTCGGCCTGTCGCCTTCCTACCTTCCCGTCGTGGGGCCACCGGGGTCGTACGCCGTGCTGGCGACTCCCGATTCCGAACCGGGGTTTCGCGCGATGGTTCCGGAGGGCGGATCGTTCGACAATCGCGTGGCCGCGCGGATCGTGCTCGGCATCGCGACGCTTCGGCCGGCCGCCGCGGCCGATCGGATCGCGTGCCCGCTGCTGGTCGTGGTCGCCGAACGGGATGCGCTGACGCCGCCGGGGCCTGCCCTCGCGGCGGCCGCGCGCGCACCAAAGGGCGAAACCCTTCGGGTCGACGCGGGCCACTTCGACGTCTACGTGCCGCCGCTCTTCGAGCGCGTGGTCTCGGCCGAAGCGGAGTTCCTGATCCGGCATCTTTCACCGCCGCGCTGAACGCGCCCGCGCGGGACACGTTGCCGGAGGCAGGGACGAGACGAAGCGGCCCTGCTTCGCACCGTCGCGTATCGTGACCGGCCGGGGAGACTTCATGGACGACGCTCACGGACGCTGGCGACGCTGCAGCAGTTGCAAGAACGACATCGGCTTCGGGACGCAGTACTACGTGTGCAGCGTCTCGACGTGTACGCAAAAACGAACGGGGCTCGTCTTTTGCTCCGTGTCCTGTTGTGAGGCGCACGTCTCGGTGATGAATCACCGCAGCTGGGGAGCGCTGGATCGCACCGCGCCGACACGGGCCGCCTTTGAACGAGAGCAGCGAGCGTCGGAGTCGCGGTCTCGCCCGCCGCCCGATCTTCGCCACGAACGCGAGGCCAGCGCCGCGCGGCAGACGACGGCGGACTCCGCGCGCGACGACGCGCCGGCGCCCTCTCCGAACGTGCTTTCGCCGGTGGCGACGAACGAGATTCTGGTCGTGGGATCGAAGCTCAAGCAATACGTTCGCGACCGCGGCGGTCTGAGTACCTCCGACGCGGTGCTCGGGGTGCTTTCGGATCGGCTTCGAACGCTCTGCGATCGCGCCATCCGGAACGCCCGACGCGACGGACGCAAGACGGTGCTCGATCGAGACATCACGTAGCGCAGAGCGGTCGGCGCGCCGGGGCGGGCTGAAGACACGCCGCGTCGCGTCGCGTCCTCCGTTTGCACGGCGCTCGACCATCGTTTGGAAATCGCTCGACCGGTCGCCGCGCCGAGACTCCGGCAGATCGCGAGATACCGTCCGATCGAAGGAGAAGCGCGTTGCTCGCCCGATGGTCGACGGCGTTTCGGCGCCATCCCGTGCTGGCCGTTCTCTTCTCGCTCGCGCTGATCGGCGGCGCGAGTGCCGGCGTCGTCTGGCTGCCGGCCGAATGGCATCCCGCTCGGCGCGCGGCCGCCGGCGCGCTCTCCGGACTCGGCTGCGCACTGCTGATGACCGCGCATCGCATGCTCGGGTGAGCGGTTGAACGAGGGGCTTCTCGACGACGCGCTCGTGCACCGGGCGCGCCCCGTCGCGGCGCCGCGGTGACGAACGGCATCTTGAGTTCGGATCGCGCGCCTTCCAGTCGCCCTCGAGCCCGGCCGTATTGCGTTGCGTCACGCTCGCTGATGGGGCTTCGCGGCGGGTCATCGGCCCAACACTTTTCTTGACCATTCGGGCTCGACTCGTGGGATGCTGCGCGCGTCAAACAGGGCCGCAGTGGCGCGGCCCGTTCCTGGGGGAATGGAGACATGAAGCAAAGGCCCATGGTTCGCATTGCATCGCTGCGGATGCTCTCGATCGCGGCGGTTGCCGTGATGGCAGGGTCCACGGCGACCGCCAGTACGCTCACACAAAACACTTCGTGGACGGTCGATCGCTCGGGCACCTCGACGAAATACCGCGTCGTGGCCTACGGCGACTCGATCTACGCGGGCTACTACGGCTCGCTCTCGCGCGTCGCGAAGCGCGCCGCCCCGATGGTCGATGGAGAGTATCTCTCGAATCTCTGGAACTCCGACATCGAAGTCATTCGTCGCACGAAGTCCGGCGCAAAGGCCAACGACATCTACAACAACAAGATCGTGAACGAGCGGTCGTACATGCAGAACTCGACCACGCGCGTGGTGACGTTCGAAATGTGCGGCAACGACTTCCTGCAGGCGCGCAGCAATCTCGCCGGACAGTCCGGCACCTGCAGCTACACGAAGCTGGACACGGCGCTTTCGGATTGCGCGAACTACACGGCGCTCGCCATGCAGGCGATCAATACCTACGCGGCGTCGGGAACGCGGGTGAAGGTGGTGTCGAACATCTTCTACCCCGGGTACGACGCCGACAACGCGAACACGTCGTGCAGAGACTCGGGAACGGGCGCGGTCATCAACAAGCAGAACAAGTTCCTGCCGTACCTCGCCAAAAGCAACTGGCGGGTCTGCAATCTCGCTTCGCAGTACGGCTTCGCCTGTGCCGACAGTTTCGCCCAGTACATGGGCGCCGATTACGATTCGAATGGCGACGGCCAGATCGACTCCGACGCTCTTCGATACGTGCAGGGTGAATCCGAAGCCAACTACGTGACCCGCATCACCTCGACCCTGCGTTCGACGGTGCGCGACTCGAACACGCATTTCGTCAACGCGAGCACGAGCTACGACTACATCCAGTCGGACAATACGCACCCCACCTACTACGGTTCGGCGACGATCTACCTCGGGCTGATCGGCGGCACGGGTTCGGGCACCGGCGCGCCGGACTTCAGCGGCTCGCAGATCGTCGGCGGCAAGAATCCGCAGTGGGACAAGTGGGGCCACGAGCGGATGGGCTGGGCGATTTCGGTCTACAACCCGGCGACGCCGTAGCGGCGCGCGAGCGGTCTACGCGAGGAAACGCAGCGCGAGCAGCGCGGGCACTCCGGCGTAGACCGCGATCGCGGACGTGATCTCCGCGACCCGGCGCACCGTCGCAGCCCGCGACGGTGCGATCCGGGTCGCGGCGAACGACGCGAGTTCGATCGCAATGCGCCACGTGCTCGCGTAGAGCAACACGTAGAGCGAAGCGGTCAGTGCGTATTCCGACAGCGTGCGCAGGAACGGCACGAACCCTTCGAGGTAGTACTGGCCGAGCGCACCGCCGTAGGCAATGTGCTGATGCGCGTTGAACGCGACCAGCGTCACCGGCAACACGACGAAGACGAATCGAAGGGTGGTGCGTCGCCAGAACGCACCGCGCACGCCCTGTCGGGCCTCCGCGAACGCCACTTCCGCGCGCGCACGCGCCGCACGCGCTGGTTCGCATCCCGCGCCCAGCAGCGCGTCGAGCCACGCAGCGATGCCATCGTTGCGAAGCGTGAGCCGCCGCCCACCGCGGGTCCGGATCACGAGCCCGCTTCCGGGAAGCGGGACTCGCCACGGTTCGATGCTGGCGATCGCGGCGACCGGAACCTCGGCCTCGCCGGCGCGTCCGGTGATGCACAGAGTCCCGCTCTTCGTCTCGACGCGAGCGGTGAACCAGCGATCGACGAGCACGAACGAAGCCGCCGGGACGAGCGAAAACGTCGCGAGGCTGACGATCAACGCGGAGAGCGGGATCGGGTCTTCGGCGAACAAGAGCCCGACCGCGAGAACCCACGGGAATGCACACCAGCGAACCACGACGAGCAGCGCGCTGAACGCACGGGCCGGCGCGGGCAACCAGGCGATTCGCGCGTCGTGAATTCCGTTCGGCGATTGCCCGGCCATGGAGTGCCTTCTTGAACGCGAGCGCCGCGCGGGCGTATGATGCAGCAGGAGTCGTGAGCACCCATGCGAAACCATCCCCGGACCACGAAGATCCGAGTCGATCGCGACGGGGTCAGGGTCAGTGAGCCCGTCGGACTGCGCAAGAGTGTCGTCGCGCTTTGCGGGTTGCTCGTGGTGACGTCGGTCGCGGTCGTGATTGGGGTGCGCTGGTTGCTCGATGCGAACGCCGCGCCGGCAGCGGATTCACCGCCGAAGTGGGTGGTGCGCGAGATCGAGCAAGCGCCGATGTCGCCGGCACCCGACGGCTGGCACGCAGTGGCGAGAAAGGAACCCAGCCGGCCTGCGCCGACCGCGGAAGAGTCGTTGCCGGAGGACGGCGGGCCGCCGACGCGCGAAGAGCCGAACTTCACCATCGATGCGTCGGGCGAGCGCACGGGCATCGGGCTCTTTCCGCCCGCCGGCACGAAACCCATTCAACGCGGGCTACTGGTGCCCGACGACTTCGAGCTGCCTCCGGGCTACGTCCGTCACTTTCAGGCGACGGACGACGGGCAACGCGTACCCGCGATCCTCAAGTTTCATCCCGACTACGAGTGGCTCGACGCGAGCGGACAGCCCGTTCCTCTTCCGGCCGACGGCATCGTACCGCCAGAACTCGCGCCGGCGGGCATGCCGATCCAAATGCTCGAGCCCGTCGATCCGGCGCGCGAATCGGACGAAGCCCCCTGAAACGCGCCATGTTTCGTGTGCCGGCGTCGCGCTTCGCGAGCGCGACGCTCTCGATCGGGATGCTCGCGATCGCCGCGCGCACCGACGGGTTCTCTCACCTCGCCCTCTTCGTGGCGCTGGTTCCGTGGCTCGTCGCGCTCGACGCGGCGTCGGGCTGGCGCCGCTTGCTCGTCGAATCGTGGCTCTTCACGATGGCCTTCGTCATCGTCGTCTTCGGCTGGTTTGCGATCGCGATGCAGCGCTATGCGGAGATCTCGCCGACCGCCGCGTGGCTGCTGCTCGCGGCGCTCGCGCCCGTCCTCCAACCCCAGTGGATCGTTCACGCCTTCGCGCGACGAATGACCCGGCGCGCGAAGATGCGGTGCACGATTCGAGTGATTGCGAGCGCGGTGGCCTATGTCGGCGCCGAGTGGGTGTTCCCCAAACTGTTTCGCGACACGCTCGGCCACGGCTTTTTCATGGCGCGCACGCTCCGACAGGCGGCGGACATCGCCGGTGTTCCCGGACTCACGTTCGCCCTGGTGATCGTCAACGAGTGTCTCGGGCTCGTGTGGCGCGAGGTACGAACGGCCGGCCACGATGGCAGAATGCGATGGCGTCGCCTCGCCGTCCCCGCGTTTGCCGCAGGCGCGGTGATCGCGATGCTTCAGATCTACGGGATGGCGCGTCTTCGCGTCGTCGAGGCTGCGACGGCGCAGGGGGCGCCGGTCGTCGCGGGCATCGTTCAGGCCGGGCTATCGCAGTATGGCCGCATGGCACGTGAACTCGGAACCTTCGAAGGGATGCGGCGCATTCTCGACGCGCACTTCGCGTCGTCGGAGGAGCTCCGGGCGCGCGAGCCGATCGATCTGCTGATCTGGCCCGAAACGGTCTACCCGACGACGTTTGGTGCGCCGAAATCGTCCGACGGCGACGCCTTCGATCACGAACTCGGAGCGTTCGTTGCACACGCCGGCGTTCCGCTCGTCTTCGGCGCGTACGACGCCGAAGACGGTCGCGAGTTCAACGCCGCCTTCTTGCTCGAACCGGGTGAGCGCGGTGCGCAGACGTTCGACGCCTACCGAAAGGCCAACCTGTTTCCGCTCACCGAACGCGTTCCGGCATGGCTCGACCGCCCATCGATTCGCGCCCGGTTTCCGTGGCTCGGAAGCTGGGTTCCCGGAACGCCGCCGCAGCCCATGCGGCTGACGCTGCCCGCGGGTCGAACGGTTCTGATCGCGCCGCTCGTCTGCTACGACGCAGTGATGCCGCGACTCGCTCGCGATGCCGTTCGAGCGGGCGCCGATCTGCTCGTCACCCTCTCGAACGATGCCTGGTTCGTGAATACGCCCGGCGCGCGCCTGCATCTCGCCGTGTCGGCGTTCCGCAGCGTCGAGACGCGGCGTGCACAATTGCGCGCCGCCAACACAGGGATCTCCGCCGGGATCGACGCTACCGGCGAGCTGATCGAATCGCTGCCCGATGGCACGCGGGGTGTGATCGTCGCGCACGTGACACCGGGTGGTGTCGGACCGACGCTCGCGATGCGGCTCGGCGGATGGCCGGAAGCAGGCTGCGCCGTCGCGACGGCGATCACGATCGTCTTCGCCAGTGGACGCATCGCGCGAACGCGTGTAGCAGCCGGTCGTGCTGTGCGGCCGCGTCCGCGTCGCTCCTCGCTCTCGGAGAACCGCCCGTGAGTTCGTTCGTCGAACCGGTCATCCGTCCCGCCGTTCCGCGAGATCTGGATGCGTTGATTCGTCTCGTGATCGAGTTTCGCGAACATCTTCACCGAGACACGCCTCCCGAAGTGCGGCTCGGGCCGGGGTTTTCGCGGCTTCTCCGCGACGGGTCGGTCGACGTCCTGCTCGCATTCGACGCAGCCGGGGTCGCCGTCGGCTACACGGTGACGCGTCACCGCTGGTCGGCGTTCGAAGACGGCCTCGAGGCCGAGCTCGAGGACGTCTTCGTGACCCGGTCGATGCGCGGACGCGGGCTGGGCAAACGTCTGCTCGAAACGGCAATCGCGCGAGCCGCGGCCCGGGGCTGCCGGCAGATCGGCCTGCAAACGAACGAACGGAACGACGCGGCGGTGGCCCTCTACGAAAGAGCCGGCCTCTCGGCCGCGCGAACGCGCTGGGGCGGCGGGCGTCAACTCTGGCTTTCGCGCAGACTGGACGACTGAGCGGAGCGCGTTCCGCCAGAAGCCGGGAGCAATCGCGATGAACGGTCCGAAGCAGCAAACCCTCGAAACCTCGAACGCGACTTCGCCCGCGAAGGCAGATCTCGTGCTGCGCGGAGGCATCGTCTACGACGGCACCGGGACAGGCCCGGTGCGGGCCGACGTCGCCGTGCAGGGCGACCAAATCTGCGCGGTCGGTCTCCTGCCGCCGATGGCAGGCACCCGCGCTCTCGACGTCAGCGGACTCGCGGTCGCGCCGGGATTCATCGACGTTCACACCCACGACGACTTCGCCGTCCTCGTGCATCCCGAGATGACGTTCAAGACGCTGGGCGGTGTCACCACCTGCGTGGTCGGGAACTGCGGAATGGGTGCCGCGCCGTTCGATCTCGCCTGGCGAGTGGGTCGCGCATTTCACCCCGGCCATGAACTCGACGGATGGGACGGCTACGCGGGCTACGTGAAGCGACTCGGTGAACGTCCGCCGGCAGTGAACGTCGGTTTTCTCGTCGGACATGGCACGCTGCGCGGGTCGGTGATGGGCATGGAACGACGCAAGCCGAACGAGCGGGAGCTGGGGGCGATGTGCGACGGGCTGCGAGAAGGGCTCGAGGCCGGCGCGCTCGGCTGGTCGTCGGGACTGATCTACGAGCCGAGCCGCTCGGCAGACACGGACGAACTCGTGGCGCTCGCGCGCGCGATGTCCGACTTCGGCGGTCTCTATGCCACGCACATGCGCGACGAGAGCACGGGGCTGCTCGATTCCGTGCGCGAAGCGATCGAAGTCGGCGAACGCGGAGGCGTCCCGGTGCAGATCTCGCACCACAAGGCGTCCGGGCGCGCGGCCTTCGGGCTCGTACGGGAATCGTTGCGATTGATCGATGAAGCGCGGTCTCGCGGTGTCGACGTGAGCGCCGATCAGTATCCCTACACGGCGGGCAGCACGATGCTCTCTGCGGTGGTGAGTTCGATCGCGCTCGCCGCGGGAAACGCCGGCGGTCTCGGCAGCGTCTCGCCGGACGACGTCGTGATTTCATCCTGTGCAACGCGAAAAGAATGGGAAGGGAAATCGATTCCGGCGGTGGTCGCGTCGATGGGGCTGTCGCTCGCCGACGGGGTGGCGAGGATTCTCGAGGAAGAACCCGGCGCGATGATCATCGCCCACACGATGTGCGAGGAGGACGTCCGCACCGTGATGCACCATCCGAGTACGATGATCGGATCGGACGGTTTGCCGACACTCGCCGGCAAACCTCACCCGCGGCTGTTCGGAACCTTCGCTCGCGTGCTCGGCCGTTACGCGCGCGAGCTCGGTGTGCTGTCGATGGCCGAGGCGATTCATCGAATGACCGGGATGCCCGCTTCCCGTTTCGGCTTCGAAGACCGCGGCATCGTCCGAGCGGGCGCACGGGCGGATCTCGTCGTCTTCGATCCGTCGACCGTGATCGATCGCGGCACGTACGAGACGCCGGCGATCGCGCCGGCCGGGATCCCTCACGTGCTGGTCAACGGTCGCTTCGTGGTGAGAGACGGGGTGGCGACCGACGCCCGGCCGGGGGTCGTGCTGCGTCGACGCGCAGCGAGTTGATCGCGCGATCGAGAGGCGGGTTCGAAGTCTCGTGCGTCACGCACGATCGCGATGAACGTTCTCCGGAGAAAACGCTGGCAGGCAGACGGCGATGTACTCCGCACCTCCCGGGTCCGGCGTCGAATAGCGCACCCATTCGCCCGGCTCGCAGGTGACCGCTTCGCCGCTGCGGATTTCGAGAACCCCCGCTTCGTGTTCGACCCGCAGCATCCCGCGCAGAACGATCGTGTGCTCGCGAAACGAGGGGCGCTGACCGGGTTCGACCCAGCCCTCGGGCGAGCGCATGTGCGCGATGCTGACGCTGGCATCGTTCGAGTTGACCCGACCGATGAACTCTTCGATCCGCTTCGGCGGGATGCCAGCCGCCTCGATTCGTGCCGGCGCAGCGATCTTCATCGGCATGTTCGTCCTCCGATTCGCCGGCAGGTGTAGCGCGCTCGGGTCCGATGACGACGGCAGAATGCGGGCTGTTCGTGCCCTTCGCGAGCTGCCGGACTCGGTGACGGCGCGGCCAACGGCCGATTCGTCTTCTAGGATTCGTTCCATGACCCGCGAACCCGCCCGCGATCCCGTCTTCGTTTGGATGGACCTCGAGATGACCGGTCTCGATCCCGAGCGCTGCGGGATCGTCGAGCTGGCGATCGTGCTGACCGGGCCCGATCTCGTGCCGGTCGCCGAACTCGAACGCGTCATCTGGCAGCCCGACGACGTGCTCGGACGGATGGATCCGTTCGTGAGAGAGATGCACACGCGTTCGGGATTGCTCGATCGCGTCCGAGCGTCGACCCATTCGACGGCCGACGTCGAGCGCGAGGCGCTCGCGCTGGTTTCGCGACACTGCGCCCACCGGCAGGGCATCCTCGGTGGCAACTCGATCCATCAGGATCGCCGTTTCTTGATTCGACACATGCCTGGCCTCGAAGGCTGGCTGCACTATCGACAGGTCGACGTGTCGAGCCTCAAGGTGCTGGCGGCTGCCTGGTTTCCCGACGTACCGCGATTCGAAAAGGGAGAGTCGACGCATACCGCGCTGGCCGACATCCGCGGCAGCCTCGCCGAGCTGGCGTATTACCGCGAGAAACTGTTCCGCTGACGTCGGGCGAGACTTCGCACGCAGCGCGTTCACACTGTTACCGGCAACCGTGTCAGCGTCCAAAGAAGCCGCGCAGACCTTCTCGGAGCCGATCGACGGGCGTCTGCTTCGGCGCGGATCGCGGGCCGTCGGATTCTGCCGGACGCTTTTCGGCGGTTGCTTCTTTGGGCGGCCGCTCCGCGACAGGCGCCGAACGTCCCGCCGCGAGGGCACGCGCCTGCGCACAGGAAAGCTCCTGAATGGGTTGGCCGCTCCGCTCGTCGTCTCCGCGCAGTGCACGACCGAGGTTGGAGAGATCGAGCCCCGTTGATTCGCGCAGTCGGTCGGTCAGTCCCGAGCCCGCCATGGATCCGATCGCACCGGTGGCGTCGGCCTCGACCGACGGTGCGGACAACGCGCCTCGAATGCGTACCGGCACCGCGACGCCGTCGAGCGCGGATTCGCGCGCCCGTGGCTCGAGGTCGATCGCGACGCGTTCGCGTCGGAGGTCGACCATGCCACCGCCGGCAACCGAGAATCGCGATGCATCGGCGGCGAGAACGCGGGAGCGCCCGATCCCGTCGCGCACGTCGAAGCGCACGACCGCGCAGTGGAGTTGCGTGTCGTTGGATCCGGCGAGCAGCGGTCTGAGCAGCGACAGCAGGTCGCTCCCCGCGAGGTCGAAAGCCTTCGGCGCAATCCAGGCTTCGGCCACGTCGGCGCGCAGAACCCCTCCGAGCGTTTCCGCAACGGCACGCGTCGTCTCGCCGTGGCCCTCGAGATCGAGATCGACGCTGGTCGCACCCTCTCGAAATGCCGTCGAAAGACCGCCTTCTGCGAGCAGTCGGCCGAGCGGGATCTCGGCGCCCCGCAGTCGGAGCCTCACCGAACGATCCCGCGACACCAGTGCGAGCGAACCGTCGAGTCGGCCGCCCCGAACTCCGACACGATCGAGTGTCAGGTCGAGCACTCCGTCGGCGAGTCGAAGACGGCCGCTCGCTTCGTCGAAGGCGAGGCCGCCGAGCTTGATCGCCTGCAGATGAATGGCGACGGCCGCGTCCACCTGCGAAAGGGTCTCGAACGGAAGCGACACCGCGGGGATGGCGCGCGTCCCCGCACGCCGTCTCGCTTCGCCACCCGGGTTCTCCGCGGTGTTCGCCGGTCGGTGCTCGACCGCCGTCGTCGAATGCGCGGACGGCGTCGCACTCGCGGGGCCGAAATCGCCGAGATCCAGCAGAGATGCCGCAATCGTCGCCACCACGTTCGGCCGGGTTCCCCGGTCGACGGTCGCATCGAACGAGAGACGCGAGTTTCCGGCGGACAACGACCACGCCTCGAGTGCCCATCGATCGGGCATCGGTCGTGTCACCCGGCCTTCGATGGCCCACCCGCGAAGCGCAGGAAGATCGACGCCTGCAATGCGCGAGAGCGCCGACAGATCGACACCCTTCGCGGCAAGGCGAAGTTCGATTCCTTCGCCGCGAAGCGGATGCGCGATCGTGCCCTCGATCTCGAACTGCGTTCCGTCGGCGTCGCCTGTGAGTCGAACCGGCCAGGGGCCGCGCTGCCCGTCGATCGCGTCGAGCGAACCGATCGTTCCCGCGAGTGTGATCGGCGAGTCTCGCCAGCGTGCGAGAAGATCGAGAGCGAGCGTCTCTCCGCGTGGCTCGAGACGCAGACGGTCGATTCGTCCCATCCACTGCCGGCCGTTCGCTTCGTCGCGCCAGCGGACTTCGGCGCGTTCGATCGAAAGCTCGTGAAGACGGGGAAGCGCGGGCGGACCCTCACCGGGCGCAGGTTCGGCCGGTGAAGGCGCATCCGGTTCCGAGGTGAGCGGCGATTTCGTCTGTGCCTCGCTCGCCGTGCCGATCTCGTCGCGGTCTGGTGCGAGTTCCCAGTTTGCATGTCCGGCGGAATCACGCTCGAGCAAGAGATCGACGCCGGCGAGATGCAGATGATCGATCACCAGACGGCGTTCGAACACGAGCGGAGCGAGCGCGATCCCGAGATCGAGCCGCTCGACGATCGCCATCTCCGGGCGCGTTCCGCCGGCAGCGTTCTCCGCGCGCACGTCGTGCAGCACGACGCGCAGCGGGAAGAGGGCGAGGTCGAGTTCGCCTCCGATGGTGATCGAACGGCCGATCGAGCGACTGGCGAGTGCAGCGATTTCCTGGCGGTGTCGGGTGGCGTCGAACTGCGCGAGAAAGACGGTGAGCACGGCGATCAGCAGCAGAACGATCGTTCCGACGATGATCACGATCCTTCGTCTCACGAAGATTCTCCCCCGTCGCGGCGCGAGAGTCTCGACCTCTCTGCCCCGCCGACTCTATCATCGGGTCATGAGCCACGACGACCCGCTTTCTCTCGCCGCGCTTCGTGAGTTCACCGTGCGCCAACGCGATTCGTTCGAGGAACGGCTGCGACGTCTGGTCGAGATCCCCACCGTGTCGGCGGATCCCGCGCACCGGGACGACGTACGCGCCGGCGCGATGCTCGCCGCCGAGATGATTCGCGCGTTCGGAGGTGATGCCTGCATCATCGAAACGGGCGGCCATCCGCTGGTTCACGGTTCGTTCGGCGACGATCCACGACTGCCGACGATCACGGTTTACAACCACCTCGACGTGCAGCCGGCCTCGCGCGAGCACGAGCCGTGGGAAACGGATCCGTTCACGTTCACGCGTTCCGGCGATCGCTACCTCGGGCGCGGCACGACGGACGACAAAGGGCCGGCGCTTTCGGCACTGTTCGGCATCGCAGCCGCGCGGGCGGCCGGTGTTCGCGCCAATCTGCGTGTGTTGTGGGAAATGGAAGAAGAGATCGGTTCGCCGAACTTCGAGCGGGCGCTGCGCGCCGAACGAGAACGACTCGCAACGGACGTCGTCGTGGTCTCCGACACGATCTGGGTCTCCCGCGGGCGGCCGGCCTGCCCGGCCGGGCTTC
This sequence comes from uncultured Myxococcaceae bacterium, assembly GCA_964505355.1. Classification (GTDB taxonomy): domain Bacteria; phylum Myxococcota_A; class UBA9160; order UBA9160; family UBA9160; genus CAZDHU01. The sequence goes on along the minus strand of CAZDHU010000218.1, from coordinate 10,525 downwards.
GGGGGTTGCAGGGATTCACGCTGTCGCTCGAAACGGCAGCGACCGACCAGCACAGCGGTGTCGTCGGCGGTGCGGCACGCAACCCGCTGGCGGAGTTGATGCAGCTGGTCTCTGCGTGCTTCGACGCGAAGACGGGCAAGGTGCGTATTCCCGGTTTCTACGACGATGTCGTTGCGCCGACGCGCGCCGAGCTCGAAGAGTTTCGTCGTTCGGGGTTCACCGTCGCGGGATTCCTGCGCGATCACGGGTTTCGATCGATTCGAAGCCGGGATGCGCTCGACGTCATGCGTCGCATCTGGGCGCAGCCCACGTTCGAAGTGCACGGCGTCGTCGGCGGATACACGGGACCGGGTGTCAAGACGGTCGTGCCGCCGCGTGCCGAGGTGAAGATCTCGTGTCGTCTGGTTCCGAATCAGCGAGGAGCGCGCGTGCTGGCTGCGATCCGGAGGTTCGTGCGCGAGCAGAATCCCGATGTTCGACTGCACCCCGAGCAATCGCTCGAACCCCATCGTGGGATTGCCGCCGGTCCGCTCGCGGAGGCCGTGCGCCACGCGATTTCATTCGCCTTCGGGCGTCCACCGGTCTTCGTTCGCGAAGGCGGATCGATCGGCGCCGTGGTGACGATGGAGCGCTGGCTGAAGTCGCCCGTGCTCTTTCTCGGGCTCTCGTTGCCTGAACACGGATATCACGCGCCGAACGAGCGGTTCGACTGGGAGCAGGCTTCCGGTGGAATCGTGGCGTTCGCGAAACTGTTCGCCGAACTCGCCGCACTCGGGAAGGGCGGCATTGCGGCGGCACGGTCCGCCGCAAAGAACGGGGGCGCGAGAAGCCGCGTTTCCGCGACCTCCCGCGCCCCCGCCGTCACTGGACGCGAAGCTCGACGCGACGGTTCATCGCGCGGCCGTCTTTCGTCTCGTTCGACGACACGGGCTTCGACTCGCCGAACCCCTTCGCACTGAGGCTGCCAGCCGGGACGCCCTTGCCCGTCAGGTACTGCACGACGGCAGCCGCCCGGCGATCCGAGAGCTTCTGGTTGTAGGCGTCGCTGCCCACCGCGTCGGTGTGACCCTCGACGCTGACGCGCGTGCCCGCGTTTTTCGCCAGCAGGCTCGCTGCTTCGTCGAGGATCACGCGCGCGTCGGGCCGAATCGTCGCCTTGTCGAAATCGAAGTTCACACCGCGGAGCACGATGCGCTCCGGTGCGGGCTTCGGTGCCGGCGCAGGCGGCGGCGCGGGAGCCGGCTCTTCGGCTTCGCCCTGCAGCGCGTAACAGAGAAGTGAGCCCACGACGAGCCCGGCTGCGGCACCGATCGCACCGCCTGCGACGGCTTCGTTCGCATCGTGTGCCTTGTGCATGTCGGCCGCGATCCAGGCGCCCGCACCGCCACCGGCGAGTGCGCCGATGGCACCGCAGATGCCAGGATGCGGTCCCGTGCGAGTTCCGGTCGACGCGCAGGCACTGCCGAAGGCGGCGACGAGACCAATGGCGATCCAGCGTTTCATCTTCACGACGGTTGCTCCTCGTTGGGGGCCTGAACCGCCGCATCAGACCGCGCGCGCCGGCAACTGTCAAGCAAGAAGTCGTGTAACGCGGCCCGGCGGAACGCGTCGCCGGAGTCCGGGTTCGTCTTCGAGGGGAAAGTGCTTCAGCCTCGGCTCGCGGATCTGCGCCGGCGCCGAGGGGCCTGATCCGCGGCGGATTCGACGTCGCGCAGGACACAATCGAGCCCGAACTCGAACTCGTCGTCGTGGTGGCAATCGCCGAGCAGCGTGGCGAGCGCAGCGAAATGAGGAAAGCGCGCGGCATCGTAGGCAGTGGGCGAGAACTGAAACGATCCCGCCGAGATCGATCCCAGCTCACCGAGCACCGAACCGGCGATGTAGGCGACGATCACCCAGAAGAGATGCACGCATTGCCGATCCTCGAGACCGCTGGCGCGAAGCGCGCCGAGCGTCGCTTCGATCGGCACCAGTCCGGTCGGTGAAACGGGGAGCTGTGCGACGACGAGCGAAAACACCTCGGGATGCGCGCGTCCCATCGCGCGCAACGAGCGAGCGAGCTGACGAATCCGCTCGGCCGGCGTCGCCGATTCGTCGATTGGCCCGACCGACGCGAGCGCGACTTCGACCACGGCCTGCAGCAACGCGTCCTTGCCGGCAACGTGCTTGTAGAGCGACATCGCTTCGACGCCGAGTTCGCTGCCGAGCTTGCGCATCGAGAGCCCGGCGAGTCCGTCCCGATCGATCAGCGCGAGCGCGGCCCGGGCGACGCGGTCGCGAGAGAGCGGTTCGCGTTCCATGCTTGACAGCTTACGCTGTAATCCGTAAGGTCGCCGCATGGCTTACACCGTAATCCGACGCTTGAGCGATCTCCCGTTTCGCACGCTCGGTCCGCGCGCCGCATTCGATCCCGACGAACTCGAAGCGTTCGTTCGCGAGGCGCGGATCGCCGTGCTCGCCTACACGCGCAAAGACGGTCGACCGAATCAGGTGCCGATCTGGTACGCGTACGAAGACGGCACCTTTCGACTCTCGACCCACGACAACGCCGCCAAAGTGAAGGCGCTGCGACGAGATCCGCGAATCTGCCTGACGATTCAGGACGAGCGCCCGCCGTACCGCGCCGTGATGATCGATGCCGAAGTGGAACTCGGGCCGGCCGCGCCGGGTGATCTCACGCAACGCCTCGCGACGCGATACTTCGGGCGTCTGGCCGGACGGCTCTATCAGAAGATGGCGGCGGAAGAGGCGAGGGCGGCCGGAGCGGGTGAACTCACGATCGTCGCGCATCCCACGGAAGTACGCGGTTTCGATTTCACGCGCGAGGTTGGCGCCGGGACGCTCGCCTTCCTGCGCCTGCGTCACCGGCTGCCGATTCCGACGGACTGGTTCTGATCGCAGCGGGTCCGGCGGGATCCGGGCCGATCGTCACGCCGATTCGAGGATTCGCCGGAAGATTCGGCTGGCCGCTTCCAGCTCTGCGACGGGGACGAACTCGCGCGCGGTGTGCGCCTCGCGAATCGATCCGGGGCCGAAGACCACGGACGGAATGCCGGCCGCGGAGAAGATTCCTGCGTCGGTTCCGAACGAGACGGCGCCAGGCGCCGCATCACACGCTTCCGCCGCGAGCGCACGCGTGCAGTGCTGCACCGCGGGAGAATCGCGCGTCGTACCGAGAGCGGGCTTTCCGACCACGCTGAGCGTGACGGAAACCTCCTCGAGTCCGGCGGCGGAGAGCGCCGCCGACGTTTCGTCGCGGATCGAATCTGCCGTGTCTCCGGGCAGCAAACGCCGATCACAGAACAACCAGGCATGATCCGGGACGATGTTCAGCGCGGTTCCACCTCCGATTCGTCCGACCGACAGCGTGCCGGGTCCGAGCACGGGATCGGCGTGCGTCGCGAGCTTCGCTCCGAGCGATTCGAGCACGAGCACCGCACGCGCGAGCGCGCCGATCGCGTTGCGACCCTGCGCGGGATCCGAGCTGTGACAGGCGACGCCGCGGGCTTCGAGCCGCAGCAGCGCGATGCCTTTGTGATGGGTCACCACGCGCAAACTCGTTGGCTCGGTCGCGAGCGCCCACGCGGGTTTCCGCGGGCCGAGATGCGCGAGCACGTCACGCACGCCGAGGCTGCCGAGTTCTTCGTCCGACTCTCCGACGAGGATCAGGTTCCGCTTCAGCGAACCGGCTTCGAGGACCCGGCTCGTCGCGTCGAGCAGTGCGGCCATGCCGGCCTTGGTGTCGCAAGCGCCGCGCCCGAACAGTCGCCCCTCGACGACGGCGGGATCGAAGGGCGAAATCTCCATCCCGTCGACGGGGACGGTGTCGAGATGAGAGGCCACGAGCAGCGTGTCGCGAGCGCCCGCCACTCGAACTTCGCCGACGACGCTCGCCCGCGAGCCATCACCGATGATCGCGGCGTCGACACCCATTCGACGAAGGTGCCCGAAGACTGCCTCGGCGTAGCGTCGTTCGCCGACGATCTCGGCCGGCAGATCGTCGCGACCCATCGGATTGACGGACGGGATGGAGACGAACTCGCGCAGCAGCGATACGCACGATGAATGCGGCATGAGCCGAGTGTAGAGCCGGGAAGGGAGGCCTTCGCAAGCCTTCTCAGCTCGCGGCGTCGATCCTCACGCGTTCCAAAGGCCTTGCCACCACCGCCGACCAGCCGAGCTCTCGCTCGATGTCGTCGCGCAGCACCTGCGCGGCTCCGGGGTCACCGTGGACGAGAAAGCAACATTCCGGCGCCGCGCGAGCGCTGGCGAGCCAGCTTCGAAGTTCGTTTCGATCCGCGTGCACCGAGAAACCGGATGCGTCGACGATCTCGGCGCGTACGGGGATGTATCGGCCCAGCATCTTCACCGCGTGCGCGCCTTCGAGCAGCCGGCGGCCCCGTGTTTGCATCGCCTGGTAGCCGACGAGAACGACCGCGTTGCGAGAATCGGGAAGCCGCGAGGCGAGGTGATGAAGCACGCGACCCCCCGTCGCCATTCCGGAGGCCGAGATCACGATCGCGGGGCCACGTACACCATTGATCGCGCGCGATGCCGCGACATCCCGCGCTTCGCGCAGGTCACCGGGATCGAACCGTTCGATCTCACCGCGCAGGTCGGGTCTCACGTCGTCGTCGTGCGCCGCGATCGCCGTCCGATAGACCTGCAGCGCGTCGAGTGCCATCGGACTGTCGACGTGAACGGGGATTCGAGGCACCGCGCCTTCGTGCATGGCTCGCCTCAGCGCCATCAGAAGCACTTCCGTGCGATCGACGGCAAACGCGGGGATCACCACCACGCCGCCGCGGGCGGCCGTGCGTGCAATCGCGCCGTACAGACGCTCCTCGGCTCCGCGATCGTCGTGCACGCGATCGCCGTAGGTCGACTCGACGAGGATCAGATCCGCTGCGGGAGGTTCCGGCGGTGCGATCAGCAGGGGATGAGACGGACGGCCGAGATCTCCGCTGATCACGATTCGGCGCGGCGTGCTGCCATCGATGTCGATCACGATGCTCGCCGAACCGAGAATGTGGCCGGCCGGGCGAAAGGTGGCACGGACGCCGTCCGCGACTTCGTGCGCGCGCTCGAATCGAACGTCACGAAAGCGGGCGAGGGCGCGGTCGACGTCCTCCGCCGTGAAGAGGGCGAGCGCGGGATGGTGCTTCGAGAAGCCCTTGCGGTTGGCGTACGCCGCGTCTTCTTCCTGAAGCCGCGCGCTGTCGGGCAACACGATCCGGCAGAGTTCGGAGGTGCGCGAGGTCGCGAAGATCGGCCCCCGAAACCCCTCCCGAACCAGCGCGGGCAGCCACCCCGAATGATCGACGTGGGCATGCGTCAGCACCACCGAATCGATCGACGCGGGAGGCACCGGAAACGGCGCCCAGTTGAGCAGCCGCAGTTCTTTCGTGCCCTGGTAGAGACCACAATCGACGAGGATGCGCGAGCGCGGGGTATCGATCAGGAACCGGCTCCCGGTGACGGTGCCTGCACCGCCGAGAAACTGGAGCACGGGAACCGACGGACGGGACACCGTTCTCTGTGCGGCCTGCTCGTCCACCGGTAGACTCCGCCCCCTTGCTGGAGGATCCGATGGACGTCTATCACATTTTCTTCGATCTCCGCGCGGGCGTGAACGACGTCGAACTGTGCACGGCGGTCGATCGATTTCTCGGCCGACTTCGCGACGACGGAAGAATCGTCTCCTTTCGAATCCTGCGCCGGAAGCTGGGCCTCGGCCCGCGAGAACTCGGCGAGTTCCACGTCATCCTCGAAGTGCGTAATCTCGCGCAACTCGACGAGGCGTTCCGCAGCGTTTCGACGCGAAGTGGTGTCGTCGAAGAGCTGCACGCGGTGGTCAACCAGCAGGTGCAGCGCGTGATGTTCGCGCTCTATCGCGACTTCCCCGACGCCCATCGCGAAACGGGCAGCGAGAAGTTCTAGCCTTCGCGTCCCGCGCGGCGCGCCGTCATCCGGTGCCGAAGGTGAGCCGTTCGTGTGCACCGATCATCTGCTGCTGGATCGCGACGCCGCCGGGACACGAACCGGCGCACGGAGCGCTGCACGACACGCAGGCGGCGGCGTTCCGTTCGAGTCTCGCGTAGAGGCGCATCGCTTCCTTCTCCCAGCCGTAGTTCTCGAAGTACATGCGATGGCGAAGCACGTCGTGGATCGCGATTCCCTCCGGACAGGAATCGAGACACGCGCCGCAGTGCGGAGAGCAGTACGAGCCACGAATCTCGCGGTCGTAGCGTTCGAGAATGCCGGCGTCCGCCGGTGTCAGCAGGCTGCCTGACGCGGCGAGATACTCGTCGACGTGCTGCAGCTCGAAGAACGAAACCACCAGACACGAGACGTCGGGGTTCGAGAGCACCCAGCGAAACGCCGACTGCGCATAGCTCTCCGCGTGCTGGCGAAAACCTTCGAGCTTCTCGTGACGCGCTCCCTTCAGCGTCTTCATGGCGACGATTCCCATGTCTCGTTCGGCCCGCGCCCGGTGGATCAACTCCTTCATCGAGGGCCAGATGCCATGGTGATAGGCGAGCATCATCACGTCGAAGCGGTTCGATTCGATCGCCCGGTTCGCGACGTCGACGAGGTTCGGTGTGTGCGTCGAAACGCCGAGAAATCGGACCTTTCCCTGTTCCTTCAATCGATCGAACGCTTCGTGGCAGTTCTCACTCATCAGCCGTTCGACCTCGTCGCACGAATGGACGTGCACGAGATCGACGTAATCCGTCGCGAGGCGGCGAAGGCTGCCGTCGATCGCTTCCACGAAAGCACGCACGGGGGCGTCGTGTGGCAGATGCCCGATCGGGGTGCAGAACTTGGTCGCGACGAAGATCTCGTCGCGCCGGACGCTCGCGAGCGCGCGTCCCATGGCCTCTTCGCTTCCCGCGCCCGAATAGTCCGGCGCCGTGTCGAAGTAGTTGACGCCGCGTTCGAGGGCGAGTCGAGCGATCTTCTCGCCGTCCTCGCCCCGAATCGCGCCCGTGCCGAGCACGATGTCGGACACCTCGAAGTTCGTTCGGCCGAGTCGTCGATGGGCTCGCACCCGTGCGCCCTTCCAGGCATCGGCCCACTGCGGTGCCGTCCGCTCGACCTTTGCGGAGAAGATCTGGGATGCGACGGGCGCCCAGCCGCGGCCTTCGTTGCCGACCCCGCGAAATGCGCGCAGCCAGGCGCCGAGTCCGCCGACTGCGAGCGCGGCGACGCCTGCGGCGCCCGCGGCGAGCGCGCTGCGCCGAGAAGCAACCGCTGCTCGCTCCGACGGGAGCGAAGGAGGGCGGGTGGCGAGGCGCACGATCGACACGGCGATGGCGACCGCTGCGAGCAGCGAGAGACACGTCCAGACGAGGCCCGCGATGGTCATGCCGACGTCCGGCAGCAACGACTCGCCCGCCCGCTGCAGCGCTGGCCCGAAGGGGAATGCGGATGGGTCGAGCCCGATCGCGGCCCGGTACAAGAAGTAGCCCCCGGCGAAGAACCCGATTCCTCCGGCGACGACGAGTGACGTCGACCAGGCGATTCTCGTGCGCGCGCTCATCGGCACCTCTCGACCACGGCGCGCGCCACGAGAAGGCGGCGCGTCGGACCGTGTGCGGCGAGTATGGCTCGCGGATCGAGGCCGCAAGGATGCCGCGGCGCGTTCGAGCGGTGGTGCGTCAGCCGCGGCGACGAGACACGGGCGCGGGACGTCGTTCGACGAGGCGCGGTACGCCCCCCCGGTCGACCGTGCGATTCCGCCCGGCGAGCTTCGCGGCATAGAGGCGCTGATCCGCCATGTCGAGCAGTTCGGCAGCGCTCGTCCCGTCGTCGGGATGCACGGCGACGCCAATGCTGACGGTCACGTGATCGGCCGGATCGCCACCGGCCGGCGCCACCCGGGTGCGCGCGATCTCGAGCCGGGCGGCCTCGATGCGCTGCAGGATCGTCTCGGGCCGGGTTCCGAACAGCACGCCGACGAACTCTTCTCCGCCGTAGCGGGCGAGTACGTCGGAGGCGCGGAAGGTTCGCGAAAGCGCGTCGGCCACCGATCTCAACGCGCGATCGCCGGCCACGTGTCCGTGCGTGTCGTTGAACCGTTTGAAGAGATCGACGTCGAGCAAGAACACCGTGAACGACTCGCCCGAGCGCTCGGCACGCGCGATCTCGATGCCGAAGCGCTCGTCGAAGTAGCCCCGGTTCAACAGCCCGGTCAGTCCGTCGTGATTGGCCTCGCGTCGCAGACGTTGTTGTCGCACGACGACCACGGCCGAGAGCAGGGCGCCCGAACCGAGCAAGAACGGACGCAGCAGGAGACCCTGCGACCACGCCTGCGATGCCTCGGTGCCGACCGAAACGCCGAGCGCCTGCGGATGAAGCGCCACCCACGCCACGATCTCGTATTGCAGGATCGCGGCCGCTCCGGTGATCAGGCTGACGCGTGCGTCGAGCCGGAGGCAGGTGGCCGCGATGATCAGCAGATAGACGAGCGCGAGATTCGAGGCGCGCAGCGGGTCGACGCCCGCGAGCAAGAGGAACGTCGCACTCACCATCGACAGATCGAGCAGACTCGAAACGAAGGGCAACCAGCGAGCCGAAGTGCGGCGCTGCGCGAGCACGAGAATCACCAGTGAGAGGAAGGTCCCGCCGGCCGCGGCGCCGAGCGCCGGCGCAAGGAACGCGTCTTCCACGCCGAACACGAGCCCGCAGAAGAAGAAGAGCCCGAGTCCGACGTTCGCAGTGAGGCGCGCCCACGCGACGAAGATCTCGCCACGCTGCGCTTCGTCGAGGAAGCGCACGTCGGGCGCCGACCAGACTCGGAGCTCATCGGTCCCGGCAATGCCCATCGCCCGCAGCCCCAACCGTCGTCTCCTCGCCGCACGAAGCCTCGCGCGACTCCGCACGGCAACTCATCGGCAGATCCGAGGCAGCAAACGACCCCGACTCCCCGCTCAAAAAACCCGCGGACGAGTCGACCCCGGCTCGATCGAGCACCGCTCGCCGTGTCTCCGAGGAATCCCCGCGCGCGTTGCCGGCCCGACCCGACGTTCGGGCGCCAGCAGGTCAGGCCGATGAGGGCGTCGAGGATCCGAAGCCGGAGAACACCATGACCTGTCCTGCCTGCGGCTTCACCGTTTCGGTTGGCGAATGCGAATGCCCTCGTTGCGGGATCGTGTTCGCGCACTGGCGCGGTGGTCGAGACGCGTTCACGCGGCGAGCCGGTGAACCAGACGGGCGCGAGACCGCGCCGGCGCACGGCGCAAGGAGTCCGTCGGGCATCGCGCCCACCCGTGGCACCGATCTCGTCGCGGACGCTCTCGGTCTTCGTGCGGGCGAGCGGCCCGGCGGAGACGATTCGAGCCGGCCCCCAGAGCCGACGGAAGACTCGGCGCCGAGCGCTCGTTCGCGCGGAATGGATCTGCAGCCCGCGCCGCCGCCGGCACGCAACGCACGCCCCTTCCATCTGCGGAGCGAGCCGACCCCGGGCCCGAATCGCGACCTCGCGGTGCTCGTCGCTCACGCCGACGCGACGGATGAAGTCACGTACTTCGGGGTCGCCGCCGCCGGCTGGCGGGCGATCGGCGTCGGCGCACTCGCCGCGGGCTTCGTTCTTCACTTCCCGCTGCTTCGGTTCGTGACCTCGACCCTCGTCACGCTGGTCCACGAGATGGGCCACGCGATCGCCGGCTGGGTGCTCGGGCATCCGTCGCTCCCGGCATTCGATTTCGTGTACGGAGGGGGCGTCACCCTACGCAACGACCGCGTGCTGCTGATCCCAATCGTCGTTGCGGGAGGCCTCGCGTGGCTCGCGCACCGGCTCCGTGCGAACCCGCGCGGGCGACAGCTCGCGATCGGGGCTCTGCTTGCGTACGGACTCGTCGCCTCCTCCGACAGAATCGGCGACGTGGTCATCACCGCCGCCGGTCATGGCGGCGAGCTCGTCTTTGCGGCCGTTTTTCTTCACCGCGCGCTGTCCGGACGCGGCTGCACGCTCGCGGCCGAGCGGCCGCTCTACGGGTTTCTTGCCTGCTTCGTCTTCGCGAGCGACGTCGGATTCGCCTTCGGGCTGCTGACCAGCGAGGAAGCACGTCGGCTCTACGCCGACGCGAAAGGGGGCGGCCACTGGATGGACTTTTCGCGCCTCGCCGAAGAGCTGATCGGTACCACCGTGCCGCGGATCGCTGCGACGTTTCTGGCCGCTGTGGTCGCGACGCCACCGCTGGTCTGGTGGTTCGAGATGCATCGGACCCGCGTCGAGCAGTGGCTGACCGACGCACTCGCCGTCGAGGCGCCCGGGTCGACGCCGCACTGAGTACGGGCGTGACCCGCCACGAGCCCTCCGAAAAACGAACGCCCGGAGAACCGGGTGGTTCTCCGGGCGACGTCTTTGACGGTCGCGCCGTTGCGGCACGCCCGGCGTCGAGTATCAGCCTCGCAACAGGCTGAGCGCGCTCTGCGTCGAGACGTTGGCCTGAGCGAGCACCGCGATGCCGGCCTGCTGCAGCACCTGGTTGCGTGTCAGTTCCGCCGTCTCGGACGCGAC
>CAZDHU010000217.1:0-12449 GCA_964505355.1 uncultured Myxococcaceae bacterium | reverse complement strand
GAAGACGGATCAGCTCCGATCCGATTGCTGTCCATTGGGAGCACAGCAACCGGCGGCGTTTTGATGCCGGCAGCCGGTGAAGCCCAAACTCGATCTCGGCGACCGTGACCTGCGAGATCGCAACGTCTTCCCGAGATGTCTTCGCCAGTCGAACGCCAACCGATTTCACGCCCTTCATCAGGGCGGACACCGTGTTGGTGTCGAGGATGTACTTCAAAGGTCGGGCGCTTCGTTCCGGGAGCGGCGCGTCCGGATGACATCCATCATTTCGTCGACGGCTTGCTCAAGATCGGGTCGAGGCGTCCCGATCGCTTTGAGGAATTCCGGCGACCACCTCGAATGGTCGGCGAGTGCCTGCTCGACGGCCTCGACGATCAGCTGGCTGCGCGTGATCCCGAGCGCCGCCGCGCGCCGATCGAGCGCGTCGATCAGTCCGTCCGGGAGCCGAATGCTGGTCGTGTTTCTCGCCACGCGAAAACCGTAGTACGTTCGTATTGCGTCCGGCAAGGGGTCACGCGGTCTCCCGCGCCGCCTCTTGCCGTATCTCACGCCGAGCGGCGGCGCGGCGCTTCGCCGATCCTCCACGCCGACGTGCGCCTGCGCGGAGCGGCTGCGAAAGATCCTGGATCATGGCCTCCAGTTCCGCAGCCTCGATGCGATCGCCCCTCTCCGTGCGCAGCAACAGCGCCAGAAACTTCAGCCGAATCGACAGTTCCTGTGCGGCAGCGAGCCGATTGTGACCGTTCTCGATCGTCGAGAAGTCTTCGAAACGCGGAATCTCAGGGGGGGCGCTGCAAGCGCAGCCCCCTGGGAGTCTTCGCGGGGCCTTCCCGCGCGACCTCGTCCGTCTCTGGCCGCTGCCCCCCCCGAATGGGAGGCGACGCGGGTGGCTGTGATGTGAGAAGACGACGACGGCGACCCGGCATCGGACCGGTGGCGAGAACTCAGGAAGGAGACGGGGATGCGCGGACGAAGAGCGAGCCTACTGCTGAGCGCGCTGCTCGGCACGTGGCCGCTGATGGCAGGCGCCGTTGGTGGCGATGACGTCAACACGGGCACCAAGGTGATGGCGGCCACGCAGGCGTGTCAGGCGGAGATCGCAAAGAAAGGCGCCGCGTTTGCGAGCGCGACGGCGAAGGCGGTGAACGACTGCCTCGACGCGATCGTGAAATGCGATGAGCAGTCGAACGCCGGGAAAGCACTCGCCTGCCGGCGCGGCCTGCTGCGACCCGGGACGGGCAAATGCGCCGTGGGCAAGCTGGACGAGGGCGCATCGCTGACGGGCACGGGCGCGGCGGCCCACGCCGATTCGCTCGCTGCGACATCGAAGGCGGCACTGATCAAGGCGATGAACACCTACAACGCGTCGCTGCAGAAGAAGTGCTTCGACGCCGCGGGGGTGGATCTCGCGAGCGTCTCGATCGGTCTTGGTTTCTCGCCGGCGCCGGCGAACAAGCTGCAGCTCTCGGACGCGACGAACGCGAACCCGGGCGGCGTCGGCTGCCTCGCGAATGGTCTCGTCTTGCAGACGCATCCGCTGGCGGACGACATCGTCTCGGTGCTCGACCCGCTGCACGAGACGTGCGTGGCGTCGAACGACGAGCTCGAACTCGGTACGGCGTGCACGACCAACGGCGACTGCGGCGCCGGCGGCCTCTGCGGAAAGCTCGCAAAGGTGGTGCGCGACGGCAGCATTGAAGAGTGTCTGAGGGTTCTCCCTGCGTCGGGGCAGACGCAGTGCTGGAACACGTCCGGCACGTTGATCGCCTGCGCGGGGACCGGTCAGGACGGCGATCTGCAGGCCGGTGCGACGCTTTCGTACACGGACAACGGCGACGGCACGATCACAGACCACAACACCGGGCTGATGTGGGAGAAGCGGTCGGATGACGGCGGCATCCACGACTACGACGACACTTACACGTGGGAAAATGCCGTTGCGGTGAAGATCGCGACGCTGAACGGCGGTGGAGGCTTTGCCGGACATACGGACTGGCGCCTGCCGAACAAGAAGGAGCTGGAGAGCATCATCAACGCCGAGGTCAGCAATCCGTCGGTGAGCTCCGTGTTCCACACCGGCTGCGTGTCGGGCGCAACGGTGCTGACGGGCTCGTGCACGCTGTCGAGCTACCACTGGTCTTCGTCTACGTATGTGAGCGTTCCGCAGGGCGCGTGGTTGGTGTACTTCAGCGACGGTTACGTGGCTGGGGGCAGCAAAACGAACCACAACAGCGTTCGCGCTGTCCGCGGCAGTCCGTGATTGGACACTGGGCCCTTTGAAGACTGACGCTTTGATTCCGCACCTGATCCGGATCCTGCCTTGCAGTCCGGGTCCGGTCCCGCAGCGGGCGCCGTCTGCGATCTAGATCTGACGAAACCGCTCCGCGCCGGCGAAGCGCCGGGCGATCGCGCGCTGTGTCCGCACTGCGCGCAGACCGGGATGCCTGGCGCGAGAGTCATTGAACGAGCGGAGTTGCGGGGTTTGCCGGGGTCCGGCTGGGAGGACGGACGGGCTCCGGGTCGGGTGTCACGGCATCCGGATCAGGCGCTCGAGCAGAACGTCTTCGAGATCCCGCCGCCCGTCGAACAGCGCGAGCACCATCACGACATCACCCTCGATGCGGTACACCACCCGCCACGGTCGCACGATCAGCTCGCGCCAGGTCTGCATTCCGAAGCGCGATAGTTCCGGAACGATGCGGCCGCGGGTGGGACTCGATTCCAGTGTCGCGGCCCGCCGCTCGACCAGGGCGACGATGCGCTCTGCGTCGCGCTCGGATCGTGTGGCGAGGAAACCCGCCAGTGAGTCGAGGTCGCGGACTGCAGCCTCCGCCCACTCGACGCGGAAGCGGCTACGCGCCATCGCGCGCGGCTCGCTCGATCGCGCGCCGCGCGCGCCGAAACGCGTCGGCGGGCTTCACCGTAAGGCCACGGCGGACGTCGGCTTCGCCATGCGCGAGCAACTTCAGCAGCGCCATCGCAGCGCGCCAGCGGTCGTAGGTGTCGACGTCCATCAGCACCACCCGGGCTACGCCATTCTGGGTGATCGTGATCGGGCGACCTTCCTCGCTCACCTCGCGCACGAGGTCCGCGGTGTTGTTCTTGAGCTGGGTGATGGGCCGGATGTCGTTCTTCGTGGCCATCGCAAGTCTCCTCTGGAGCAGGACAGTATGAAGACCTGAATCCTGACCTGTCCTTGCTGGAAGGGCAAACGGGGGCCCGCCGTCACCGAGCCGTCTCTCCGTTCGATCGCAGTACTTCGATCCCGCTCGTGCCGCGGGCCGCAACGGACCCGGAACGATTCATTGCGCGGCAAGCGAACACGTCGCCTCCACACCGTCGCCGGGGCACGCCAGGCGCAGGGCTCCGCGACCCGATCCCGCCTCGAGCCCCCAAGCCCCGCGATCCCGCGATCCCGGCATGCGCAACGCGCGCGCTGCAGAACGATCCGAAGTTGCCTGTGCCCCCGGGCCGATCGCGCCGGCCCGCGACCGGGATCCCTCCGCGAGGCCGTCCGCCGCGCGACACCTTCCGTCCCCTTAGTAAGTCCGTCCCCTTTCTCGGGACCCCTCGAATGGGGGTGGCGATTTTTGGGGCGGAACGTGATTCGGCATCGATTGTGATGTGAGAAGATAAAGCGGCAGTTCCGGCATTGGGCCGGTGACGAGGAATCAGGAAGGAGACGGGGATGCGCGGAAGAAGAGCCGGTCTGATGCTGAGTATGCTGCTCGGGTCGTGGCCGCTGGCGGCGCTGGCCGTGGGCGGCGATGACGTCAACACGAGCACGAAAGTGAATGCCGCGACACAGGCGTGTCAGGCGGAGATCGCGAAGAAGGGCGCCGCGTTTGCGAGCGCGACGGCGAAATCGGTGAACGACTGCCTCGATGCGATCGTGAAATGCGACGAGCAGTCGACGGCCGAGAAGGCGCTCGCCTGCCGGCGAGGCCTGCTGCGGCCGGGCTCGGGCAAATGCGCCGTGGGCAAGCTCGACGAAGGCGCATCGCTGACGGGCACGGGCGCAGCCGCTCACGCCGACTCGCTCAGTGCGACCTCGAAGGCCGCACTGATCAAGGCGATGAACACCTACAACGCCGCGCTGCAGAAGAAATGCTTCGACGCGGCGGGGGTGGATCTCGCGAGCGTCTCGATCGGCCTCGGCTTCTCGCCGGCGCCGGCAAGCAAGCTGCAGCTCTCGGACGCGACCAACGCGAATCCGGGCGGCGTCGGCTGCCTCGCAAACGGCCTCGTGTTGCAGACGCATCCGCTGGCGGACGACATCGTCTCGGTGCTCGATCCGCTGCACGAGACCTGCGTGGCGTCGAGCGACCCGCTCGAGCTCGGCACGGCCTGCACCAGCAACGGCGACTGCGGAGCCAGCGGCGTCTGCGGGAAGCTCGCCAGGGTGGTGCGCGACGGCAGCATCGAAGAATGCCAGGGCCCTGCACCCGAGTGCGGCGACGCCGAGATCGGTTTCCCCGAGACCTGCGACGACGGCAACGTGGCCAGCGGCGACGGCTGCTCGTCGAGCTGCGCGGTCGAAGTGGTCTGCGGCGATGGCTTCTCGATCGAGCCCGAAGCCTGCGATGACGGCAACGTCGCAAACGGCGACGGCTGCTCGAGCCTGTGTGCGATCGAGCCGCCGGGTCCGAGCCAGCTCTTCCCGGCATCCGGGCAGACGACGTGCTGGGACCCTGCCGACGTTACGGTGCCGATCGCGACGATCCCCTGCGCGGGGACGGGGCAGGACGGCGATCTGCAGTTCGGCGCCACGCTCTCCTATACGGACAACGGCGATGGCACGATCACCGACAACAACACGGGGTTGATGTGGGAGAAGCTGTCCGATGACGGCAGCATCCACGACAAGGACACGTCCTACACGTGGGCGAACGCGTTCGCGGTGAAGATCGCGACGCTGAACGCGGGTGGTGGATTCGCAGGTCATACAGACTGGCGGCTGCCGAACATGAAAGAGCTGCAGAGCATCGTCGATTATCAGATCGCATACCCGGGCCCGACCGTGAACCCCGTGTTCAATACTGGCTGTGTGCCGTCTGCAACCGTGTTGACGGGCTCGTGCACGCTTTCGAACTACTACTGGTCTTCGTCTTCGTACGTGTTCACTCCGCACAACGCGTGGATCGTGTACTTCGACAGCGGCAACGTGAATGCGAACTACAAGACGCTCTACTACTACGTTCGCGCCGTCCGCGGCGGCTCGTGATTGGACATTGGGTTCTTTGAAGATTTGATGCTTTGATTCCGGATCTGATCCGGATCCTGCCTTGCAGTCCGAGTCCGGTCTCGCCGTGGGCGCCCCAAGGGCGCCCGCGGTGACCGGCGAAAACGCGAGAGTCGCGAGCATGGCGCAGTCCGAGCATCTCCCGATCTACAAGACGGCGTACGACCTCTGTCTCTATCTCGAGCAGGTCGTGAAGACCTTTGCGCGCTATCACGCCTTCACGCTCGGGGCCGATCTGCGCAACGGATCGCGCCGCGTGCTGACGCTGGTAGTGCGCGCCAACTCGCGAGATGACAAAGTGCCGCTGCTGCTGGAACTGCGAGAAGAGGTCGAAGCCCTGAAGGTCGTACTGCGACTGTGCGCCGACGTGAAAGCGTTCCAGAACTTTCGATCGTTCGAGCACGCGATCACGCAGGCCGTAGAGATCGCGAAGCAGAACGAGGGATGGCTGAAGAGCTCCCGCCGCAGTCCTCGGGCGCCGAGCGCCCTGCGGTCCGCGGCTGCCGCTGAGAGCAGTGATCCGCCTTCGGCGGATCACTCGGAGAATCAGGGCCATGGCCGGAACCGGCAGGGGATGCCAGAGCGGCTACCCGCGCCGGGCGAGCCGAGATCACGAGGTCTCTCTCCTTCCTGAATCCCGCACGCGCGGATGCGCGGGGGATGCAGGGGGCAGGCCGAAGGTCTGAGAAGGGCCGGAGGCGCAAGGGCGTCTTCCCCCGCCACGGCGGGGCCAGTCGCCCGGATCCGCAAGCGAGCGGGAACGCCGGTTCGCGCGCGGGAACAAACGGAGAGAGAGAGCACGCTTTCGAACAACTACTGGTCTTCGTCTACGTACGTGAACAATCCGCAGAACGCGTGGAACGTGAACTTCAACAACGGCAACGTGAATGCGAACAACAAGACGAACAACAACTACGTTCGCGCCGTCCGCGGCGGATCGTGATCGGCCCTGATCTCTTTTCCTTTGCCGACCTCTGGCGGCACTACCGCGTGTGCCGTCGCAACAAGCGCACGACGCACAGTGCGCTGGCGTTCGAAGTCGATCTCGAAGCGAATCTGCTGATGCTGCAATCCGAGCTGCGCGAGCGCCGCTATCGGCCCGGCCGCTCGATCTGCTTCGTCACCGACGGGCCGAAGCCGCGCGAAGTGTTCGCCGCCGACTTTCGCGACCGCATCGTCCATCACCTGCTGGTGGCGCATCAAGAGCGCGTCTTCGAGCCGCGCTTCATCCACGATTCGTATGCCTGCCGGCGCGGCAAGGGAACGCTCGCGGCCAGCGATCGCGCGATGGCGTTCATGCGCGAGGCCAGCGCGAACGGGCGGCGCCCGGCGTGGGCGCTGAAGCTCGACGTCGCGAGCTTCTTCGCCTCGCTGCACAAGGGGACACTCTTCGCGATGCTGCAGCGGCGGATCCGGCATCCGGAGCTGCTCTGGTTGACGGAGGCCGTGCTCTTTCACGATCCGACGCGCGACTATCACTTCAAGAGCCGGGGACGCGCGATTCCGCCGCCAGGCGCGCCGGGGCATCCGGTTCGACCGGAGAAGAGCCTCTTCGGAAGCTCTAACCAGCGCGGCCTTCCGATCGGAAACCTGACGAGCCAGTTCTGGGCCAACGTCTATCTGAACGAGATCGATCAGTTCGTGAAGCGCGAACTGCGCGTGCGGCACTACGTGCGCTACGTCGACGACATGCTGCTGCTCGCGACGAGTCCGGACGAGCTGATCGCGTGGCGCGATCGGATCGCGTGCGCGCTACACGAACGGCTTCATCTTCGATTGCGGCCCGAGCCGGCAATCCCGCAGCGTGTCGCACGCGGCATCGACTTCGTGGGCTGGAAAACCTGGCCCACGCGTCGCGCGGTGCGTCGCAGCACACTCGAGCGCATCGACACGCGGCTTCGCGGCTTTGCGCACGCACACGTGCGTCCCGCACTCGACGGCCTGGCGCGCCGGATCGATCTCGATCGCCCCGCGACGCGCGCTGCGTTGCTGCCGCTGCGTTCGACGCTCGCTTCCTGGGCCGGCCACTGTACGCGGGGTGCCGGGGGAGATTGGCTTGGCGTCTGGCGCGCGCACGCGTGGCTCGACGCACTCTTCGATCACAAGCCGCGCGTTGCGCGCGGGCATCGCGGCGCGCTCGATCTGCGCTGGCCCGCGCGCGAGCTCGTCACGGGTCTGCGCTTCGGCGCGGCATACATGGCTCTCGCGGGCCGCGCAGGAGATCACTCCCTCGTCTTCTGGCGCCGTGGCGCCTTCATCGAGTTCTACGGCCCGCAGCGCCTCGCGGCGCAGCGAGTGCTCGGCCTGCGCCCGGTTCGCGTCGCGCGCGGCCCGTTTGCGCTCGGCGCAGGCTTCCCCGTGCGGCTCGCGGACCGCTTGCGACGGCGAGCACTCGCGACCGGCTGGCGGGTGCTCGACGCGCGCAGTCTCTTCAGCCGCGTGCGAGGGTGCAGCGGGAGACTTCGCGCCGAGCGAATCTGGATCGGCGGCGACCGTCCGCGCTCTCACGTCGGCGCTGACTCGGGCCAGCCTTCTTCCTGGCTCCGCGTTGCTTCGCCATGCGGGTGGCATTAGGCTGGCCAAATGACGCTCGATCTGGCGTCCTCGAAGCGTGCACTGGCGAGCCTGGAGCGCGCGATCACTCGCTCGATTGCTGCGCCGAAGGACGAGGAGCTGCGCGACGCCGTCATTCAACGCTTCGAGTATTCCTACGAGCTGTCGTGGAAGATGCTGAAGCGCCACCTCGAGCAGGTCGTTCCGGATCCCGGCGCGGCGGATCAGTGGTCGTTTCGGGATCTGATGCGAGAAGGTGCAGAGCGTGGCCTGATCGCGGCCGTCGAGCCGTGGATCGAATACCGCTACCAGCGGAAGATGACGGCGCACGCGTACGACGAACAAAAGGCCATCCGTGTCCACGAGAGTGCTCGATCATTCATCGTGGATGCGAGGGCACTGCTGGCCGAAGTGGAGCCGCGCCTGTTGCACGAGGTCAGAACGATCTTGAAAGAGCACGTTCCGGAATGCGAAGTGTGGGCTTTTGGATCTCGCATCGGCGCTGGCAGCAAGCGATTCTCCGATCTCGACCTTGCCGTGGTTGCCACGACCCCGTTGTCGACGAGGCGTCTCGCCCTCCTCGCCAGTGCCTTCGAAGAGTCCGATCTGCCGATCAAGGTCGATGTCGTCGATTGGCAGTCGACGCCGCCAGCGTTCCAGCGGCGGATCGTCGAGCATCACGAAGTCGTCTTTCGGCCCATCGAGCCGCAGCCATCGGCATCGCCCGAGTCCGGGTCATGAAGACGACGACACGGCGATCAGCGCCGGAGTTCGGTGCGCCAGTACGACGACCTTGCTCTGCGGGTCGGCGATCGCACCGGACATGGCGTCCTCGACGAACGGCTTCCTCTTCGATTGCGGCCCGAGCCTGCAATCCCGCAGCGTGTCGCACGTGGCATCGACTTCGTGGGCTGGCGACGCTGGCCCACGCGCCGCGCGGTGCGTCTCCCGAGGCGCGAGAAGCGGCGATCGCGAACTGGACGTCCATCGTGCTCTGACGCAACGAAATGGGCGAGAGATCGCGGCACTCGTGGAGCGGGGGCGTGGTGGTGCTGTGGTTCGAATGCCGGAACCAGATTCATCGCGCCGCGGCGGCGTTACGCACTCACTTTGCGCCGGGTCGACTTGCCCGCCGGCGCCGTGTTGATCCGCGCCCGCGCCGCCGCGACGAGAAAGCCCGAGCGGGTTGTCTTTTCACGCTTCGCCTGCGCATCGATCTGATCGAGCATGCGCGCGGGCAGCGTGATGTTCACGCGCACGGCCCGCGTCTCGGGCGCAGCAACGTCGACCAGCACGGCCACCGCCCCGCGACTCGCGCGAGTGGCCATCACCGCGTCGAGCGCACTCGGAGCCGGCAGGTCTTCGCCGTCCTCGCTCATCCCTTCCACGTGCAACGCCAGTGCTTCGGCCGCCATCCGACGTGCCTCGTCGAGCGACTTTCCTGCGGTCACGCATCCCGGAAAGTCGGGAAACTCGACGCCGTAGTCGCTCTGCGCGTCTTTTCGGATCAGCGCGATGTCGCCCGTCGCCATCCGGTCGCCTCCTCACTTCCGCAGCGAGAGCCCGGCCTGCATCGCGATGCTCCGCAGCGTGCCCGCCGGCAGATCTCGCTTCGGATGCGGCACCGTCACACGACCGGGCTTCGCCGCGCGCTTCAACTGCACGTGAGAACCCCTTCGTGCGACGGCGTACCACCCGTCCGGTTCGAGCCGCCGCAGGATCACTGGGCTGTTCACTCGTCGGCGGAAACACACCAGGACACACTCGGTCAAGGGCGGCAGTGGCGGATGCAATGAGTGCGGCGGCCGACTCCGGCTGCTGCTGCGCCCGACGAGCGTCGACGAGTGGCCGGCGCCGCGAGATCGGACGGCGCCAGCGTCGCCGCGACGTGCCTGCGATGTAGCGACCCGCTCCGGGTGCACCCGGGTCGTGCAGCAAGACGAAGCAGGCCGTTTCCCTGACGCTGATCGAGGAGCGCCTCAACGGGATTCGGTCGGATTCGAACGATCGCCGTTGGCAGCCGATGCATCATCCGCCCGAAAGCGCACGATCACGCGCTGGCCGAGGGGCACGTCGGGAAGTGTTTGCGGTGTGAGGATCGCTTCGACGACCCGCACGTCCGAGCGGTCGCGCGGGTCGTGGACGGTGATTCGTCGCGGGCCGAAGGCGCGGCCGACGCGCAGCACGCGGGCTTCGAGCACGCGAGATTCATCGCCTTCGCAGACGACTTCGGCCGACATGCCGGGATGAACGGCGGCGGCGAACGATTCTTCGATTTCGGCGCGCACGACGGGCGGCGTCGAGGGAGCCAGCCAGAAGAGCGTGGTGACGTTGAGTGTGCTGACGCCGTCGCCGGCTCGGGCGAGTCGTCGCACGATGACGCCGTCGGACGGTGCGCGAATCGTGCGCTGATCGATTTCGTGTTCGGCTGCTTCGTGGCGTGCGCGGATCGTGGCCACGCTCTTGCGCTGCGCGTCGAGTTCGGCGCGGGCGAGTCTTGCGGCATCGCTCGCTTCGTCGACGGCCTTGCGGGCCACCGTGGACGATTGCGCGAGTGCGACCAGTCGGGCGCGTTCGCGCTCCGCCGCTTCGAGTCGCACTTCGATCGGAGCAAGTGCGGCTTCGGCTTCGCTCAGTTCGGCGCTCGCCACGGCGAGTGCGAGCCGCGAGGCGCGGTCGTCGAGCACGGCGAGCGTCTGGCCGGTGACGACGTGCTCGCCCTCTTCCACCCGCACTTCGCGCACGATGCCGTCGCGACTCGCCGCGAGCTGCACGATTCCGCCTTCCACGTCGATCATGCCGCGCGCCACGGCGACGGCCGGCGCGTCCGGGCCGGCTCCGTGCGGCGGGCGGGGCGGTTCGGTCGATCCACCGGAAAACGCCGCGGCGATCGCCGCGAGGCCGAGGACGCATCCAAACACCAGCACTCTCATTCCGCGGGACATGACGCCGACTCCCTCGTCAAACGCCCGGCTTCGGAGCCTGCGGGCGATTCGTCGCTCGTGATCTCTCCGTCTTCGATGCGCAGCACGCGATCGGCGTGTGCAACGAGACGCGGGTCGTGCGTGACGGCCAGCACCGTCGCCCCGCGCTGCAACGCCGCGTGACGCAACAACTCGATCACGGTCCGACCGTTCTCGCGATCGAGCGCGCTGGTGGGTTCGTCGGCGAAGATCAGCTCGGGCCGTCGCGCGAGCGCGCGAGCAATCGCGACGCGCTGCTTCTCGCCACCCGACAGTTCGAGCGGGCGCAGCGCGGACTTCTCCGCCAGCCCCACCGCGTCGAGGGCTTCGAGTGCTCGCTCGCGCACCATGGCACCGCGCGTGCCCGCGTACTGCAGCGGCAGCATCACCTGCTCCAGCGCGGTCAGTGCGGCGAAGAGGTTGAAGCCCTGAAAGACGAAGCCGCAGTGGCGGAGCCGAAAGGCATCGATGCCCGCTTCGTCGAGCTCCCAGAGCGAGCGATCGAGCACGCGCACCGCGCCATGATCCGGTCGAAGCAGCCCGCTCAACACCGAGAGCAGCGTGCTCTTGCCCGAACCCGACGGCCCCACGATCAGCGTGAGCTCGCCCGGTCGAATCTGCAGCGAGATCCCGCGCAGCACTTCGTTGCGCGTGGCACCGGAGCCGAACGAGCGGCGAACTTCGTCGGCCGTGATCGACGGCGCGGGATCGGGCTCGAAGGTCGAGAGCGCGCTGCTCATCGCAACAGCTCCGCGGGTTCGGTGCGACGCAGCGGGCCGAGCGCGAGCAGACCCGAGAGCAGGGCGACGCCGAGCGTCAGCGCCGCCGTCGCGACGAGGCTCGAAGCCGGCAGCGCGATCGGGATTCGCCAGGCCGCCGCGATGCCGAGCACCACGAGCGTGAGTGCGCCGGTCACCGCGATGCCCGCGACGCCGACCCAGAAGGCTTGCTCGAGCACGACGGCGCGCAACGAACGCAGCGGTACGCCGAGCGCACGCAGCGCAGCGTACTCGCGCAGCGAGGCGAGGATCGCGCTGCGCAGGGTCTGGCTGGTGATCGCGATGCCGACCACGAGGCCGAGCAACGTCGCGAACGCGAAGCTCGTGCCCGCACCGGATTCGCGCGCCCAGTAATCCTGCGAGAGCGCCGACAGCTCCGCGGGACGAAGCACGTGAACCGACGGCGGATCTCCCACCGGCTGCAGTTGCGCACGCACCTCGTCCGCACGTCGCGGGTCGCGCAGCCGCAGCAGGAAGTACGCGCTGCGATCGCTGCTGTAGAAATCGCCGAGAACGGTCGCCGCGGTGGCGCGCGAGAGAAAGACGTTTGCGCCGCCGATCGCGCGCATGCCGTGCGTCAGGCCCGCGACCCGAACGCGATGTCCGTTCACCTCCGCTTCGTCGCCGACGCGCACGCCGAGCTTGTCGACGTCCGCCGCGTCGATCACGACGTTGCCCACGGGCTCGAGTGCCTGGCGGAGTGATTCGTCGAACGATCGCGGCAGGCTGAGGCTCGATCGACCGACGTCGAGTCCGATCAAATAGATCGTGGCGCGCCCGCCGTCGGGCCGGCGCCAGTCGGTCCAGGCGAAGGCGAGTGTCTGCACGTCGGCGACTTCGGGATGCTGGCGCAGTCGCATCTCGAAGCGGCGCGGCATCTCGCGCGCGAGATCGAAACTCTCGGTGCGGCCT
>CAZDHU010000216.1:0-4559 GCA_964505355.1 uncultured Myxococcaceae bacterium | reverse complement strand
CGGCAAGTTCGAGGTGGCCCACGGCGGCACGCTCTTCCTTGACGAGATCGCCGAGATGAGCCCCGCGTTGCAGGCCAAGCTGCTTCAGGTGCTGCAGGACGGAGAGTTCTCGCGGCTCGGCGGCGAGGCCGACATCAAGGTCGACACGCGGGTGATCGCGGCCACCAACCGTAACCTCGAGCGCGCGGTGATGGAAGGAACGTTTCGCGAGGATCTCTTCTATCGCCTCAACGTCGTCACCGTGCATCTGCCGGCGCTGCGCGAACGGCGCGACTCGATCCCGCTGCTCGTCGAAGGGTTCCTTCAGAAATACGGCGAGCAATATCGCAAGGAAGCGAAGCCGATCGCGCCCGAGACGCTGGCTGCGTTCATGGCGTATCACTGGCCCGGCAACGTGCGCGAGCTGGAAAACCTGGTGAAGCGGATGGTCGTGCTGGCCAACGAGAAGGCGATCGTGCAGGAGCTGCGGCTGCGCGAAGCGCCGGTCGTGCGCCGCGAAGAATCGAGCACGTCGGGTGGCGTCGATTTCGAATCGCTCGGCGTCGATCTCTCGGGCGGGCGCGAAGTCGATTTGAAGGCGATCGCGAAGCAGGCCGCGCAGCGGGCCGAGAAGCGCGTGATCGAAAAGGTGTTGCAGCAGACGCGGTGGAACCGAAAGGAAGCCGCCGAGCGTTTGCAGATCAGCTACAAGGCCCTGCTCTACAAGATGAAAGATGCAGGGCTGAGCGACCGCGACTAGTGCGAAGGGGGACCGTCATGTCGTCGGGTTCGAAGTTCGTGAGCGAGTGTCGAAGTGGTTTCGGGCGACGAACGCGGGCGGTGGCCGGGTTCGGGCTCGTGCTCGCGCTGGCCGCCTGCGGCCGAACGCCGCTACCGCCGCCGCCGGATCCCGATCCCGCGTCGCGCGAGGTCTATCGGATCGGCGCCTCGGACGTGCTCGCCGTGTCGGTGTGGAAGAACCCCGAAGTCTCGCTGCAGCAGGTGCCCGTGCGGCCCGACGGCAAGATCTCGGTGCCGCTCGCCGGCGACGTGCAGGCTGCAGGCAGCACGACCGACGAGCTGAAGGCAAAGCTCACGACCGCGCTCGCCGAGTACATCACGGCACCCGACGTGACGGTGGTCGTCGTCCAGATGAACAGCCAGCGCGTGTCGGTGATCGGCGAAGTGAATCGCCCCGGGCCGGTGCCGCTCGCGGTCGACACGCGGGTGGTCGACGCGATCAGTGCGGCCGGCGGGTTCACGGTCTTCGCCGATCGAAGTCGCGTGCGCATTCTGCGCCAGCAGCCGGACGGCGCGGTGCAGGAGTACCACTTCGATTACGACGACTTCGTCTCGGGCAGTGCGGTGGGAACCAACTTCCTGCTGCGCGCGGGCGACAGCGTCGTGGTGTCGGACTGATGCGAGGGACACGTCTCCTCGCCACCGCGATCGCGCTGCAGGCGATCGCCGCGCCGGCCTCGACCGCGCGCGCCGCCGAACTCGTGCTCGGTGCGCAATCGACGGTCGCCTACGACGACAACGTCTTTCGCAGCTCGACCGCCGAAGAGAAGGACGGCTCGTTTCGCGCCGGCCCCTCGATTCGGCTGCGTGAGAATCGGAGCACGCTGACCTACGACCTCTTCTATCAACCGTCCTACAAGACGTTTTTCGTGACCGAGAAGATCGACGGGTTCGAGCACGTCGCGAACGGAAAGATCAACTGGAAGCCGAGCACGCGGACCGAGTTTTCGTTCTCCGAGGTCTACTACATGCTGCCGACGACGCAGCTGCAGAGCTTTTCGATCTCGCAGACCAACGAACTCACCGGGCTGCCGGAGAGCAGTGATCCCGTGGTGACGCAGGGCCGTCGTGACATCCAGAATCACGCGCTCACGTTGACGGGAGCCTATCTCTTCACGCCGCGACTGCGGGGCGAGCTGCGGCTCGATCAGACGCTGTTCGACGAAGAAGCGCTCCGGAATCCGTTCGGCGGCATCGTCGATGCGTACGGGATTCCGACCTCGCGCGAAGTGGGGGCGCTCGAAAGCGGCGTCTACGCGATCGACGGCTCGATGCTGTATTCGCTGACGCGCGCCACCCGGATCGGTGGCGGTCTCAACGCCACCTATCAGAGCTTCCATCAGCACGACGCCAGCGCGGAGCGGGCGCAGTACTACCAGAGCTACGGAACGCTGGTGCACGATTTCGATCCGACGTGGAACGTGTCGGTGTCGGCGGGGCCGGCCTTCTCGCGCGCGAGCGAGCAGAGCACGCCGGCGGAAGTCCGTACGATCGTGATGCCGACGCTTCAGTTCGGCAGCGACCTCTTCGCCTACGACGCGTCGAGTTGCACGCCGTCGGCGCTGAGCAGCTTCGCCGAGGTCGCCGCGAACTGTTCGCTGCTCGGCCCTTCGGTCGACACGCAGGCGCAGGCAGCGTTTCCGGCGCTGACCGCCACCGACTGGCATCGGATCGCGCGAATCGGCGCCGGCCTGCCCGGACTTCAGCCGGTGGTCTCCTCGGATTCGGTCGATGCCGGAGGGCGGCTCACGTACTTCGCGGCGCTCGCGATGCGAAAGAGCTGGCGCGAATTCGTCGGCACGCTCAGCTACCGGCGCAGCGCGTCGGCATCGGGCGGAGTCAGTTCGACCTCGGTGCTCGATACCACGGCGGCGGTGCTGACCTGGCGTCCGTCGCCGCTCTGGAACGCTTCGTTCACCACGCGCTGGGATCTGCGCAGCTCGACCTCCGATGCGCTGGCGGTGTCGAGCTACCGCTTCGGCTCCGGGCCGACGGTGGCCACGGGCGTCGCGAGCCAGCCCTCGCTGGCGATTCCCGGCGCGGTCGCCGTCACCGGCGTGAACCTCGAGCGGGACAAGAACCCGCTCGACGTCTCTTCGCTGACCTTCGCACTCGCGGTCGAACGAAAGTTCGGCCGCAGCTTCGACACCTTCGTGCGCAGCAGCTGGTACCAGCAGGAGTCGAAACGCGCGAAGCGCTTCGGCGGCACGACGAAGTACGACGACCTGCGGATCGAACTCGGCGTTCGATACGAGATGGCGCCGATCGAGCTTCCCTTCCTCTGATCTCGGGAGTCATGTCATGAACGTGGAACAAGGCTTTGCGCTGCAGGATTTCGGCGGGATCGTGCGCCGGCGGCTGCCGATCGTGGCGGGCATCTCGCTGGCGACCTTTCTGGCCTCGCTGCTGCTGGCCTCCTGGCTCCCGAACAAGTTCGAGTCGTACACCACGCTGCTGATCGAGCCGCAGGTGATCTCGAAGCGGCTGGTCGAGACCGGGATGGAGAAGAGCGATCTCAATCAGCGCCTTCACCTGATGACGATGCAGATTCTGTCGCGCAACCGTCTCTCGAAGGTGATCGACGATCTCGGGCTCTATCCCGACGAGTCGAAGCGAATGACGCGCGAAGAGGTGATCGAGCTGATGCGCCGTTCGATCCGCGTCGAGCCCGTGCTGCCCGAGCTCGAACAGGGGCAGGCGCGACGCAGTTCGAACGCCGAGACCGAGATCAACACCTTCCGGCTCTTCTTCTCCGACGAATCGGCCGAGGTCGCGGCGGCGGTGGTCAACCGCCTCGCCAACGACTTCATCGAAGAGCACATCAAAGAGCGCGTGCAGGTGTCGGGTGACACCTCGGAGTTCATCGAAGGCGAACTCTCGCGTCTGCAGGGCCGGATCCAGGAGGTCGAGGCCCGCATCGCGCAGGTGAAGCTCGACAACCCCGGCCGCCTGCCCGACGAGTTCGATGGGAACCAGCGGCTGCTCGAGCGGCTGGTCGACAGCCTGCGGCAGGCGCAGCGCGAGCTGGCCGAAGCGCAGAGCGACGAGGCGTTCTATCACCAGCAGTCGATGGTCGCGGCCGAAGGGGGCGTGGGGCGCGCGGACACCGATCCCGCGAGTCGTCTCGCACAGCTCGAGCTGATGCTCTCGTCGTATCGCTCTCGCGGCTTCACGGACAAGCACCCCGACGTGATCGCGGCCCAGATCGAGATCGATCAGCTTCGGTCGTCGGCGAGCGCGCAGGGCGGCCGTCCCACGTCGGTGGCGCAGCAAAACGCCGAGGCCGAGCGCCGGCGGGCGTCGCTGCGGATTGGCTCGGCACAGGATGCGGTGCAGAAGGTGAGCGCGCAGATCGACGATTTGCAGAAGCGGCTGGCCGAAACGCCGCGCGTGGCCGAGCAGCTCGGAGTGCTGACCCGCGAGTACGAGCATCTGAGCAAGAGCCTGCTCGAGTACAGCAACAAGCGCCTCGAAGCGGGTGTCGCGGCGAACATGGAGCGACGCCAGAAGGGCGAACAGTTCAAGGTGCTCGAAACGGGTTTCCCGGCGCCCGAACCGAGTTCGCCGAATCGTCTCGTGATCGTGCTGGTGGGCCTGATGCTGGGGCTCGCGGTCGGCGCGGGCGTCGGCATTCTGCTCGAAAGCTCGGACGGCTCCTTCCATCTGCCGCGCGATCTGCAAAACGCGGTGCGGATTCCCGTGCTGGCGTCGATCCCGGCGATCGTGCTCGACGCCGATCTCGCCGCACAGCGACGGCGCCGCGCGCGGCTGGCCTTCGC